>CAZYWA010000025.1:0-27509 GCA_964650975.1 uncultured bacterium
GGCGACCTGCGCCGGGCCCTCTTGAAGGACAAGGACGTCCACCATTGGACCGCGTAAAGTTGATGAAAGTGTTGCGCGGGACGAAGCGCATATACGCGACGATGGCCAAAACGGCCACAACGATCAACGTGGCCAGTGCGATTCTCACTCGACGGCCCATCGGGGCAACCGCGTCTCTCTGGGTCTGCCCAGCTCACCTGCGGCCACGGACTACCACGAGATCCCAGACGAGCGCCACCATGGGTGCCGTCAGGTGCAGCGGCGAGTTCTGCGGCCACCGTGGCCGCTCAGGCGCGTCCGGGGTGAGCGGTGTCCCATGATCACGCGTCAAGCAGTACTGCGATAGCTTTCCTGATGGGCTCGGCCAAAGCCTTTGCCGCGGCAAAGGCAGTGGTTTGGTAAGCCACCTTTGGGCCTGGCGAGGAAGCGTGGGTGACGCGATCCAGAAGGGCGTTCGCTTTGACCAGCAGGCAGTATGCATCGTGAACCGGGTTTCGTACGGACTCGGTGAGCCAAACAAACGTCCCGTCCGCGATGGCTCGTCGGAACCGCGCGACCTCGTACGGGGCGGCAACATCCTCGGGCGTCCGCACGGTGCTCGCCACATGGAGATTGAATTGAAGCTCACTGACAAGACGCTCGAGCGATCCCGCCTCCGGCGGGGGCTGGGCGAGAACAAACATCTCGGGATGGCTCTGGCACAAACCCAACCACTGCTGTTTGTGTGCACGAATCTCTGACGCACGGAAACGTCGACCTTTTGGATGGGCGGGGTTATAGAGATGTATCTCTGCATGGCAGTCGAAGCAGACGGGAATTGCGTTATCAATCAGTCCAGGTCCGCCCTCTGAAGCAGGTTCGATGTGGTCGATCTCGATCTTTACGCCTGCATGCTTGTGACAGATGCAGCATCGCCTGTGGCAGGCGACGAGAAGGCTCTCGACCTCGGCAGCGTCAAATTCGGATCGTGGCATTGGGTTGTCTCGGGCGGAATTTGGTGCGCAGAACTTGCCAGTCACCGGAAATATTGATCCGCCGGATACCCCTCAAGTGGGTCGAGGATATCTCGGTACGGCAGCGCGGCGATAGCGGAAAGTCGTGAGGAGTCGCCGAGATTGGGCGGCGGGGAGTGCGCTCAAGGCGAGATCTACGGTTCGGAAGACCTGGACGGCGTTTGCCGGGGGAAAATTGGCGGTCAGCCGGCTGCGCGTACGGCCTCAGCCACTTGGCGGCGTTGGCCACGACCTCCCGTTTTCGCCGGTCGAGTCGATCCCGCGCGCCTTCTGCTTCTGCGTCGGGGCACGGTCGTGGGCCGCGCGGCGGTCTCTCGCGGAACTGCGGCGCGGGGACGGTAACGCCGGTCTCCACGCGACGCGCGCCGGCTCGTTGCGCCCCGGCCTCCACGAGCACCAGCGGGCCGAGCATGCGACCTCTCAAGAGCGCGAGGAAATCGATAGCCTCGAAGAGCTCCCCGCGCCCCACCGCGACGGCGAGATCGAGGTCGCTGAGCTCGTCTATCGTCCCATTGACGAACGACGCGGGCGCGGCGACGGCGACGATGCGAGCATCCGCCTGGAGCGCAGGAAGCGCGCGGTCGAAGCCGCGCCCGAGCCGTGCCAGGTGGGCGTGGAACCGCTGAGCCCGAACGGCGTGACGTTCAGTCAGTAGGTGCGGCCGGGTGTGGGGCTGGAGCGGTCTTTGGGTCACCTGCTCTGTGGTCTGCGCTTCGCGACGTGGTGCTCCGGGAAAAGCGTGGCGTCCGTGAGCACCGGCAACTTCGCTTCGCGGGCGGCGCGCACCAGGTCGGCGTCGAGCGTGGCGAGGGGGATCCGTCGGCGGCGCGCGAGATCCAGATAGACGGCGTCGTACGGGGTGAGGGAGAAGCGTTGCGCCGTGTCGTCGATCTCGATGATCGGGACGGGCGTCGAGTCGATCTCGAAGGCCAGTTGCGCTGCTTGCTCGAGGATCTGCGCGCGGTCCGCCGCGCCGATCCGCCGGCGTCGCTCGGCGTTGCGAATGGCGCTCACGAATTCCAGCGTCCAGAGCGCCGGCACGACCATCGGCTCGATGCCGACTCGCTCGAGGAGCTGGTTCGTGAAGGTGCTCGCCTCCGAGGCGAAGTACCAGGCCACGGTCACCGAGCAATCGAGGACCAGGGCCATCAGTGCTTGCGCCCCTCGGTGATCAGCTGCTTGATCGTGACACCGCCCAAGTCACGGCCCTTGCGGGTGCGCTTGATTTCGCCGACCAGCGCCTGGATCTCCCGCTGCGTCCTGGCGCGCTTGGCCGGCACGAGCTTCGCCACCGGCGTGCCGCGGCGAGTGATCGTGATCTCCTCGCCGGCCTCGACCCGGTCGAGGAGCTGCGAGAGATGAGTCTTCGCCGCGAATGCCGCGACCGTCGCCATGGCTTCCTCCAACTGGTCAACCAGTTGGAGGAAGCGTACCACGCCGCCGTCAGGCAGCGCTGTCGCGAATCGGGTCAGTCCGCGTCGCTCAGGTACCCGTGATAGCGGCCCAGCCAGTACGCGATCACGTAATCCTCGCCCGGGTACTCGAGCGACGGATCGTCTCCGCCGCACACCTCGTAGGGCGGGCTCTGCCAGCGGAAGCCGCTGACGCAGCGCTGGTCGACCGGGAACGGGTCGAGCGCCTGGTTGGTGAATGTCGGCAGGCCGAGCGTAGGAAAGAGCGCATTCAGGAAATCGACGAGCTGGTTCATCTCCTGCGGGAAGGGATCCCAGGTGAACGGTCCCTGCACCGGGCTGATGCGGCGCTTGGGGGCGTCGGGGAAGGCCGCGAGCGCGGCCTCGTCGTCGGCCACGAGCTGCGCGTCGAGCGGGATGGCGCCCATCGCCAGGTCGATGTAGTCGAACATGACCTGCTGGGTGTTGCCGGTGGTGGTCCACAGCCGGTCGTGGAGCATCTGCTTGTCGATGCTTTCCCAGAACGCGTTGGGCTCCCACTTGGTGAGCATGTGCTGCGCCATGTAGCCCAGGTGGAACGCGTAGTACTGGAACCAGCGGGTGATCGGGTAGACGGTGAGGAACAGGTAGTCGAACGCGTTCTCCGAGTAGATCTGGTCGATCATCGACGTGTAGGGCTCGCCGACCACGTGCGACGTGATGTCGATGTAGGCCATGATCTTCTGGCCGTGCTGATCGGGGCCGGCGGTGCTCACGGTGCCGTCGGGATCGACGATCTGGTAGCCGTCGTTCTTGAGCGTGTCGATGACCCTCCCCATGGCGGCGCCGATCCGTTGCCGCGTGGGCTCGTCGTCGGGTGAGTCGAGCAAGTAGTCGTAGGCGTGCGACAGGCCGTACCACCAGCCGAGGTACTGGTCGGAGCTCGTGTTGCCGAGCCAGAAGGTGCCAGCGTAGGGGCCGTCGGTGACGAGGTGGCAGTCGCCGTCGCAGCCGCCGAAGAGAAACGGCGGCACGGCGGGCCCGACCCAGCGCGCGATGAAGCCCGGCTTCCCGGTGACCTCCTCCATCGCCAGCAGGCAGTTCACGGCGCGCAGGCCGAACGCCTTCGCCTGCGGGTCGTGGGTCACCGCGTAGCGATACGACTCGCCGGCCAGGTAGTTGCCGGTCCAGATCGTCGAGTCGCCTTGGTCGTCGTACGACACGATCGTGGGATCGGTGGGGCTCGCGAAGTGCACCTCCACCGAGCAGCCGTAGGCCGGCGAGTGGAAATCCTGGAAGTTCTGCGAGTAGGCGAGGGCCTTGTCGAGCAGCGGGCCGGCGCTGGCACGCGGAACGGCCAGCGTGACGAGCGTCAGCAACGACGACACCGCGCACAGCGCCACGCGGCGCAGCGATGCACGCGGGGAAGATCCAGGAACGACGTCCGCGCCAGGCGCGAGCAAACCGCCCATCGACGAAACCTCCGGCTTGTGTGGAACCTCGATTCGATTATCCAGACGACGGTTCGGCGCGTCAAAGGCTGGAACGCCGACAATTGCAGACGAATCGACGCGGCAAACCCCCTCCGACCGTGTGCTTTCCGCTCCACTTCGCGTAGGCGAGAATCGACTGCGTGATCTCACCTACCACGAACGTAGAATTCCCGGGCGATGGGTGGCGCCGGGCCCAGCCATGGCTCGATGCGCTCGCCATCGCCGCGCTCGCGGCTGCGATCCGTCTGAGCGGTCTCGACGCCGTCCCCTGGGACCAGACCCAGGTCGAGATCTTGAAGCTGGTCGATCCGATCGTCGACCAGGACCGCTGGCCGGCGGTGGGCTGGGAGATTTCCGGACGTTTCGGTGGCGTGCTGCCGGCCTTGCTCTTCTGGCTGCTCGCGATCCCGCGGTTCGTCACGCGGTCGCCGATGGCGCTGATCGGATTCGGGGCCGCGTTCGACGTGGTCGCGGCGGCGCTCACCTATGCGATCGCGAGGATCCTGTTCGGCCGCGCCGCCGGGCTCATGGCCGGGATCCTCTACGCGCTCGACGCGGCGCTCGTGACGCATTCCCAGATCCTATGGAACCTCACGATGGTGCCCTGCTTCACCGCGCTCATGCTGCTCGGGCTCGTGTTGCTGGTGGTCGAGAGGCGGCCGTTGGGTGCGGCGCTGGTGGTCGTGGCGCTCGCCGTCAACCTGCAGCTCCACTTCCTGACCGCGTATCTGATCCCACCGGTGCTGGTGCTGCTGGTCGTCTACCGGCCGCGGCTGCGCGGCGGATACCTGGGACGTGCCTTCGCGCTGACGGTGCTCCTCTGGGCGCCCTACCTCGGTCACGAGGTGCGGCACGGGTTTCCGAATCTGCGGGCCGCTGCCGGCATCGCGGCCTCGGTGTTCACGGGATCGGTGACGCCGGAGGTCGACGCGGCGCCCGCCCGGTTCAACCAGGCGGTGCTGGTGCGCGGCGCCACGTTCCGGAACGTCGAGCTGCCCAACCTGCCGACCCGCTTCCTGCCCAAGAGCGTCGAGCCCGCGACCTGGATCCGCGCGTTCGACGAGGTGGAGGCCGCGCGAGGCGCGCTCTCGGGCCTGGGAGCCGCGCTGCTCGCCGTGAGCCTTTGCCGCGGAGTGGCGGAGCGGCGGCGGACCGGGTCAGCGCCGCGCTCGTCGCGGGTCGCCGCGTTGCTGCTCTCTTGCTACGCGTTGCCGCTCGGTGTGCTGGCGCTGGCGCGGTTCCGGATCTACGACCGCTATCTGCTCCCGCTCCATCCGTTGCCGATCGTGCTCGCGGTCGCGTGGGTGCCGCTGCTCTTGCCACGGCCTGGTTCGAGGCGGGATTCCGCGCCGCGCTCGCGGCTGGCACGGTGGTCGAGGGCGATCGGAGCGGTGGCGCTGGTGGTGGCGCTCACCGCGCCGCATCTCTCCGTGCTTCGCGAGCTTCGCCGGGACGCGCGCACGACCGGCCTGATCGCGAACGACGGAACGCTGGGATCGAAGATCGCCGTGGCGCGGTTTTTCCTCGAGGACCTGGGTCTCGACGCGCCAGCGTTCGAGCGCGATACCTCGTTCTTCTCGTGGCCAGGCGGCCCGGCGCCGGATCGTCACACGGGTTTCCGTCCGCTGTTCGCGTATCTGGTCGACGGTCTGCAGGTGCCGCGGCGTCTCGATCGCCCGCGCGGTCCGCGGTACCTGGTGGTCTACCGCGGCGAGGAGCACCACGTGATCCCCGATCTGATCACCAACGAGACCTTCGAGCGCGAGACCTTCTCGGTGGTCCGCCTCGATCCGGCGCTCGAGCTCGGCTACGCGAGCCGCGGCAGCTCGGCGCCCGACGATTGGTGGCACACCGGCGGTCACACCGATGGCTGGATCATGGCCAACTTCCCGCTCTCGTGGGGCGGCGACAGCGCCCTCTCCGACGACGTGACGGCCCAGTACATGGAGCTGCCGTTCGAGCTGCACGCCGAGCGGCCGCACGGGCTCTTCGTGCTGCAGACCCGCGAGTGCGTCGCGTGGGTCTCGCTCAACGGCGAGATGCTGGCTCGCGACGACTGTCCGCCCGGCCGGGCGGCGGACGAGCGCGAGTCCGTCATCCATGCCTACCCGCTCGACGGCCACTGGGCCGTGGGGAAGAACGTGTTGCGCTTCGAGCTGGTGCTTCGCTATCCGAGCTCGATCCTCGATGCCTACGTGGTGAGCCTGAAGGGCGCCGGCCGGCTGCTCGCTCCGCCACCCGAGGTCGCGCGCTTCGCTCCCTTCGTGTCGCCCGATCCGCGCCGCTTCCGGGTGCGCGCCGACCAGCCGCCGGCCGGGTGGGTGCCGGTGGGGCTGCCGGTGCCCGACGAGGCCAAGCTCGCGAGCTGGTTGCGCGCCGGACCCGATACCAGCGCGGTGCCGACGTTCGGTCCGCGCCTGTGGTCGATGCCGACGTGGCAGGTCGACTACGGCTTCGAGTCGCAGGCCGGGTACTTCCAGGCGGATATATCTCCTTATCCGCGGCCTGATTTTCGCCGTTACTGGGGCCTCGCCATGGCACTCGAGGCACACGGGACCGGGGGTGCCTATCGCTTGGTGGTTCGAGACCGGGACGGCGGCGAGTGGCGCTACCAGGACGACACCGTGATGTGGGAGGACGGGCTCGTGGCGCTCGCGGTGCCGTTCGCGGCGTTGCGGCGCGACGAGTCGGCGGGCGGAGGGAGCGGTGCGCTCGACCTCGCGCACGTGCAATCGGTGATGGTCCAGGTGCTGCCGGGTCGCGCGCACCCGCCGCTGCGCGATCAGACCTTCCGCTTCACGCCGCCGATCTTGCTCGACCATCGGCCGGCGCGCCCAGGCTGAGCCCGAGGGCGGTGCGCAGCTCCGCGCGCGCCGTCGCCACGGTGCGCCTCGCGCGCCACGCCGCGGTGACGTATTGCACGCCACGCGCCGCGTATTCCCCGAGATTCTCGCCGGTCTTCGAGACGCCGCTCAGGCGCGGCACGATCACGTACGGAACCTCGCGCACCCGGCAGCCCGCGGCGAGCGCCCGGTAGACGAACGACAGGAAATACTCGCCGTAGTCGCCTTCGAGCGGGATCGCCGCGACCACCCCGGCGCGCACCGCGATGAAGCCGCTGGTCCAGTCGGTGACCTGCCGGCTGAGCAGCATGCGCAGCAGCCAGTTGCCGAAGCTCGAGAGCCCCACCGCGAGCAGCGAGTCCTCGGTGCCCTCCAGATTGCGCGCGATCCCGAGCCAGCCGAGCGACGCGCGCGCGGGGTCCTGACCCTTGATGCCGCCGCCGGGAAGGAATCGCGAGCCGATCACCAGGTCCGCCTCGCCGCGCTCGATCGGCTCGAGCAATCGCGGCAGCACCTCCGGCGGCATCGAGCCGTCCGCGTCCATCCACGCGACCACCGGGTGGCGCGCCTCGCCGACCCCGCGAGCCAGCGATGCGCAAAGGCCGCGAGGCCCGTCGCGGACGATCACGCGCACTTCGGGGTGCTGCGCCGCATAGGCGCGGGCCACGATCGCGGTTCCGTCCGGAGAGGCGTCATCCACCACGATCAGCTCGTGCTCGTGGTGGGCGAGTGCCGCGGCGCAACGCTCGAGCAACGGCAGCACGTTGTCGCGCTCTTCGTAGGTCGGCAGGACGACGGAGACGCGCATCGAGCGACCCCGCGTCACGAGACCGCGCGCAGGCGCGGCTGCGCCGCGCTCCGCGCGGCGGGATCCGCCTGCACGCCCAGCTCGTGGAGCGCCGCGATTACCTGGTCGACCGAGATCTCCTCGAGGCAGCGCGCGCGATCGCAGGCACTGTGGCGGTGGTTGAAGGCGGACACGCAGGGACTGCACGCGAGGCCGGCGTGGAGGTTCCGCTGGCGCGGGCCGAGCGGTCCGTAGAGCACCGGCGTCTCCGGCCCGAAGAGGGTCACGGTGGGGATGGTGGTGAAGGTCGCGAAGTGCGCCGGGCCGCTGTCGTTGGTGACCAGCGCGGTGGCGAAGGTGAAGAGCGTCACCAGCTCGCGGACGCTGGTCTGGCCGGTCAGGTCGATCAGGGCGGGCGATGCGATGCGGCCGCGAATCGCGGCCGCCGAGCCGCGGTCGCTTGCGGCACCGATCAGCACCACCAGCGCCTCGGGCTCGGCCAAGAGGCGCTCCGCCAGCTCGACGTAGCGTTCCAGCGGCCAGCGGCGGATGGGAATCAGCTCGCTGGCGTTGGGGTTGAGCAGGAAGACCGGCCGGCCCTCGAGACGTGCTGCGGCCGCGGCTTCGAGCTTGGCGCGCATCGAGCGCGTCTCCGCCGGGTCGGGGGAGAAGCGGGGCCGTGGCAGCGGCAGATCGGCCACCCGCGTCTTCACCATCGGCGCTTCGCTCGGATCGCAACCGAGCGCCTCGAGCAGGCTCAGGAACGCGTGCGCGGTGTGCAGGTACGGGTTGTAGCCCACCCGGTGGGTGAGCAGATCGCCGCGGTAGAGGCCCTCGCCGTGGAAGCGGTGGAAGCCCACCCGCGCTCGCGCTCCCGAAACGAACGCGAAGAGCGCGGTGAAGCGCGCGAAGAACTCGAGGTCGATGACGGCGTCGAAGCCGATGGCGCGTGCGCGGCGCACCGCGGCGACGACGCTGGCGGCGAACCGGAACGGCCCGCGGGTGGAGATGGTGAGCATGCGCTCGGGCGGGATCGAGCCGAGCAGCGCCACCACCTCGCGGCTCTCCTCGAACGTGACGATCCAGACCTCGCACGCGGGCCAGCGCTCGTGCGCCCGTTCGATCAGCGGATGGAGCAGCACCACGCTGCCCATCTCCGGCAGCTTGAGCAGCAGGATTCGCCGCGGTGGGAGCGCCAGGGATGCCGCGCCACGGCGGGGCGCCAGGCGCGCGAGCTGGGTGAGCCCCCAGCAGAGCAGGCCGCCCGCGACGCGATCGACGCGCCGGAAGAGATCGACGTTCATGTCGCTCGACGCAGAGCGGAAAGGACCTGGCGCGCGGGAGGGGTGTTCGAGACGATATCACAGCGGTCCCAGCCGGGCTCAATGGCGTGTGAACGGATGCTGGTGGCGCAGTTTGCCGATCTCCGTCTCGAGCGCCGGCCGTCCGATGGCCATGCTCGGGCACGGCTCGGCCACGATCGAGACTCGATCGTACGCTCGTCTCGCCTGCATTCGCCCGCGCGATGGGGGCTCAGAAGGTGTGGACAAAATCGGTTCATTGCCTGGAGCGCATCCCCCGGCGCGATCTCGTGCGGCTTGGAGGGACGCGGTCCCTCGCGTCCGCAGCGTCTGAACCAAGATGGACGCCTGCGGCTGCGAGGGACCGCAGCCCTCCGACTAGCAGGCGCAGACGCTCGAGCGATTTGCCTCCGATGGGCGCGGGCTCGAGCGCCCTCGCACAGCCACCGGCCGTCCGTCGCCCGAGCCGGACCCACTGGGCAAGTGCTTGAAGAGCCAGTGGTGGGTCAGGTTGCCCTCGCGCGCGAGAGACCGCGCGCGCTCCAAACCCCGCGATTCCGGCTGGAGGCCCACCGGTCTCTCGGTGGGCAGCGTTCACACTGACCCACTACCGAAAAGAGCCCCGAAGAACTCAGAGCGTGTGAAGAAATCGACCGAACCGGTCCCGCGCCAGAGGCGCGGCGGCGCGTTGTCGCGCCGGATTTGGGGTGGGGCCCCATCCGAATTCACTTCGGATGGGGCGGGGGCTTGGAAAGCCCCCGAGGAAACTCAGCCCAGCTCTTCCCAGCGGGTCGGGTTGCGCTTGAGCGCGGGGTGCGAGACCAGCAGGTGCCCGATCACGGCCTGAAAGGCCTCGGTGTGCGCCGTCACGTGCGCGGTGCTCACGGTGGGCACGATCACGCACGGATCGGCGTCGTGAGCGGCCGCGCCGCCGTCTCGTCCCACGATGGCGGCCACGCGGGCGCCGGCGGTCTTCGCGGCGCGCATGGCGTGAACCAGGTTGGGGCTCACCGGCGGCTCCAGGCTGCCGCCACCCACCGACAGCACCAGCACCAGGTCGGCCGCGCCGAGCCGGCTCACGGCGAGCCAACCGGTGAACGCTTCGGCCCAGCCTAAGTCGTTGGTGCGGGCGGTGAGCTCGGCCGCGTTGTCGGTGGGAGCGTAGGCCTCGACGGCGGCGAGCTTCCGCAAGTCGCCGACCAGGTGCGACGCGTTCGCGGCGCTGCCGCCGACGCCCAGCACGAACACCCGCCCCCCGTTCGCACGAACCTCCGCGAGCAGCAGGGCCATGCGGTCGATCGGTTCGCGATCGAGCGCGGCGGCGATCCGCGCCACCTCGTCGAGGTAGGAGTCCGTGAAGCTCACGAAGCTCCTGGCCCGGCGCGGTGGGTGTCGAGCCGCGCCTTGCCAGGCTCGCGGCTCAGGAGCGCGCGCAGCTCCGCGAGCCCCGCGGGAGAGCCGATCTCGTAGAAGCGCTCGGCCACCTCGTGCGCCGCGAGTGCCTTCCGCTCTACCAGCGCGCGGTAAACGTCGGCGAGATCGGCGCTCGCGCCGTCCTCGATCGAGGCCAGCACCCGCTGCGTGAGGATGCCCAGGCCGTAATCGATGTGCCGCATGCGCGGCGTGGGGCTCGTCTTGTCGTACGCGGCGATCTGGCCGTCCCGGAGCTCGACGTTGCTGGTTTCCCAGCGGTCCTCGTTCCGATGCACCGTCATGAGCGCCGGCTGCCGCGAGCGGCGGAAGCTCGCGAACACCTCCCGGTAGTCGCACGCGAGATACGAATCGCCGTAGAGCACGAAGAAGGAATCGCCGAGGAGCGGCAGCGCGCGGCGCAGGGCGCCCGCCGTGCCGAGCGGCCGGGGACCGTCGAAGCTCACGCGGACGTCCATTCGTTCCATCGAGGTGAAGGCCGAGACGGCGCGCTCGACCTGCGCGCCCAGATGGCCCGCGCACACCACCACGCGCTCGACGCCGCGCTCCGCCAGGAGTCGAAGCTGATGGCCGAGGAACGGCTCTCCGTCGATGTCGAGCAAGCACTTGGGCACCCGAGCTGTGAGCTCGCCCAGGCGAGTCGCGAGCCCGCCGGCGAGGATGGCGACCGGGGGCAACGGCTCGATCGTCGGTTGGCTCAAGGCTGGCTCACGACCTGCGTGCCGCGAAGCTCGAAGCGAAAACGCACCTCGGGCAAGCCCGCCTTGGCCATCTCGCGGCGGATGCGGGTCTTGTCGACCACGTAGAAGAGCAGCAGCCCTCCGCCGCCCGCGCCCACGAGCTTTCCGCCCCGGGCGCCGCAGCGCATTCCCAGATCGTGCCACTCGTCGATCCGCGGGTTGCTCATGCCGCTCGATCGGTTTCGCTTCAAGTCCCAGTGCTCGCGCAGCAGGTCGCCGAAGGTGTCGACGTCTCCCGATTGGAGGGCGCGCACCTGACCCTCGCCGATCTCGCGGACCCGGCGCAAGTGATCGGCGATCCCTGGCTCGCCGGTGCGGCTCTGGCGATCCTGCTCGGCCAGGATGCTGGGCGCCGAGCGCGAGAACCCGGTGAAGAAGAGCACCAGGTTGTCCTCGAGATCGTAGAGCGTCGCGGACGGAATGCGCAGCGGCTCGACGGTCACCGAACCGTCGCGGGCGATGTGGAACGCGTTGAGCCCGCCGAACGCGGCGGCATACGGATCCTGCTTCCCCACCGGCTGTCCGAGCACGTCGATCTCGATGCGGCAGGCCTGCTCGGCGAGCGACTGGGGATCGACGCGCCGTCCGTCGAGCGCGTGCAGCGCTTGCAGCAACGCGGTGGTGAAGCTGCCCGACGAGCCGAGACCGGTGCCGGCGGGGATGTCCGCCATGCTGGTGATCTCGAGAGCGGGCGCATCGTGGCCGAGCGCCAGCAGCGCCTCGCGGAGCAGCGGGTGCTCGAGCTCCGCCGCGCGGTGCACGCGCTCCATCCGCGAGTACTTGACGATCAGCTCCTGCTCGAAGGTGCGGTGCAGCGTGATGTACACGTACTTGTCGATCGCCGCGGCGGCCACGAAGCCGCCGTGCTCGCGATAGTGGGACGGCAGGTCGGTGCCGCCGCCGCCGAGGGTGATCCGGAGCGGGCTGCGAGTGATGATCATGCGCCGCCCGTCGCGGGATTCGCGGCGTAGACGTTCTCGACGATGCGGAGCGCCGCGATCGCGTCGTCGAGGCTGGGCGAAGGCTCGCGCCCGGCCGCGATGTCGCCGCGGAACGCGTCCATCTCCGCGTGCCACGAGGGATCGTCACCTGGGTAATCCCACACCGTGCACTCGGGCGGACCGAGCTCGGGATGCATCCGGTACCAGGTGAGCGTTTCGACGCCGTAGCTGCCGCCCAGTCCCGAGACCTCGAGCTTGCCTTTCCGGCCGGTGATCTCGAACACGAACGTGTTCTTCCACTCGGTCCAGCTCGCGTGCAGCCACGCGGCGCGTCCGGCCTCGCCGGTGAGCAGCAAGAACGCGTTGTCCTCGACCGGGCTCTCCCAGAAGTAGCGAGGCGCCAGTCCCGCGTGCAACGTGAGGTCGCCCAGGAACCAGCGGGCGAGATCGATCAGGTGGACGCCCTGATCGACGAGCTCGCCGCCACCCGAGCGAGCGGGATCGCAGCGCCACTCGCGCTCGTAGCCGGTGCGGCCGCCGTGTCCGTAGCGAGCGCGGACGTAGAAGAGATCTCCCAGCTCGCCGGCGTCGACCAGCGCGCGGGCGCGCGCGAGCGCCGGGTGGAACCGATGGTTGAACCCGACGCGAACCGAGATGCCGCGGGCGCGCGCTTCTTGCGGCAACCCGGCGAGCTCTTCGGCACGCCGCGCCGCCGGCTTTTCCACGAGCACGTGCTTTCCATGCGTCACGGCTTCGCGGGTCACTCGCGCGAGCAGATCGTGCGGAGTCGCCACGATCAGCGCGTCGACGTTTGCGGCGCGGACCGCTTCGCGCCAGTCGGCGCCCGAGCGGGCCGGTGGCTCGACCGAGCGCGCGAGCCGATCCGCCCGCTCGGGCTCGACGTCGACGCACAGCACCAGCCGGTCGGGATCGAGCGCGCGCGCCCGCTTCGCCGCGACCCGGCCGCAGCCGACGATCGCCACGTTCACGTGGGATTCCAGTCCTTGCCGCGATCGGCGGGCACGATGCGACGCAGCGTGTACACGTCGGACGCCGCGAGCTCCTCGACGCGGTGCTCGAGCTGTGTCCACGGGTCCCAGACGGCACTCAGCAGCCGTCCGCTGATCCCGCGGCTTCGGGACGAGGCCAGGAACACGCACAGCGCAGCGGCTCGCTCCATCGACGCTCCGCCGGTCCGTGCGACCTCCAGGGCGAGACCGTGCATGTCGGCGCCGGCCCGTTCCGGCCCCGCCTCGCGGATCCGTGCGTGCATGTCGGTGTCGAGCGCGCCGGGGCCCAGGCAGTTCACCTCGACGCCGCTGCCGTCGAGCTCGCGACCGAGCGTTTCCGAGAACCGCACCAGCGCCGCCTTGGCCGTGGCGTAGGCCGAGAAGTGAGGCAATGGCGTCGAGGCGCCGCCGCCGGACACGTTGACGATGCGGCCCGCTCCGCGAGCGATCATGCCCGGGACGACCGCACGGCAGAGCGCCACCGGCGCCAGGAGATCGACGCGCAGAGTCTCGTCCCAGGCTTGCTCGTCGCTCTCCCACAGCCGGCCGATCGGCCCGATGAGCGCCGCGTTGTTGACCAGCACGTCGACCCGGCCGAAGCGCGCGACCACTTGCTCGGCGATGTGCCTGGGCGCGGCCGGATCGGCGAGATCGGCCGCGAGCGTCTCGACTCGTTGATCGGCGAGGGCTCGCGGCGCAAGAGCGCTCGCGAGCTCGTCCAGGCCGGCGGCGCTCCGAGCCACCATCCAGAGCGACGCTCCCTCGCGCCACAGCGCCTCCGCGATCGCGCGCCCGAGGCCGCGCGACGCACCCGTGACCAGCGCGACGCGTCCCAGGAGGAGCGGCTCGTGGCTCACGGGCGCTCCAGGATCCAGTGGTTCTCGACCAGAAACGCGACGGTCCGCTCGACCGCGTCGCGGATCGAGCTACGTGGCTGCCAGCCCAGCGCGCGAATGCGGCTGCAGTCGAGCAGAATGAGCGGATTGTCGCCGGGCCAGCCTCGCTCGCCGCCGCCGTGGGCGATGCGCGGCTCGACGCCCAGGCGCGCCGTGATGAATCCGATCGATTCGTCGACGGTCATGGTCTCGTCGCTGCCGACGTTGAAGATCTCGACGGGTGCCCGCGCCTCGCGGAGCGCCAGCGCCATCGCGCGGACGCAGTCTCCCACGTCGACGTACGATTTGCGCTGCCGTCCGTCCCCCAGGACGTCGAGGCGCTCGGGATGTTCCCGCAGCTGTTTGACGAAGTCGAACACGTGCCCGTGCGAGTAGCGCTCGCCGAGCACCGACACCAGCCGCACGATCACGGCCTGGAACCCGAACCCTTCGCAGTAGGCCTGCACGTAGGCTTCGGCCGCGAGCTTGGAGGCCGCGTAGAGCGAGGTCTGGACCGGAAACGGTGCTCTCTCCGGTGTCGGGAAGACGGCGGTGTCGCCGTAGATGGCGCCGGTCGATGCGAGCGCGATGCGCCGCACGCCGGCGTCGCGCATGGCTTCCAGCACGCTCCACGTGCCGATCACGTTCTGGTCGAGGTCGGCGCGGGTGTGCTGGGTGCCGAACCGCACGTCGGCATGCGCGGCGAGATGAGCGACACCATCACAGCCATGCAACGCGTCGCGCAGCGGAGCGGGATCCAGGATGTCGCCGCGGATCAGGCGGAAACGGTCGTTCCGGCCGGCGCCTTCGAGGAACTCGAGGCGGCCGGTCGACAGGTTGTCGTAGCCGGTCACCTCGTGGCCGTCGTCGAGCAACCGATCGACGAGGTGGCTACCCACGAAGCCGGCCGCGCCGGTGACCAGCCATCGCACGAGGGAACCGGGCTCTCCGTCACCATGCCTGGCGGCGCACGGAGCGATGGATGCGGATCAGGTCTCGCAAATTTCGCGCGTTGCCGCGGATCAGCTCGAGGCGGCTATCACCGTCGTCGCGCCAGCGGATGGGAACCTCGCGGACGCGATAGCCGGCGCGGTGGGCGAGCGCCAGCACCTCGACGTCGAACATGTACCCGTCGGTCCGGATCCGCGAAAACAAGTGGCGCGCGACGTCGCCGCGGAAGAACTTGAACCCGCACTGGGTGTCCGAGAGATCGGAGAGCCCGAGGGTCCGGACCGCCGCGCGGAACGCCGCCGATCCGGCGCGGCGGTACCAGCGCTGCGGCCGCTCGATGGTGACGCCCGCCGCATGCCGGGTGCCGATCACCACGTCGTAGCCCCGATCGAGCCAGGGCTCGATCCGTGCGTACTCTTCGATCGGCGTCTTGTCGTCGGCGTCCACGTAGCCCACGCGCCGTCCGCGCGCCAGCTCCACGCCGCGTCGGATGGCGTGTCCCTTGCCGAGCCGCTCGCGTGAGCCGATCACCTGGACTCGCTCGTCGCCTGCAGCGGCCCCCGAGGCCAGCTCGCGGGTCCCGTCGGTGCCGTCGGCGACCACGATGATCTCGAAAGCCTCGGCCCGAGCCTCGAAGTAGCCGCGAATCGAGCGCAGACACGAGACGATGGTGCGCGCCTCGTCGTACGCGGGGACCACCAGGCTCAAGCTCGGTTCGACGGGCATCGGGGCAGTGCTGTCGGGAGGCGCTGCCAGAAAATCGATCTTACTTCAATCGAGCCGCATGATCTGCAGGCCGTGGCCTTCGGGCACGGTGGGCAGGCCCGAGCCCGGGACCGTCAGGTCGAAGAGAGCGAGATAGAGCCGCTTCACCGGGTTTTCCGCGTCGATCACGAGGGTGTGCTGGCCGGGCGGTAGCTCGGGCGGCAGCTCGATCGCGGAGCGCACCGGCCACGGCAACGCCGCGGCGCCCGCGCAATCGTGCTCGAACGCGACCAGCCCGCCGACCTCGACGCGCTCGATGCACACGTGCGTGTCGACCACCAGGAGAATGCGCTCGCCGTCGAGCTTGGTGATCCGCGCCTCCGCGTGGATGGGGCCGGGATCGCCGGTGCCATAGGAGGTGAGATCGGCGCGTGCGGCCGGGTGTCCGTTGCGCGTCACTTGCAGCGTGTCGGCGTCGAGGCTCGACCGATGCTCGATCAGCGCCAGGTCGCCCTTCCACCCGAGTGCGCCGAGGAAGCGCAGCACCGGATCGTCGATCACGTCGGTGGGTGCGGCGATCAGGAACGCGGAGTGGCCGTTCCCCGAGCCGCCGGGAGCCGGCGCGAGCCTCTCGACCAGGTAGTGGATGCCTTCCAGCTCCTGGCCGCCGCCGGCCAGCCCGACCCGGTCGAACGTCGAAGCCCGCACGCCGCGCGCCACCAGCTCGCGTGCGAGATCCTGCTCGACGCCGAGCGGGAGCTTCCCCGCGACCAGCGAGCCGCGCTGGACGTCGCGCTGAAATCGCAGGATCGTCCAGATTCCCGAGGACACCCAGGCGAGCAACGCGGTGGCGGCGAGCGCCGCCACCATGCGGCCCGCCCAGCGTGCGGTCGGGGCGGGCGTTCGGCGCGTGGCGCAGCCGAAGAGCCCGGTCACCAGCAGGCTCGCGAGCAGCTGCGGGGCCGGATAGATGATTGCCAGGTGCCGTGCGTACACCTCGGTGCGCTGGGTGGCGAGAAATCCCATCGGCAACGCGAGCCACGCCACGACGATCGCCGGCGCGAGCCATCCGCGCGGCTCGCGTGGAGCCGAGTCTCGTCGAAGAAGCGCGTATCCAGCGCGGCCGAGCGCCAGCGCGGCACCGGACGCGACCGCGACCGCGAGTCCCGCGCCCAACCGGTGGACCCCCACCGGCGTCTCGATGTCGGGGGTCTGGCCGGAGCGGTAGAGGATCTCGACCAGGCGCGTGAAGACGGTGCTTCCGGCGCGGCTCGACGCGATCCCGATGCCTTGGCCGCGCGCGACGCCGAGCATCGCGCGCACGTCGGGGAATCCCTCGGTCAGCTGCGCGTAGAGGAATGGCGCGTAGAGCGCCGCGCCCACGGCGAGGCCCGCCACCCAGCCACGCCAGCTCACGCGAGACGTCACCAGCACCACGATCAGAATCGGCAGGAACACCACCGTGGTGATGTGGAACTGCATGGCCGCCGCCAGCGAGCCGCAGGCCACCGCTGCCCACCCGACGCTGGCGCGCCGGCTCAGCTCGCAGAGCGCGAGAAAGAAGAGCGGCACCACCGGCGCCAGGAACGAATGGTCCATCAGCTCGCGCGACAGGTAGAACGGATGCGGCGCAACGGCGTAGAGGAAGCAAGCGACGGCACCCACGCCACGCCCCAGGTGGCGCTCGCCCAGCAGGTAGAGCGACGGAAACCCGAGCAATCCGAAGAGCACGAACGCAGCAAGCGGGCCCGTGGGAGCGCCGAGTGCCGGCTCGGCGAGCACCACCAGCGGCGCCATCACGTAGTACTCGAGCGGGCCCAGCGTTCCCCACTCGAAGAGCCCGGGGCCGATGTCGGGCCCGCGGCGAGGAATGTAGGTGCCGTCGAGCAGCCCCCGGACCATGCGGAGCACGCTCACCTGATCCACGCAGAACGGAGCGAGCCCCAGCCGGGTGAGCCGCAGGTTCGCGGCGATCGCGAGCGACAGGACCAGCAGCCACCAGGGCCAGCGTGCGGCTCGGCCCTGAGTCGAGCGCGGTTCCACCATCGGATCGGGATTCCGAGCCGCCGCCGGCGGCGCGAAGGCCCTACATATCAAATGGGGGTGAGCCGCACCAGCGCGCATCGAACAGCGGAGGGTGTGTCTCACTTTGCCCACATGGACCGGCTCGGGCGACGGACGGCCATCGGACGGCCGGCGCCCGATGCCTGAGATCGGCAACCTGCGACACCACGCAGCCGAGTCGATACTTGACCGGAGCCCAGGGGGCCGCCGTAGACTCCTCCTCCCTCCGTCGCCGATCCTGGATCTCCCGCGAGCGCGCCATTCCCGACTCCACGTTCCGGGCCGGAAGCTTCGGGCCTTGAGGCGATGAAGACCTATCCGCTCGCTGCGGAGACGTTCGGCCGCGAGGAGCTCGACGCGGTGCGAGCGGTTCTCGACACCGGTCGCCTGACCATGGGCGATCAGGTCGCGGCGTTCGAGCACGCCTTCGCCGAGTGGGTCGGCGCGCCGCACGCCGTGATGGTCAACTCCGGCTCGTCGGCGAACTTGCTGATGGTCGACGCGATGCTGCGCCGCTCGGACCGCGACGGGGTCTGGCGCCCCGGCGACGAGGTGCTGATCCCGGCGCTCTGCTGGCCGACGACGGCCTGGGCGCTGATCCAGCTCGGGCTGGTGCCGGTGTTCGTGGACGTCGATCCGGCGACTCTCGCGATCGACCTGGCGAGCGCCGAGGCGGCCCTCGGCCCTCGCACTCGGGGCCTCTTTCTGGTGCACGTGGTCGGGCAGATCCCGCCCATGGCGAGGTACACGGCGTTCTGCGAGAAGCACCGGCTCACGCTGCTCGAGGACGCCTGCGAAGGACTGGGCGCCCACTTCGACGGCCGGCACGCGGGGACGTTCGGCCTCGCCGGATCCTTCAGCTGCTACTTCTCGCACCATCTCTCGACCATCGAGGGCGGCGTGATGGTGACGTCGGACGCGGCGCTGGCCGAGGATCTGCGCAGCGCACGCGCCTACGGCTGGCTCCGGCAGCGGCCCGACGCCGAGCGCTGGAGCGGCGAGCACCCGGACATCGATCCGCGCTTCTTCTTCGTCACCTCCGGATTCAACGTGCGCCCCACCGAGATCCAGGGCGCGATCGGACGCGTGCAGCTCGAGCGGCTCGACCGGATGATGGCCGACCGGGAGCGGCTCGCGGCGCTGGTCCACGGCTGGGTCGAGCGCTACGCGCCGTGGCTGCGGCTGGTCGGGGTATCGCACCTTCAAGGGGGGCCCGATCGTCCCCGCCGGGCGCGCGCGCACTCGTGGATGACGCTCGCGTTCCATCTCGACGCCCACGCTCCGCTGCCCCGGGCGGAGGTCACCGCGCGTCTCGAGGAGCGCGGGGTCGAAACGCGGCCGATCCTGGCGGGGAACCTCACTCGCCACCCGGCGCTCGAGCGGGTGGCGTATCGCAAGGTGCCGCTCACCACCTGCGATGCGATGCTGGCACGCGGCTTCATGATCGGCTGTCACCCGGTGCGGACGCCGGGAGCTCTGGCGTCGCTCGAGGACGCGTTTCGCTCGCTCACGGTCGGATGATCGAGTCGGGGACCTGATGCGCTCGCTGGTGGTGCTGCCCTCGTACAACGAGCGCGCGGACATCGTCGCGCTGATCCAGGCGCTGCTCGACACCGATCCGGGGATCTCGGTGATGGTGGTCGACGACTCGAGCCCCGACGGCACGGCCGCGGTGATCGAGGCGGCGCAGCGGGAGACCTCCGCGTGGTCCGGCCGGGTCGAGCTGGTGGTGCGCCCGGGGAAGGGTGGCCGCGGCGGCGCGGTGCGCGACGGCTTCGCGCGTGGCATGGCGAGGGCGCCGCGCCCCGACGTGTTCGTCGAGATGGACTGCGACTTCTCCCACGAGCCGAAGGCGATTCCGCTTGGGTTGGCGCGGATCGGCGACGGCTGCGACGTGGTGATCGGCGCGCGCTATCCGGACGGCACCATCGTGGGCTGGCCGCTCAAGCGCCGGGTCTTCAGCTTCTTCGCCAACTCGCTGGCCCGGTTTCTGATCGAGCCGCGTATCGCCGATTACACCAATGGCTTCCGCTTCTACTCGCCGCGCGCCGTCGAGGTGTTGCTCGCGCACACCCAGCGGCACACCGGCTACATCTACCTGAGCGAGTCGCTCGCCCATCTGCTGCGCGCCGGGTTGCGGGTGGAAGCGTTCCCGATCTACTTCAAGAACCGCGAGCGCGGAGCCAGCAACACCAGCGGCGCCGAGATCAGGTCGGCGTTCCTCGGAGTGCTCGCGATCGCGCGCGAATACCGGCGCGGCGCCGTCACGCGCCCCGCCGAAGCTCTCGGATCCTCGAGCCAGGCTCGATGACCGAGAGCGAGGCTCGGAGTCCGGGGCTCTCGTTCGTTGCACGCTGGATCGCCTTCGCGCTGATCGTGCTGGGCGGGGCGCGCCTGGCGTTGCTCGCGACCTCCGATCTGCACCGCCGCACGCTGGTGTTCGCGGCGCCCGACGACGCCTTCTACTACCTGCAGATCGCGTGGAACCTGAGCCGCGGGCTGGGCAGCACGTTCGACGGGATCCATCCCACCAACGGATACCAGCCGGCGTGGTGCCTGCTCCTGGCCGCGATCGCCCGTTGCGTGTCGAGCCGCGCCGCGTTGCTGGATGCGTCGATCGGCGTGGCCGCGGCGCTGCACCTCGTGGCCGGCGTGATGCTCGCTTCGACCGTGCCGCGGGCCTTCGTCCGTTGCTCGGCGCCGCTGCTGCTGGCGCTCTGGCTGCTCGGTCCCCAGCTCGAGGATTTTCTGCATCTGGAGGCACCGCTCAACTCGGTGGCGCTCGCGGCGCTGCTGGCGTGCTCGCTGCGCGCAGCCCGGCGAGGCGAGACCGGCTGGCGGGAGGCGGGGTCGTGGCTCGCGCTCGGCCTCGCGGCGATGCTCGCGAGCCTGACCCGGCTCGACAACGCCGTCTTGCTTCCGGCGATCGTGTCCTGGGTGTTCCTGCGGGGCGAGGGTCAGCGACGTGATCGCGTCGAGCGGGCGGCCTGGGTGGCCTTGCCCTCAGGGATGGCGTTGCTCGTCTACGCGGTCCTCAACTGGGTTTACGTCGGAGCACCGTTGCCGGTGAGCGGAACGCTCAAGGTGGGAATGCAGCTCCACGAGCTCCGCGATCTGGGTCGCGCCGGGAAGCTTTACGAGCTGCCGATGTTCGTGCTCGCCACCGTGAAGCGCGCGATCGTGGCGGGCCCCGCCCGGTTCACGTCCGCCTGGTTCGACCGGGAGCCATGGAACGGCACCTGGATCGCGATCGCGATCCCGTCCGCGCTCGCGGTGGCGGGAGCGGCGGCCGCAGGGCGCGCGGGGCTCGCACGCGACTCGTCCGCACGCGCGTGGTGGCGCGCCGTCACGGTGGGGGTCGCATGCCACGCGCTCTTCATGCTGGTGATGGTCGGGACGTTTCCGCGCGAGTGGCACTGGATGCCCGAGGCCGTGTGGTTGGTCGTGACCGCGAGCTTCGCGATCCCCTCGCTCGTCGACGCGCTCGCGAGCCGGCTCGGCGGTGCTGTGGGTTTCGTCCGCGGTGCCGCGGCGACGGCGCTCACGGCGGGGATCGCGGTCGTGGGCTGGGATTCGATGTTCGCGGCCTGCAACGGATTCGCGTGGGGTCATCTGATCTCGAACAACCAGCTCCGCAGCGCCTGGCACTGGAACGAGGTGCTTCCGCCCGGGACACGCGTGGGAGCCTGGAATGCCGGCTATCTGGCGTATTTCAGCGACCTCCAGGTGGTGAACCTGGACGGGTTGGTGAACGCCCCCGACTTCGCAAGGCGCGTCGAGAACGATCGCTGGCTCGAGTACTGCCGCGAGACCGGTATCCGTTACGTGGAGGATGTCGCTGGCGGTGCCTTCGACGTGCTGGCGCGTCAGGCGCCGCTGGTCGAGCGCTGGCGCTTCCGCACTTCGGTCGAGTACGTGTTGCTTCGCATCCCCGACGCCGCGTCATGACGGAAACCGCGTTCGAGGGCGGTTCAGGGCGCAGGTGACGAGTCGGCGGGCTCTCGAGGCGTGGGCCGGGATGAGGGGACCGGCTGCGAGCCCGTGGGATCGAATCGGAACAGCACGACCCGTCGGTCCTCCTCCGTCACCGATGGCCATTCGCGAAGCTCCGCGAGGTACCGGAGCGGTACGCCGTGGAAGGTCCCGGGATACGAGCTGCCCACGACCTCCTCGTTGAGGAGATGCGTCACTCGCAAGCGGATCAGGGTGGGCACGTAGTCGGTGCCCGCGAGCACCACGTCTCGCACGTACGGATAGTCGGCGACGAGGCCGTCGAGATTCATGACCGCCGGCTTCAGAGCCCACCCGAAGTAGCCACTGTCCCAGCTGCCGACGACGGAGCTGTCGGGGAGGTTGGCGTTCACCCACTCCGCGGCTTCGATCCAGCCGTTTTGCACGTAGGGCGGCGGGCCGCCATCCCAATGCCGCGCCGCGAGGTAGCCACCGCGGATTCCCAGGATCGCCAGCGCTCCCCAGATCCACCCGTGCGCGCGCCGTGCCCACGCGTGCTCTCTACGACGCGCGAGTGCGCGGAGTACCTCCCCCAGGCCGATGGCAGGCACCGTCGCGGCGGCGATGAACTCCGGGACGAAGTGCCAGAACTGCGGCCAGGTGGCCGCGCGGCCCGAGGCCACGATCAGCCAGTGGCCCAACAAGAACGCGCTGAACGGCAGAGCCGCGGGGAAGCGAGGGACGAGCTCGGCCGCGTCGCGTCGGAGGCCCGCGCGCGCGCTGGCGCAGGCGCAGCCGAGCGTCACTCCCGCGATGGCCAGCGCGTGGAAGAGCGCCGCTCCCGCGCCCGAGCCTTCCACCAGTCCCGCGGTCCAGTCGGGTACGACCAGGTTCGGGATTCCACTTCGCCCGAACACCTGTTCCGACCAGTGAAGCAGCTTCTCGAAGGCGAAGGATGAACCCCGGGAGTGAATCAGCACGCTCACCGGCCAGAAGGTGCCGAAGACCATCCGGTTGCCGACGAAATACGGCGCCAAGATCAGCACCAGCGAGAGCCCGAACGCCAGCACCGATCGCGTTCCCACCGCTCCGCGCGCGCGCTCGACGAGCAGCACGCCCGCGAGGCAGAGCGTCAGCAACAGCGCGTCGAATCGTGCCAGGACGGTGAGGCCGGCGAGCGCGCCCAGCCACGCGTGACATGCGACCGGATCCTCCACCGCGAGGCGAGTGCGCCGGCTCCACGCGAGGTAGAGACCGAGCAGCATGGGTGCGTAGATGGCGCTCTCCATGCCGTAAGTGAACCGGTAGATCGGCTGGGCGATGATCCACAGAAATCCGGCCAGCAGTCCCAGAGCGGGGGAGTAACGGAGGCCGAGCGTCGCGAAGATCCCCCAGCCCATCGCCACGTGCAGCGTCACCACGAGCCACTGGGTGCCTTCGAGGAGCGACTGCTTGCCCGCGAAGCCACGCGCGAAGATCGCCAGGGCCCACTCCCACAGCGGTTGATACCCGTTCGTCGGCCGGATGCCGTCGAACGTCGAGCCCAACCCGCGCGACCAGTTGAACGCGATCTGCAGGTAATAGAACGCATCGTCCCCGATCATGAAGTTGGGGAGGTTCTCCGGTGCCGGACCGATGAGCGCGGCCTTGCGGCGGACGAATTGCGCCGAGACCAAGAGCAGGAGGAGCGCCGCCGGGATCCAGGCGATCCGCGACGCGCGCGACTCGATCGGAGACCCGCTGGCGGATGGCAAACGCGCGATCGATTCCCGCCAGCTGGTGGCGTTTCAGGCGGGCACGGGTCGCGAGCCGACGCCGTTCATCCGGGCGGCGAAGCTTACTACCTGGACAAGCGCGCCGGACGCGCGATAGCCCACGTGCGGTTCCGGCGAGATTCCTGGGGCCGTGAGGGCGACGCGGACGGCTCATGAGTGCTTACCGGCCGGGGGCGAGGACGCTAGCCAAGCGCGGAGTCGAGCCGTCTCGTCGGCTCGGCACCTCGGACGCTGCGTGACGAGCACGGGCCTGGCGGGAGTGGGCATTCCGGACTCCCGCTCCGCGCGGTGGTCCGCGGGTCGCGTCGCGTGGCTCGGGGTCCTCGGGACCTACGCCGCGTGCGTGGTGCTCTACGCGACCGCGAAGCACCACCACTTCTTCTATTTCGACGAGTGGATCTACATCGAGAACGCGGACCGCGACCGTCTCGAGCACCTGCTCAGTCCCTACTTTTGGTACTTCCACCCGATCTCGTGGCGGGTCTATTTCGTCTCGTTGTTCCGGCTCTTCGGCCCCAGCCCGGCGGCCTTCCTGGTCGCGCAAGTCATTCTGTTGTGGGTCGCGGCGTTCGGGGTGCACCTGCTGCTGGTGCGGATCACCCGCCGCCACGCGCTCGGCTTCGTCGCCAACCTGCTCTACATCGGAGCCACCGCCACCGCGACCGACGCTTACTGGAAGTCGTGCATCGCCTATCCGGTCGCGGCGTGCTTCGAAGTGGCGTTCCTGGCGCTGGTGCTCGAGATCGTGCTCGCCCGCGGCGCGTGGCCGAGGCTCGCCGGGCTCACCATCGTCGCCGCGCTGGCCTACTCGTGCGCGTGGATGTCGCGGAACAACGCGATCGTGCTGCCCTTCGCGCTGGTGGCGCTGTGGAGTGCCGGCCGCAGCCGCCGCTCGAACGCGGCCCTGGTGGCGCTGATCGGGATCGCGATCGCGTCGCTCGCCTGGTACCGGCTCGATCTGGCGCCGGGCTCGGTGGGCTCGGCCGACGTCGCGCGCACCTACCGGCTCTCGAACGTGGCGGCGAGCTGGGTCTCGACGATCTTCGGTCCGCCCTGGCGCGTGGACGCGGAGCTCCTGAGCTTCATTCCCGGAATGCGCTGGGGATACCCGAGCTTCACCCTGTCGAAGGTGCTCGCCGGGCGGGTTCTGGTGCTCGGCGCGGTGCTCGCGAGCCTCGGGTCGCTACGCCGCACCGGCAATCCCCGTGAGCGTTTCACGGCGTACCTGTTCGTGGTGACCGCCGTTCAGCTCACCACGGCGACGCCGTTCGTTCACGATACGCCGCAGGTCGATCGAGTGCTCTACGAGCCCGCGATCTCGCTCTCGATCGCGCTCGCCCTCACGTTGCATCGCGTCGCGCGCGCCGTCGCCACGGTGCTGGGCCGCGGCGTCGGGCCGAGTGCGTGGGCGGCCGTGCCGCGCGGTGCGGCGATCGCGGGAGGCATCGGACTCTGGCTCATGGCTCGCCACATGGCCGGGTTCGGCGGCGCCGACGAGTTCAACACGCGCCGCTGGGAGTGCATGTGGAGGCAGTTCCAGGACATCGAGTATCGAGTCCGGTTCGGTCCCATCGTCCTCGACCGGGAACCGAGCGGCACGGCCCGTGACGACGTGACGCAGTTCCTGGCCATGTCGCGGCTCTTCTGGCGTCCCGGCGGCGTCGGTGGCGCCCGGATCGGCGACCTCGCACCGGACGAGCCGGAAACTCTCCGGGTCTACGGCGGAGGCCGGATCTTCTACGTCGGGGTTCGTCCGGTGCGGCCGGACCGCTCGTGGACCGGCCCCGGCGAGTGTCCGCTGCCGGTGCGCTCGGTGCCCATCGCGATCGTGCCGCAGCCCGCCCGGGATCACGCCGACGACGCGCTGGCGCTGCCGCGTCCGGAGATCCTGGAGTCGTATGCGTCGGTGCCCGCTGCCACGTTGCGACGGGGCATGAATCACGGCACCTGGCGCGAGCGCTTCTTGAGCACGTCGTTTCTCGGCCTGCGGGGCGCAGCCGAGTTGCCGGCGCTCGAGCGAGCGCTCGACTCCGACCGGTGGTACGTTCGCGAAGCCGCCGCGCAGGCCATCTCTCGCATGGACGAAGCGGCGATTCCCACGGTGCGCGATCTGGTCTCGTCGCGCTCGCCGCGGTCGCGCGAGCTAGGAGCGCGCATCCTGACCGAGCTCACGATCCACGACCCGGCTGCGCTCGACCAGATCGCGCGCTGGCTCGGCCACGCCGATCCATGGGTGCGCGGCGCGGCGATGTCGAGCTGGGAGCGCTCTCGATCCGCGTCGCCCGCGCCATGACTCGCCGCCGCAAGCTTCTCTTCGTCACGTTGCTGGCGTGCGCCATGGGAACGGGGCTCCTGGCACTGGGCGAGATCTGGTTCCACGGGCTGGCGCTCTACGAGCGCCCGTGGCGGATCGCCTGGTTCCAGCGTCGCCCGACCACGATGCCGTACACCGATCCGGCGCGCAGCTTCCAGCCGGGGCTGGGCTGGGTGCGGACCCGCGAGAGCCCGTACGCGAAGGCGGGACGGATGAACTCGTGGGGCTATCCGGATGGCGAGTTCGGCCCCAAGAACGGACGTTTCCGGATCGCGCTGGTCGGTGACAGCGTCACCTTCGGCTCGGGCGTCAAGGATCTCCACGCGATCTTCGGCTCGCTGGTGGAGGACATGCTCAACGCCGCGGCGCGGGAGCCGGGATCGTTCGAGGTCGTGAATCTCGGCACCGAGGGTTACTCGATGGTGCAGATCTACGCGACGCTCGAGCACATCGTGTTCCGCTGGCTCGATCCCGATCTGGTGCTTTACGAGTTCAGCCCCAACGACTTCGTCGACCTGGGGATCGAGGCCTACGAGACCGGGCAGCGCTATCCCAGCCAGTGCTTCGACGAGGAGCGGTTCGATTTTCGCGCGCCGCGCACCTACTTCGTTCGCGAGCGCATCCATTTCTGGCTGGAGAGCCACTCCTCGCTCTACGAGGAGCTGCGTTACCGGATGGCGCTCTTCCGGTACCAGGTGGTGCTGCCGCTGGTCGCCGAGCTCAACGCGCCGTCGGCGCCGCAGTGGGCCAAGGACGCCGGGGACCGCCTGCGCGAGCGATTTCCGTCGCTCCGGCCCTTCACACGGGCGTGCTCCGACGACAATCAGGGTTACGTGACGTTCGACAACCTGGTGGCTCTGTGCCGCGACGCGGGGCGTCCGCTGGTGGTCCTGTCGACGCCGACCTTCGAATTCCTCGACGATCCGGATCCGACGTATCAGATGTTCTTCGACTGGTATTTCGAGAAGCACCCCCAGGTGCCGCTCTGGAATCCGGTGGACGACATGCGTGCCGGGCTTCACGATCGCGGGCTCACCGGCCACGCGATCTGCGTCAGCGACCGCGACTGCCACCCCAACGAGCTCGGCCACCGGCTGATCGCGGAATCGCTGTTCCGCTTTCTCGCCCAGCAGCCAGGGGTGCGCGAGCGGTTACGCGATCCGCTCGTGGATCCTCGGTCGTTGCTGCCGCCGCCGGCTCAAGGCGACGCACCGCCCTCGAACCGATAGACGGCGCTGACTCCGTCGCGCCCTTCGAACACCCGCGCTTCGCCGTGCTGGGCGAGAAAGCGGCGGATCGCGGGATCCACGTGCACCGCCTCGTTCACGGACGGGGTCGTGACGATCCAGACCGGTCCTGGCGCCGCGAGCACCGCGGCGAGATCCACCAGTCGCGGCAACACCGGCGCACCGATGTAGTTGTCGATCGGCTTCCCGTCCGGTCCTTCGTGATAGGCGTCCCACAGATCGCGGTTCCCGTGCCACAGCCAGCCGTCGAGGTGGCCGGTGTAGACGTAGGTGTAGATCGGGTGCGTGCCGAGCACGCGATCGCCGGCGGCGAGATGAAGGGCGACGTAACGGCCGGTGCCCGCGGTGTCCCAGGTGAAGAGCACCTCGATGCTCGGCAGATAACGCCCGTCCTCGACCCGATCGGCGTGGGTGCGCTCCGCGATGCGCCACGACTGCAGGGGCGCGGCCTCGACGAGCCCGAAGCCGAGCGCCAGGGCGGCGCCGATCCACGAGCCGAGGCGGAGGCCGCGGTCGCCGGCGACGGTGGCGCCGACCGCCGCCGCGGCTCCGGCCGCGCATCCCGTGGCGAGCACGATGCCGAACGGCAGCAGGTGGAAGAGATAGCGCGGCACCGCGTGCGCCGCGCCGAACCCGAGCACCGCGATCGAGAGCACCGTCGCGGCACCGAGGACGAA
>CAZYWA010000026.1:0-27508 GCA_964650975.1 uncultured bacterium
CCACCAGCACACGCACCAGCTCGTCCGGCGCAGGGTCGATCGTGAGCGGCAGGATCTCGTCGGTGAGCGCGCGCGGCACCAGGTAGAAGACACGGGTGCCCTCGTTCCGGAACCACCTGCGCGACCACGTGGCGACCATCGCCTCCGCTTCGTCGGCATTGAGCCGCTGATCGACGAGCACGGCCTTCACCGCGGAGCGTGCGGTCGCGGCCAGCTCTTCGGCGGGCTGCGAGGCGGCGCCGGCCCAGCGCACGGCTAGGGTGCCGGCGGAGCGCAGCGGCCCGAGCGCCGCGAAGCGCCCCGTGCCCTCGTGGTCCACCCGCATCGCGAACACGGCTGGCGAATCGTCGCGGCCGTCGTTCCGGATCGTGAGCGACTCGTCGTCGGAGGCGCGCACCGCGAAGGGCAGAGAAAGGTGACCGAGTCCCCGGTAGAACACGAATCGCTCGAGCTCGTGGCCGGCATAGACGTCGGCGGCCTCCACGTCCCGCGCGTGGAGCCACGGGTCGTCGGGCCGCGTCGGCCAGAGACGGGTCACGTCGTTCGGGCTCGACGCGAATGCGCCCAGGTCCCAGCTCAGCGCCGACGAGCCGAGCCGCGCGAGATCGATCGCACCGGTGCCGCCCGGCAGACCCGAAAGCGCCGCGTCAGGAAAGAACTGCGACAGCAGCCCGTTCCGGAACTCGACGTTCACGCGGATCCGCGCCGGCACGCGGCCATGGAAATAGATCACCGGCGTCTCGAGCTTCGCAGTGACGCCGAGCAGCGGATCGCCCGCCGGGATGCCCTTCGAGACCGCGCGGCCCGACGACCCTCGTCGCAGACGCTCGAGCCACAACCGTTCCAGCTCCGCGTAGCTGTGCACCCACGGCGGCAACGCCTCCTCCTCGTGATTCAGCCCTTCGAGCACGGCTCCGTCGGAGCCCTGCGCGACGGTGAACGTGCCCCACTCGTGGGCGGAGAAGCTCGCCGCCCGAGCCGTCGCGGGCGCCAGCGATGCCACGATCACCGCGGACGAAACGAATCGACGAAGTCGCGCGAGGCCCATGTGTGCCTGTCCTCCCGATTCGAGCGAGATGTGGAGAGGACGTGTCGGCGATCGACATCGTTAACGGGGCGCGTGTAGCCACCGGTCCCTCCGAACAGCGGGCAAGCGGTCGGAGAGCTGCGGTCCCTTGCGGCCGGCGGACGACCGCGTCCATCGGCCGGGAAGCGCTCCCGGTTGGAGGGGCAACCGTCCTTCGCTGCCTAGCGAACGCTTCCACCATCGAGAGGTGGCGCTGGCTCATCGACGAACGGAAGCTTCGAGGGGCGCGCGCCGTTCGAAGCAAACGCATGGGGCACGATGGCGAGGCGCCAGAGGTCGAGGGTGCCGGTCTGAAGCGCGAGCGCCGCGGAGCGCGTGACGCCAGGTGGCAGCGGTGCCAGCACCGCCAGACGATCGAAGATCTCACCGCGAAGCGGACCGTCGACGCGAGCGAGCAGGTTCCAGAGCGAGATCGCGTCGCTCGGGCGCGCGCCGGCGAGCACCGTGCGCAGCGCGGTTTCGCCACCGCCCTCGAAGTCGAAGCGCGCGAGCGTCGCGAGCCAGTCCGCCGGTGCATGCGAGTCGTGCGGCGTGCCGGGGCCGAGCTTGGGGCGGACCTCGCAGACCGAGCCGGCCGGCACCATGACCGAGCGGCCGTCGCGATCGAGCGCCACCCATCCGATCTCGACCGTGAGCGTGCCGCGTCCGTCGGCGGCGGCCGCGAGACGATAGGCGCAGCCGAGATCGGTGGCGGTCGCCGCCGCGGTGTCGACCAGGAAGATCCGCGGCGGCGCATCGACGCGCGCGTGAATCGCGCCGCGCGCCAGATCGAGCCGCTGCTGGTCGCCGCGGTTCGCGACCACCCGGAGCCGAGTACCCGGCTCGAGATCGACGGTGCCGATGCCGTGCGCGAGCTCGAGCCGAGCACGGCCCGAGTCGGCCACCGTCTCGACCCACTGCCCGATCGTGACACGTGCCACCTTCGAGCCAGCGCCGAGGGTGTCGGAACCGACTTGCGCCGTGCCGTCCAGCGCCTCGACCGTGATCGCGTTTGGAGAAGGCTGTGAATCGAGCACCTTCCACAGCAGGAATTGAAGCGGCGCGACGATGGCCAGCGCAGCCGCGATCCGGCCGATGACGGGCCGGAACCGCCGGAACCTCGGGAGCGGAGCGCGTTGCCGCGACGCCGTCGCCAGCGCGCGAGGCGGATACCGCAACGGCGCCAGCGCGCGCTCGAGCCGCTCCACCTCGCGATCGGCTTCGCCACTCTTGTCCCACAGATAATCGTCGTTCATGACCGCTGCTCCACGATCCCGAGGCTCTGCCGCAAGAGCTTCATGCCGCGATGAAGATTGACCCTCACCGAGCCAGGCGTGAGGCCGGTGCGTGCCGCGATCTCGGGGCCTGTCATCCCCTCGACCAGACGCAAGATCAGCGTCTCGCGATAGGCCTCGGGCAAGGCGCGGATCGCCGCCAGCGCGCGCTGCGTGTCACCGCGATCCGGATCGTCGCGGCCGAGGTCCTCGAACTCGTCGCCGCGGCGCGACGCCGAGCGCGCCAGGTCCACAGCCCGGGTGCGCGCGATCGTCGCGAGCCAGCCGCCGAACGCGGCGCTGTCGCGCAATGCGCCGATCTTCCGCATCACCACCAGGAACACGTCCTGGACCAGGTCGTCGGCGTCGGCCCGCGCGAGGCGCGCGAGCCCGATGCCGTGCACCATCGCCGCGTAACGATCGAAGAGCCGCGCCAGCGCGTCGCGATCGCCTCCGCGCGCCGCCTCCACGAGCGCCACGTGCTCGAGGTCGGTACCGCCGGCGGACTCGGGCATCCCGATCGCGACCGTAGTGGCCTCTCCTTTCGCAGGTCAACGCGCGAGGGAACGTCGAGGGAAGGACGCTCGGGCGAGCCGCACCGTTAACGAGCTCGAAAGCGACAAGAATCCGGGCGATCGCTACACTGACGCGTTGCGTTGCGACCGGTTTCGGGCGCGACCGCTGGAGAAGAGATCCATGATCGTGATCATGACGCCGGGGATCGGCGCCGCGAGCGCCGAGGTCGAGGAAGTGAAGCGCCAGGCGCGGAAGTATGAAGGCATCGAAACCAACGTTCACGAGGTGGTCGGCAAAATCCGCGGCGTGACCGAGATCTACCTGATCGGCCCGACGGCCACCGTGCCCTCCGACGACTTCGAGGCGCTTCCTGGAGTGGAGCGCGTGATCCGCGTCTCGGACCGCTACAAGCTGATCGGCCGGCATCGCGGTCAAGTCGAGGCTGTGGGGTTCGAGTACCGCGGCATCGCGTTCAATCACGAATCCTTCCACGTGATCCCCGGCCTCTGCGCCGTCGACACCCGCGAGCACGTCGACCTCACATTCGCGGCGCTCGCCCGCCACGGTATCCGCACCGCGCGCATGGGCGCCTACAAGCCGCGCACCAGCCCGTACGATTTCCAGGGCCATGGGAAGGAGTGCCTGCCTTACGTGTTCGAGCTCGCGGGCAAGCACGGTATCCAGGTGGTGACGATGGAGATCACCGCGATCAAGCACCTGGACGAGGTGCGCGCGGCGCTGCGCGCCAGCGGCGACGCGACCGGAGTGATGCTGCAGATCGGCACCCGGAATTCGCAGAACTTCGAGCTCCTGAAGGAAGTCGGCCAGCAGAAAGAGCTGCCGGTGCTCTACAAGCGCGGCATGGGCATCACCCTCGAGGAGTCGATCAACGCCTGCGAGTACATCGCCAGCGAGGGAAACCGCCAGGTGGCGTTCTGCCTGCGCGGGGTCAAATCGCATCTCGGCGATCCGCACCGCAACCTGGTGGATTTCGCGCACGTGCCGGTGGTCAAGCGTCTCACCCGCATGCCGGTGTGCATCGACCCGTCGCACTCGGTGGGCGGCCGTGTCGAGGCGGCGGACGGCTTGCTCGACATCTTCCACGTCACCGCGCAGGGGATCATCGCGGGCGCCAACATGGTGCTGGTCGACTTCCATCCGGCACCCAGCAAGGCGCTCTGCGATGGACCGCAGGCGTTGACGCTCGACGAGCTGCCGGCGTTCCTCGACGACGTCGCGATCGTCCGCGATGCGTACGAAAAGCGCGTCGCGCGCCTGCGCGGCGCGAACGTTCGCGCCGCCTGACCGGGGGTTACGGTCGCGATTTGCCCGGGCGTGCGAGGGACCGCGTCCAGGACCGCGTCCCTCCGAGCGCCAGGAATGGCCGCTGGATGGCTGCGGTCCCTCGCAGCCGGACGGCACGATCGCGCCCAATCGACCAGAAAGCGGTTTCAGTTGGAGCGCCAGCGGTCTCTCGGTCGCCAGCGGCGAACCGAGCCGCCGCAGACCGCCGGCGCTGGTTTTAGCCGTGCTCGCCGTGGGGTAACTTCGCCCCGTGGCTGGCGAGCGCATCCTGGTGGTCGACGACATCGAGCCCAATCGGCTCTTGCTTCGCGACATCCTGGAAGCGGACGGCTACGTCGTCCAGGAAGCGGCGAACGGCGATCAAGCGCTCGCCGCGGTGGCGAGCGATCCGCCCGACGTGGTGCTGCTCGACGCGGTGATGCCCGGGCGCGACGGCTTCGACGTGGCACGGGTGCTCAAGGCCGATCCCAAGACGCGGCTGGTCCCGATCGTCATGGTCACGGCGCTCACCGCGCTCGACGACAAGCTGCTCGCGGTGTCGCTGGGCGTCGACGACTTCCTCACCAAGCCGATCAACCGCGCCGAGCTGCGGGCGCGGGTGCGATCGCTGGTGTCGCTCAAGCACTTCACCGACGAGCTCGAGCACGCCTCGCAGGTGCTGGAAGCGCTCGCCATCGCGGTCGAGCGCCGCGACGGCTACACCGGCCGCCACTGCAGGCGCGTGGGCGCCTACGCCCGCCGCGTGGGGCGGGCGCTCGGTCTCGACGCCGCGGCCCTCGAGGTGCTGCGGCTGGGCGGCGTCTTCCACGACATCGGCAAGATCAGCGTGCCCGACGAGATCCTGCGCAAGGACGAGGAGCTCTCGACCGGCGAGCGCAGCGTGATGTGCCGTCACGTCGAAGCTGGCGCCGAGCTCTGTTCGCCGATGAAGACCATGCGCAAGGTAGTGCCGATCATCCGCCACCACCACGAGCGGCTCGACGGCTCGGGCTACCCGGCCGGACTCGCCGGCGACCAGATTCCGCTCGCGGTACGGATCGTCACCGTGGTCGACATCTTCGACGCGCTCACCACCGACCGCCCCTACCGCGCGGCGCTCGCTCCGGACGTGGCGCTCGCCACGCTTCGCGAGGAAACGTCACGGGGCTGGTGGGACGCCGAGATCGTCGAGACATTCGCCCGCTGCCTCGCCGAAGGCGGCCTCGAGAGTTGAGTTTCGCCGGGGGGCTTCAAGCCCCCGCCCCGCAAAGAGCGCGGTTTTTGCGGGGCCGCACCCCCGAGTCGGCTCGCGTCGCTCGCCGGGCGCCGCTCGGCGCCGGCACAGATCCACGCGAGCAGTCGGTTCGGGGTTGAGGGCGAGTGGAAACGTCCCCGAGCCGACTGACGAGGGAATTCCTCACGCGCTCCGATTCTCGTGGAGGCCCACCGGTCCCTCGGTGGGCAGCGCTCGAACACGATCGAACGAGCTCGAACGGAATCGATCGCTCGCGCGCGAGGGACCGCGCGCGCTCCAGCCGGTGACCGTCTGGACGCGGCGGCGGCTCACCAGCGCAGCACGATCACGCCTGCAGCGAGGCCGGCTCCGGTTCCGCCCAGAAGCACCAGTCGCCCGCGCTCGATGCGGCCGTCGTGGTCGGCCTGCGCGAGCGCCATGGGAAGCGACGCGGCGACGCAGTTCCCGTATTCGCCGATGATGTTCACGACCCGCTCCGGATCGAGCTTGAAGAAGGCAGCGATCGCTTCCAGCGCGCGGCCCGAGGCCTGGTGCGGCACCACCACGTCGATCTGCTGCGGGTTCTCGAGGCCCGCCTGCTCGAGCGCCGCCTGGACGTGCTTCACGAGCAGCGGGCGCGCCATCCGGTAGACCGCCGGTCCGTCCATCGTGAACAGGTAGTCCTCGCGAGTCGTCGCCGAATCGAGCGGATGACGGTTCATGCCCGCGCCGCGCATCTGGGTCAGCTCGGCGCCGTCCGGATAGGTGGCGAGCGAGATGCCCAGGAGCGCGCTCGACTCGCCCGGCGGCGTGGCCTCGACCACCGCGGCACCCGCGCCGTCGCCCAGCAGCGCGGCGCTCTCGGGCTCGCGAAAGTCGCGGGCGATGGTGCCGATCTCCGCGGACACGATGAGCACCCGGCGGTAGAGGCCGGTCGCGATGCCCGCCGCCGCGAGCTGCAACGCGGGAAGAAAGGACAGGCACGTGCTGTGAAGCGAGAACGTGGTGACGTCCGAGAGCCCCAGCTCGCGCGCCACGAACACCGAGGTGTCGGGGATCATCTGGCGGGGCGTGGTCGCCGCGTAGATCAGCAGATCGGGCGGGCCGTCGCGGCCGAGCGCCAGCCGCGCCGCCTTCGCGGCCATCTGTTCGATCGGCTCCTCGGCGACGTGCCGCCGCGCCACTCCCGCCCGGGTCAGGATCCAGCGCTCGCTGCGGTGGATGCGCGGCGCCAGCTCCGCCGCGGTCTCGACCCGCGGCGGCGCGTAGAGACCTGTTCCGACGATCTTGACCGGGATGGTCACTTGCCGAAGATCAGATCGAACGGATTGATGAGCAGGCTGTAGTAGAGCCGGAATCCGATGTCGAAGCCATCGGCGGGACGGAAGTTGTGCCCCGGGATCAACGTCTGCGACATGTAGCCGCCCACGAAGTCGAGCGGCAGTCCGTAGCGTAACAGCGAGAGCTGCCCGGAGAACTTGAAGTTGTGCTTGTAGAGCGCCTTGTTGTCGTCCTCCTGCTCGCTGTCCCACACCTGCGAGAGCGACTCGTACTTGGTATCGAACGCGCGCAGGTGGGTGTAGGCCGCCTGGATGCCGAACACCGCGGGTAGCGCCTTCTGGAACTCGGGGTTGGTCTTGGTGAGCCAGCTCGGCTCCTCGGGACCGCGGAACACGTCGAAGCGGATCGTCGTGCCGGCGCCGTAGATGTCGCCGCGGATCACCTTGTACGTGGGACCGATGTAGGGCGCGTAGTCGACGATCAGCGGGTTGTACTTCCCGACCGGGCTGGTGAAGGTGCGCGGCAGGTAGTGCTCGTAGAAGAGGTCGAAGCTCAGCGTGAACCGGTCGATCGCCGAGTCTGGCACCCGCCAGTCGCTCTCGAGATGAAATCCGATGTCGCCGTTGGTCACGAAGTCGAACCCCGAGGTACCCACGTTGCCCAGGATCTCGGGATTGGCCTTGTGGCCGGTGAAGGTGTTGCCGAACAGGAACCCGGTCACCTGCGCCCACGGCTCGCGGTACACGTTCACCAGCGTCGCGAGCAGCAGATCTCCGGTGCGATCCACGTCCGACCAATCGGGCGGCTTGGGCTGGCCCAGACTTCCCGCCCACGCCCAGAAGTCGTCGCCGGTCATCTGGCGGTTGAACTCGGGGATGAAATCGCCCGGCGTCCAGCCGAGGTTGAGCTCGGTCTTCTGCTCCCAGAAGAACGGCCACACCATCGCGAACGCCAACCAATCGGTGATGCCGGTAGCGAGCGTGGTGATCTCGTACTGCGCCTTGTGCACTCCGGGGACGGTGATCTTGCCCTGGAACTCGCCGGTGGGCGCGAAGCGATTCACGTCGTCGGCCAGGTTCTGCAGCACTCCGTGGCCGTCGTAGCGGCCGTCCACCTCGGTGTTGCCGTAACGGGTCTCGAGGATGACGATTCCCTGCGGCGGCGTGTCGGCGAGCCCCGCGAGCGCCGTATCGACGGCGCAACACCACGCGAGGACGGCGAGCGCCGCGCGCGCGGCCTTCACGGCGCAGGCCTCGTGAAGAGCTCGGGGCCGAAGTGGTTGAACGGCACCTGCGGTCCGTCCGGCTTGTCTGGATCGATCGGCCCCACCGCCGGCAGCCGGCCCATCGCCACCCAGAATTCCAGCGAGTCTGGAGCGAACACCACGTCGTGCATGGAGATCTGCGGATCGTAAAAGCCATGCTGACTCTCGAGATCGCGCAGCCACTGCGCGTCGACGTGGCCCACCGCCGCTGCCAGCGCCTCGCCGACCTTGGCGTGGATGCTCACCGAGCTGAAGTACGTGGTGCCCCAGTTCCGCTGATCGGGGAGGTGCAGGTCGAGCGGCAGCGGCAAGGGCACCGAATCGGGCGCGTCGTGGAGGTTCTTCACGTAGTGGATCGTGTTGCGCAGATCGTCGGGCGTCACGCTCGCGAGCGGACGGCCCTTGGCGTCGAGGTTGCCGGGATCGGAGGGATCGGCACCGAAGGTGTAGTAGCCGTGGTCGGGAGCGCCGTCGATGTCGGCGTCGATCTCCACCACCCGCATGTCGTCGTGCGGGCCGTCGGTGAGCAAGAAATTCCAGCCGGTCGCCGGCGAGGTGCGGCGGATCACCCGCTCGGCGTCATCGAGGCTCGACGCGTCCTCGAGGATCTCGCGCGCCATCCACGGCCCCAGCGCTCCTTGCGGGTTCAGGTGATACGGCTGCTCCTTGAAGATGTGCCCGACCACCGAGTCGTCGAAGGTCTCGCAACGGTCGAGCGCCACCACGATGCCGCGGTCGTTCATGCCGGTGAGCGACCAGCCGACGCCCGTGTAGCCGACGGTCGTGAAGCTGGGCTCGGGGTTCCCCTGATCGTCGGTCGGGTGGTGAACGACCAGCGTCGTGAACTTGTGAAGCACGTCGATGTCGAGCAGCGCCTGGGCGCGCGCCACCAGCGTCGAGCCGTCGGTGGTGACGCTCTTCCGCACCGCGAGGTTCCATGCGGGGATGCTGCCCGACGCCTCTTCGGGCCGCTCGTTGCCGACGTCCTCGAGCTTGGTGGTGGCGCCGCCCACGATGAAGGTGAAGCGCTGCAGTCGCGCGACGTTCGGGTGCAAGGGAGGCGGCACCTCGATCTGGTCGAGGTCCGCCGCTTCGACGTCCACGGCCACCGCGGTGCCGTCGGGAAACGGGTTCCGCGGCTTCACCGTGACCACGGGATGGTGGGCGTCGCCGTTGTCGCTCCACACGTCGGTGTCGGCTTGGGTGTAGACGTCGTCGTTGAAGCGCACCCGGAGCGTCGAGAGATCGACGCCCTCGGGGCCGAATACGTTGGGGAAGTTGACGTCGTGCATGCGGAACGTGATCGCCGGCTGCGGCGGCATGCCCTTCACCACCGCGAACGGTGAGGCGGGGAACGGGCTCAGCACGTTCTCGTTCGGCTCGTCGACCAGGCCGTTCTCGCCGTTGTCGATGCCGTCGCGGTTCAAGCTCTCGGGGAGCGTGATCGAGTCGATCACCGGCGACTGCAGGATCTGCAGGAACACCGTGATGTTGACCAGGCTCAGCACCGAGTCGAGCAGCGTGTTCAGGATCAGCACGTTCTCGTAGTCGTAGCCCGAACCGTCGGAGATGCCGCGGATCTCGTCGCGGAAACGCTGCGGGATGAAGGGCTCGAGCCCGTGCGCCGCCTCCTTCAGGAACTCGAGCGCGAACTGGCCGTTCTCGAAGCGCGGATCGGCGTAGTAAGGCAGGACGCTCGCGATGCTCGGCTGCTGGCGGCTGAAGTACGGAATCAACGACGCGGTCAGGAACTGCGTGAACACCTGGCGGATCTCGGACGAGTAGGCCTGCCCGATCTGGTAGCCCATCTCGTAATGAGTGCCGTAAACGTGCAGCACCCGGGGCTGGTCGGGGTCGAGGCTCTTGGTGCTCTGCGGACAGCCGGCGGCGAGCGGCGCCACTGCCACCAGCACGACGGCGACGAGCGCCCAGCGGCGACGGCGCGCGACTCGCACACGACGGCCTAGCGGCCCGTCGACCCGCGCCGCAGGCGCCCGGCGAGCAAAGCGAGACGACTCGGGGGTGGGATCCCGAAAAAATCGCACCTTTTTCGGGGCGGGGGGCTCGAAAAGCCCCCCGGGGGAACATCGTCGCGTCATGACCGGGCTCGTGCGTCGCGAGAGTGACCCGGCGAAAACGCGGCGGGCGCGCGATTCTGTCACGCGCCGCGCCGGCGCTGCAATCGGGGCTGCCGCCGGGTGGGTCTCCATATGGGCCGAGACCGCCTCGCGAGCCGGGCGGTCGCCCGTTGCGCGAGGCGGCGCGACGAGCGAACGAGAGAGCACCAACCGCGGACAGCAGGACGACCAACGGGCGGATCTCGATGGAGGGACGCGGTCCCCGCGTCCGCAGCCGTCGATCGAGATGTGGCGTTGCGGCTGCGAGGGACCGCAGCCCTCCGGTCGTGTTTTCGGGTCGCCTTTTTGACGATAACCTGATATGCGGATATCCATATGTCCCTATGGCCGCGCGAGAGGTCGTCCCCGAGGTTCAGCCGGTGTCGCCGCTCTTCAAGGCGCTCGGCGATCCGACGCGACTGCGGGTGGTCGCGTTGCTGGCCCACGGGGAGCTCTGCGTCTGCCACATCCAGGATGCGCTGGCTCTGTCGCAGCCCGCGGTCTCGCGCCATCTCTCGGTTCTCCGGGCGGCGGGTGTGGTGGAGCCGCACCGGGCCGGAAGCTGGGTGTACTACCGGCTGGTCCGCCAGGCCGACCCCGGAGCCGAGCGCCAGATGCGGGCGCTGGTCGCCGCGTTCCGCGCCAAGACCGGAATGAAGCAAGAGCTCGCGCGCCTGATGAAGGTCCGCGGGCCGGGATCCTGCCGATGACCGGCGACCGCGAAGCCGCGAAGCGTCGCCTCGGCTTCTTCGAGCGCTGGCTCTCGCTCTGGGTCGCCCTGTGCATGGTGGCGGGCGTCGCGATCGGCAAGCTCCTCCCCGATGTCACCGCGACGTTGCGCGGCCTCGACCTCGGGAAAGAGAGCCAGATCAACGCACCGATCGCGGTGCTGATCTGGCTCATGATCTACCCGATGATGCTCAAGATCGATCTCGCCAGCGTGCTGGGAGTGCGCCGCCGTCCGCGCGGCATCGGGGTCACGCTGGCGGTCAACTGGCTGGTAAAGCCCTTCTCCATGGCGTTTCTCGGCTGGCTCTTCTTCAAACACCTGTTCCGCCGGTGGGTCGGCGCCGAGCTCGCGGACCAGTACCTGGCGGGCGTGATCATCCTCGCCGCCGCTCCCTGCACCGCGATGGTCTTCGTGTGGTCGTACCTGGTCGGTGGCGATCCGGCGTACACGCTGGTCCAGGTGTCGGTGAACGATCTCCTGATGCTGTTCCTGTTCGCGCCGATCGTGAGCCTGCTGGTGGCGGGGGCCAGCGGCCTGGCCGTTCCGTGCAACGTGCTGCTCGCCAGCGTGGTGACGTTCATCGTGATCCCGCTGGCGCTCGGCAGCCTGAGCCGCGCGGCGCTCATTCGATCCAAGGGGAAGGAGTGGTTCGAGAGCCGGTTCCTGCCGAGATTCGCACCGGTGACGATCGCGGCCCTGCTGCTCACGCTGGCGCTGATCTTCGCGTTCCAGGCGGAGAACCTCACCACCCGCTTGCTGCACGTGGTGCCGATCGCGATCCCGATCCTGATTCAGGTCTATTTCAACGCGGGGCTCGCCTACGGGCTCATGAAGCGGCTCGGCGTCGAGCATTCGGTGGCGGCACCGGGCGCGCTGATCGGCGCCAGCAACTTCTTCGAGCGGCGGTCGCGACCGCGATCGCGCTCTACGGGCCGCAGTCGGGCGCCGCCCTCGCCACGGTGGTGGGAGTGCTGGTGGAAGTCCCGGTGATGCTCTCGGTGTGCGCGTTCTGCAACCGCACCCGGAGCTCGTTTCCCTTGGCGCCGCTCGCCGCGGGACCGCGTGCGATGGAACCCGCGTCATGACCTCAGCCGAGAAACCCGAGGTGCTGTTCGTGTGCGTTCACAACGCGGGCCGCTCGCAGATAGCCGCGGGCTTGCTCCACCATCATGCGAAGGGCCGCGTGATGGTGCGGTCCGCGGGAAGCGCTCCGGCCGAGACCATCAATCCCGCCGTCGTCGAGGCCATGCGCGAGGTCGACATCGACCTGTCGCGGGAGTTCCCGAAACGGCTCACCGACGAGGCCGTGCGCGCCGCCGACGTGGTGATCACGATGAGCTGCGGCGACGCATGCCCCGTCTATCCGGGAAAGCGCTATCTCAACTGGGAGCTCGACGACCCTGCCGGCAAAGCCATCGCCCAAGTGCGCCCGATCCGCGACCGGATCGAGCGCCGGGTCCGCGCCCTGCTGAGCGAGCTGCTTCCCGCCTAGCGGCCGCCCCTGTACGAATGGCGAGGGGTTGTGTGTAACCTCTGCCGTGCGAGCACCGCGCGACGCGGCCGTCTCGCCGGGAGAGGAACGATGAATCGATCGAGCTCATTGCGACGCGCATGGACCACCGCGCTGGCGCTGACGCTGTCGCTGGTGACGGGCTGCGGGTACAACCGCCTCCAGTCACAAGACGAGCAGATCAAGGCGGCATGGGCGGAGGTGCTGAACCAGTACCAGCGGCGGGCGGACCTGGTGCCGAACCTGGTCAACACGGTGAAGGGCTACGCGGAGCACGAGAAGGAAGTCCTCGAAGCCGTCACCAACGCGCGAGCGCGCGTCGGCTCGATCCAGATGACGCCCGACAGCGCCAACGACGAGCAGGCGCTCAAGCGCTTCGCCGACGCACAGGGCGAGCTCCACTCCGCGCTGTCGCGTTTGCTGGTGGTCGCCGAGAACTACCCCAACCTCAAGGCCGACGCCTCGTTCCGCGATCTTCAGGCGCAGCTCGAAGGCACCGAGAACCGCATCACGGTGGCGCGCAACCGCTACATCCAGGCGGTCCAGGAGTACAACACCACGGTGCGCTCGTTCCCGACCAACCTCACGGCGAGGATGTTCGGGCTGGCCGTGAAACCCTCTTTCACGGTCGAGAACGAGAAGGAGATCTCGACACCGCCAAAGGTCGATTTCGGCAACAAGTGACGCACCTCGATCGATCCCGACCCGGAGGGCTGCGGTCCCTCGCACCCGCAGCTCTCGATCGCGCACCAGCGGCCCGGACGCGACGGAGCGAGCTCGTCCGACTCCATCCCCCGAGGTCGAGATGAGACCCCGGTCGCGCACCAGACGAGTGGTCCTGCCGCTGGCCCTGGCGCTGGCATCCGTCTCGCTTCTCGCGGCGGCCGCGCGCGCCGAGGTCGCGGTGCCGCCGGTCGCTCGCGTCACCGATCTCACGGGCACGCTCTCGGCCGCCGCAGCGCGCCGGATCGAGGAGCGGCTCGCGAGCCTCGAGACCGAGAAGGGCAGCCAGCTCGCCGTGCTGATCCTGTCCACGACACAACCCGAGGAGATCGAGGCCTACGCGCTGCGCGTCGCCGAAGCGTGGAAGCTCGGGCGGAAGGGCGTGGACGACGGCGCGTTGCTGGTGGTCGCCCAGAACGATCACCGGATCCGCATCGAGGTGGGCTACGGCCTCGAAGGCGCCCTCAACGACGCCACCTGCAAGCGCATCATCGAGGACTACATGGTGCCGCGGATGCGCGCCGGCGAGTTCGACGGCGCGGTCGAGACCGGAGTCGATCGCATGATCGGCGTGGTGCGCGGAGAGCCGCTACCCACGCCGCCCGCGCACCGCGGGGCCGGCGGAACCGGGACCAACCCGTCGCCCTTCGGTCCGCTGGGCACGGTGGTGCTGGTCGGGGGATTCGGCGTCGCGGCCGTGCTGCGCTTGATCCTCGGCCGATTGGCCGGCGGCATCGCCGGCGGAGTCGGCGTGGCGGGGCTCGCCGCGCTCCTCGGCACGCCCTTGCCGTTCGCGCTTCTGTTCGGGGGGATCGTGTTCGCCGCGGTGCTGCTCGGAGGCCTGGGGACGCGGTCCGGCTTCTACGCGGGCAGCGGGGGATTCGGCGGCGGATTCGGTGGATTCGGGGGCGGCAGCGGTGGCGGTGGCGGCTTCAGCGGCGGGGGCGGCAGCTTCGGAGGCGGCGGCGCCTCGGGGAGCTGGTGATGGACGCGCGACGCATCCTCCGGCACCTCGCGTTTCCCGAGCTACGCGTGCGGCGCGCCTTCCCTCCCCAGACCCTCGCGGCCATCGAGCGCGCGATCCACGAGTGCGAGGCGTCGCACCTGGGCGAGATCCGCTTCGTCGTCGAGGGCGCGATCCACCCGATGCCGCTGCTTCGCGGCGTCACGCCCCGCGAGCGCGCGCGCCAGGTGTTCTCGGACCTACGCGTCTGGGACACGGAGAAGAACACCGGCGTTCTCGTCTACCTGCTGCTCGCCGACCGCCACATCGAGATCGTCGCGGATCGCGGCATCCACGCACGGGTGGGCGACGACGGCTGGCTGGCGATCTGCCGCGACATGGAGGCGGCGCTCCGGGCGGGGCGCGTGACCGAGGGCGTGGTCACCGGAATCCGCGCCATCGGCGCGCTGCTCACCGAGCACTTCCCGTCCGCGGGCGAGCCCAACCCCAACGAGCTTCCCGACCGCCCAGTCCTCGTCTGAGCGCTCGCCAGAGCAGCAAAACGGGCCGCCTTCCGCCGGCGTGGCCCCTGCCGACGCGCTGTTTGCTACGATTTCGAGAATCTCATTGTTTCCATTTCAGAAATCTGTCTGCCCCTATTTCTACGGGCGGATTGTTACGGGTTGCGCCGCCCCCGGCGGGCGGCGCTTCTCAGGCGAAGCCGGGAACCGTGCGCGGCGCGGGACGCACCGGCACCGTGAGCTTCGCGGCGCGGTTGAGCGCTTCGTCGTGCTCGGAGAGGGCGAGGCCGCGCGGCAGCGGCACGCGCTCGATGTCGAAGACCGCGCGGCGCAGCGCCGCGTAGGCCGAGGCGTGGTCGGCCTTGCGGCGCCCTACCCCACCCGACATCGGGTGATCGCCGCGGGTCGCCGAGGCGCGCTCGAAGACGCCGGCGCCGATCATGGTCTGGAGGTAGGTCCACTTCACGAATGGCTGCGCGTTGCGGGAGATCTTCGTCCACTTCTTCACTTGCCGCGGCAGCGAATAGAACGAGCGGTAGCCCTCGAACATGAGATCGTGCAGCTCGGCGGCGGGTAGCTCGGGGTGCCGCCACACGCAGTTGGTCATGTCGTAGCGATCGAGGTTCGTCTCGGTGATGAGTCCCTCGGCGATGAACTGATCGCATTGCTCGGTGCCGGGAAGAGGCGTCAGCACGTAGAACGCGGCGTTGTCGGGGCCGAGCGCCTTGAGTTGCTCGAAGTGATCGAGCACCGCCTGGCGGGTGTGCTGCGGAAAGCCGACGATGTTCGAGAACTGGGTCGAGACGCCGTTTTCGCGGCAAAGCCGCACGATCTCCGCGTACTGCTCGGGATGGTTGTGACCCTTCTGCGCCGCGAGCAGCGTCTTCCGGTCGAACGACTCGGCGCCCACGAACACCTGGAAGCAGCCGGCGCGCCCGAGCATGGCGATCAGCTCGGGCTGGTGCGCCACCTGCGCGTCGCACTGCACGAAGAACGGCAGCTCGATCCGTTCGTCGATCATGCCTTGCAAGAGCTCGAAGGCGCCCGAGAACTTGTTGAAGTTGTCGCTGGTGAAGACCACGATCTTGGCGCCCGCCTGCTTGGCGGCGCGCAGCGTCGCCAGCGTGGTCTCGGTCTTCTGCGAGCGCACCTGGTGGCCGGCGATCTTCACGATCGAGCAGAAGACACAGCGATACGGGCAGCCGCGCGCCGGATAAACGCCGATCATGCGCGTGACGTAGCGCCTGAGATCGCTGCGCGCCGGCGGAACGAGCGGCACGTCCTCGAGGGTGTCCTGCCAGCGCTGCTCGCCGCCGTAGATCGGCAAGAGCTCACCCTCGTGAAGCGCGTCGGACAGGATGCGCGGCCAGATCAGCTCGCCTTCGGAAAGCGCCAGGCTCACGCCGCGGCCGCGCAGCTCGCTGGTCTCGCACGTCATGACGTGTGGCCCGCCGATCACGGCGAGCGCCTTTCCTTCGACCCGCGCGTAGGCCGCGAGATCGAGCGCCCGCTGGAACTGATGGGATTGCACACCCACCAGTCCTAGCAGCACGCGCGTGCCGGGCTCGGCGTGCAAGAGCTTCAGGTAATCGGCGTTGGGCTGCACGTACTCGTCGATCGCGTGGACCTCGACGGGCACGTCGCCGATGCGATCGGGCGTCAGGCTGCGCATGTGCCAGAGCGTCGCGTTCGGCATGAAGCCGAGCCGGAAGCGCTGCACCCAGCCGTCGGGCTCGTACTTGCTCGGCTTGATGAGGACGACGCGGAGACGAGATGGATGAGTCATGGGATCACCCGTCGATCATCGCCGAGGCGCGGCGGGCGCACAACTCGGCGTGCGCTCGGGCGCTACCCGCCGGAGACTGCCGGGCTCCAAACAACCGGTACCCGTGCAGCGCGACGGTCCCCGGCGCGCGGCGAGCAAAGCGAGCCGACTCGGGGCTGGGGCCCCGCAAAGACCGCGCTCTTTGCGTGGCGGGGGGCTGGGCCACGACCACGAAACCACCGGCGCTCGTCGCCACCATGTCGAACGCTTCGTCGTCGCCGGTTCCGCCGAAGGTCTCGGCGGCTACCAGAAGGGGCAGCAACTACGAACGCCGATGCACGCGCACCTTCACGCCGTGCCTCGGCCGGATCGTCACCGCGAGTTGCAGCTCGATGGGGTGATGCGGATCCAGCTCCACCTTCACTCGTCGCAAAACGCACGCGAGCACCAGCAGCACTTCCATCATCGCGAAGGTCTTGCCGATGCAGGTGTGCGGGCCGAGGCCGAACGGGTAGAACGCGTGGCGCGGCGGAGGCGACGCGGCGTCGCGGTCCCAGCGCTCGGGCCGGAAACGCTCGGGCTCGGGAAAGAAGCGCGCGTCGTGATGGGTCAGGAACGACATCGCGAACATCTGCGTGCCGCGCGGCATCCAGTAGCCGCCCAGCTCGAACGGCTCGCGCACTTCCCGTGAGATCGCCGGAGCGGGTGGATAGAGACGCATCGACTCGTTCACCACCTGCCGCAGGTAGCCGAGCCTGCCGAGGCCGGCGCCGTCGGGCACCGCGCCACCGAAAACCTCGTTCAGCTCCGCGAGCACCTTTTTCTCCACCTCCGGATGCTGCGCCAACAGCACCAGCGTCCACACGATCGCGATCGCCGTGGTCTCGTGACCGGCGAGCACCAGCGTGATGAGCTCGTCGCGGATCTGCTTGCGAGTCATGCCTTCGTCGCCGCGCCGCTCGGCTTCGAGCATCCAGCCGAGGACTCCGGCGCGGCCGGCCGACGCGGCCAGGCCCTGATCGATCAAATCGTAGATCGCGCGATCCACTCGTCGCATCGCGCGATGCGCCGCGAGACTGCGCCACGTGGGCGGCACCGGCACCGCGCTGGTCACGGTCTTCTCGAACGAGCGCATCAGCACGTCCATGCTGTCGGCGACCTCGAGGGCGTGGTCGTCGAAGTTGGCGCCGAACAGCGTCTGCGCCACGACCTCCAGCGTGATCTGCGACATCTCTTTGCTGAGATCGAACGCGTCGCGACCCTTCCAGCGATCGAGCATGCGTTCGGCATGACTCACGATCGTCGCCGCGTATCCCTGCAAGCGCTCCTGCTCGAACGCAGGCTGCAAGAGCTTGCGCTGGCGCCGCCAGGTGCCGTCGTTGTTGGTGAGCAGGCCGTTGCCGAGCGCCGATCGCAAGAGCCGCCGCTCCCACGGGATGCCGAGCCGGCCGCTGGTGTCGGTCAAGAACTCCTGGATCAGCTCCGGCTCGTTGACGATGACGACGTTGAAGACGAGCACGCGGAACGAAAAGATCCCCGGGTACTCGCGCGCGGTACGCGACAGGAACCCGAGCATGTCGCGCCGGAACTCGGGAAGGCTGCCGACGATCGGCGCGCCTTTCGGTCCAGGCGGTCGACGGTGCTTCGGTTGGACCCCCATCGAAAGAGTCACGCAGCCGGCAGGGGCGGCAAGAATGCTTCGTACATGAACGCACAGTCCTTGCGGATGCGTGCTTCGTCGAGGCCGAACTTCGCCAGGTCGTAGCGGTGCTCGCTCTTGTAGGCGCGCTGCTTCACGGCGCGATCGACGATCTTCGCGCGCAGCTCCGCCGTGGGCTCGATGCCGGTGAAACCGAAGATCTCGTCCATCACCGTCTCGAAGTCCTGCATCAGCCGGTCGTAACGGACGATCAGCACCCGGTCCTTGGGGATCCGGCCCTGGAAGTAGTCGTCGTGGAAGCGGCGCACCCCTTCGACGAGCAAGTGATAGAGCCGCTCGAAGTAACGCTTCTTGACCGCCTCGGGCTGCTCCCAGATCGCCAGACGTAGCGACGCGATTCCCGTCACCAGGCTCAGCGTCGACGGCACCACCGCGACCGGATCGCGCACCATGTAGAGGACGCGAGCGTCCGGAAATTCCTTCAGGAAAGCCGGTAGCCGCCCGGTGAGCGAGAAGAGCTTGGCGATCACCCGGCTCTGGCCGCGTCCGGTCAGGTTGCGGCGCCAGATCTTGCGCAGCCACGCGGCGTCGCGCGGAGTCGAGTCCTGGACGGCAGGATCGAAGAGGTCGAGGTATTCCTTCTCGGCCCAGCCGAGCGCGTAGCCGTAGACGAAGATGCCGTCGAAGAAACGGTAGGTGAGCGACGCGTCGTCGGTCTCGACCGAGGTGAGGCTCGTCTCGTGGACTTCCTTGGGCACGGCGCCCGCGGGGCTCAGCTTCTCGAGCCGGGGCAGAAGCGGCCGGATCAGCTTCTGCAGCGTCAGCGACGGATAGAGCATCTGCCAGGTCTCGAGACCCGCGCCCACTCCGTTCGACGTCAGGAACCGCTGCAGGAACGTGGTCCCGGTGCGCGGATTGCCGACGATCACGATCGGCCGATCGATGCGCGCGCGCCGGAAGCGCGGGAAGAACACGTGGTCGAGCGCGAGTCCCACCGTCACCACGGCGCGCACCACGTTCACCAGGCACAGGACCAGGAACGTGGGAACCCACACGCCGAAGCGGCGCCCCATCGTCATCCACACCAATCCCATTCGACGCAGCATCGCGGGACGAAGCTATCACCCGGCGAAACCAGCCGCCTACGCGCGGAGCCCGATCGATCGGCCGCCGGAGGGCTGCGGGTCGCGTCGGAGAGACGCGGTCCCTCGCGTCCGCGGTTTTTCGTCGCGATGCGAACGCCGCGGCTGCGAGCGGACGCCGCCCGCCGGGAGTGGGGGCCGAGCCGAGCCGCAGCGCGCGCGGCGGTCGGTTGGTGGTGGGGCGGCCCGCAGGTAGGCCATGCTGCCAGGTCCGCGTTCGTGCCGCCGGTTCGCTCCCCTTCGGACACCGGCTCCTCGATGAGCAACCGCAGGCTCCACCTCGATCACGTTCCGCTCTCGATGGTGCTCCTGCCGTGCGTGGTGGGAGTGATCACCGCGGGCGCCGCGATCGGTTTCGTGTACCTGATCGCCGGCGTGCAGAAGCTCGCGATCGGCTCGACCGACCTGCCGCTGCGGGTGCTGCCGCACGTACCGTGGTTCCGCGTGCTGCTGGCGCCTGCGCTGGGCGGCCTGGTGGTGGGACCGCTGATCCACTTCCTGGCACCGGAAGCGCAAGGGCACGGAGTGCCGGAGGTGATCGAGGCGGTCACCACCCGCGGCGGTCAGATCCGGCCGCGGGTGGCCGCGGTCAAGTCGCTGGCCTCGGCGCTCACCATCGGCAGCGGCGGCTCGGTGGGACGCGAGGGGCCGATCGTGCAGATCGGCGCCGCGGTCGGCTCGTCGGTGGCGCAGCTGCTCAAGCTGCCCAGCGCATCGATGCGCACACTCGCGGCCTGCGGCGCGGCGGCCGGCATCGCGGCGGCGTTCAACGCACCGATCGCCGGTGCGTTCTTCGCGCTCGAGGTCATCACCGGAAATTTCGCGATGCCGTCCTTCGGCCCGGTGATCCTGTCGTCGGTCATGGCCACCGTGGTATCGCGCGCCTACTTCGGCGATCACCCGGCGTTCGTGGTGCAGCCCTACGCGCTGCAGAGCGCTTACGAGATCGCGCTCTACGCCGGGCTCGGGCTCGCGTGCGGGCTGGTGGCGGTGGCGTTCATCACGGCGATGAACGCGTTCGACGAGGCCATCGCGCGCGTTCCGATCCCGCGCCCGCTCAAGCCCGCGGCCGGCGGATTGATCCTGGGCGCCGCGGTGCTGCTGCTGCCCAACCTCTACGGGGTCGGCTACGCAACGATGGACGGCGCCCTGAGCGGCACCCTGCCGTGGAAGCTGCTCGCGGTACTGGTGCCGGCCAAGATCATCGCCACCAGCCTCACGCTCTCGTCGGGCGGCTCGGGTGGTGTGTTCCTGCCGTCGCTCTACCTCGGCGCGATCGCGGGCGGACTCTACGGCACGCTGATTCATCACCTGCTTCCTGGCATCACAGCCGGCTCGGGTGCGTACGCGCTGGTGGGCATGGGCGGTGTGCTCGCCGCGGCCACCCATTCGCCACTCACCGCGCTGATCCTGCTCTTCGAAGTGTCGAGCGACTACAAGATCATCCTGCCGGTGATGCTGGTCTCGGCGCTCGCGACGCTGGTGGCGCGCTCGCTTCGCGACGACTCGCTCTACTCCCACGCCCTCGCCAAGCGCGGCATCAAGCTGCACCGCCGAGAGGACGTGATCATGCGCTCCCACACCGTGGGCGAGGTGATGCGCACGCCGGAATTCGTGCTCGATCAGGCGGCGCCGATCGGCGACGTCACCGCCGCGTTCCTGGCGCGAAACCTGGTGCGCGGCTACGTGGTCGACGGCGACGGCGTGCTGGTCGGCGAGGTGTCGATCCTCGACATCCAGGACCCCGAGGTGCGAGCACTCGGCGACCTGGTCAACGCGCGCGATCTCGCCGCGCAAAACCACCGCGCGGTTCGCGCCCGCGACACCCTCGCCGATTGCCTCGACGAGTTCGTGTGGGACGAGCGCGACGAGCTGCCCGCCGTCGACGACGCCGGCAAGCTGGTGGGCATCATCTCGCGGCGCGATGTGCTCAGGGTCTACTCGAACGAGCTCCTGAGCGAGGATTTCCTGGGGTTCACCGACGGTGCGTCCGCTGGGCAACGCTTGCGCAGCCACGTCCACCTGGCGCCGGGCGCGGTCACCGACCGGGTGCTGGTGCCGTCGAAACTGGTGGGGCGATCGCTGCGCGAGGCGGACATTCGCGCGGTGCATCGGCTGATGGTGGTCGCGGTGCGTCGGGCGGGCGATCCGGTCGAGCGGCTCCCCGACCCGGAAGCACCGCTCGAGGCGGGCACCACGCTCATGGTCGTGGGGAGCGCGGAAGACGTCGCCGCCTTCCGCCGCCAAGCTCGCCGGTCATAGAAGGACCGCGTCCCACCGAACAACAGGAACGGCATACGGAGGGCTGCGGTCCCTCGCAGCCGACGCGCACGATCGCGTCCATTGGCCGGAAGGCGCTCTCCGACTGGAGCGCCAGTCACGGCGGCAGCGACACGATCTCGTCCACCGCGCGCTCCACTCCGTCGATTCGCTCCGGGAACTTCTCGGGCAGCGCCAGGATCTCCTCGAGCGCGGCGCGGATGCCGGCGGCGTCGAGCCGATCGGGGGCGATTGCGAGCGACGTCATCTCGCGCTCGAGCCACGCGACGAGCGGCGGCGTCTCGGGAAAGTCGGCGCGCGCCGCGTAGAGGAAGCGCGTGCGGTTTCCGGCGGCCTCGGCGATCGTGCCGTAGCCCGGCTTCGAGAACACCACGTCGCAACCGGCGACCAGGCTCGGGTAAGGAGCGTCCGGAACGTGCGAGGAATCCTCGCGCGACGTGAGCGGCGCGATGGGCGGCGCCGTGATCCAGCGCACACCCGGGATGCGCGGCAAGCGCCGATCGAGATCCGCGAGACCGAAGCCGCCGAACGACACCAGCACCAGCCGCTCGCCGGGGCGCGACACCCGCTGCCGCCAGCTGCGCGCATCGCCAAGCGCGATGCGCGACACGATGCCCACCTCGCGCACCTCGGGAAAACCCACGAGCTCGGGGCCGGGCGTCAGGCGCAGCGCCAGCGGTGTCCCGCGGTGCGCGTCGAGCGCCTGGTCGCGAAAGCGGGCGAATCGCGCGTCATCGCGGGCGTAGTGGCCGTAGACGAAGGCCCAGTCGAAGTTGGTGGACGCCAGGAACTTAAGCCGTGCCTCGCGGGCCGCGAGCAACGCCGCGGGCGGCACGTCCGCCACCACGCGATCGGCACCGGTGGCGCGCATCCGCGCGGCGAGCCCCGCGATGAGCGCCGGATCGGCCCACAGCTGGGCGAGCCGCTCGAGCGTGGCGTCCAGGTCGTGGGTGATCCCGTCGCTCTGGGAAACCCCCACATCCATCCGCACCGGCTCGACCCGCCAGCGCTCCGCGGGACCGAGGAAACCCGCGAAGATCGGCTCGGGCACCATCGACCAGAACGTGACGCGGGCGCCCGGCTCGCGCTCGAGGAGCCGCTGGGCCACGGCCATCTGGCGGGCGCCGTGGCCGAAGCCGTGGTCGGTGATCGCGAAGAGAACGTGCATGGCCGCAATCGGCGCGTGTCGATCGCGCACCGCGGCGCGAGCCTGTCACGACGCGGGACGGGCGTCACCGCCGGCCGCGCGGAAGCGTGGCCCTGCAGACGCCGAGTCCGCGTCGCCGAGCGGCCACGTTTCAGTCCGCGCCCCTTGTCGGAGCCGGCTCCGGTGAGCAAGCTTTCCTCTCGAGTGGTGGCTCTTCCGGTGAATTTCCACCGGTCGAACCCGTCCAAACGTCCACACTTCCCGGCGAGGTCTCGACGATCGAGCCCGAGACCGCTCCGTGCCCTCGCCAAGCAAGGAGTCCGCGATGAAGATGCGATTCTCGTTCTCGACCGGTGTGATCGCCTCGCTGTGCCTCGCCATGGGCCTGGCCGGCTGCGGCGGCGGTGGGGGAGGTGGTGGCGGAGGAGGAGGAGGCGGCACCGCCAACAGCGAGATCGGCACCTGGAACGTGGCCGACATCGCCATGAGCGGTAACGACAGCCCGTATACCTACACCGGCGTCACGCTGACCTTCGACAGCAACCCCGCCGGATTCGGGTTCGACGCGACCTACCGCGCGACGACTTACGTCTGGACCGGCGCCTACAGCAAGAACGGCACCGCGCTCGCCATCAGCAACGTGGGCGAGTCGAGCGATTCGACGGACGTGATCAGCATGGCCCTGACGCTGGCGTCGGACACCAGCCTGGTCGGGACGCTCACCGAGAACTATCCGAGCAACGACGGTACCCAGAACTTCACGATGACGGGCAACATCAACGCGACGCGCTGAGAAGCGGCCGGCCGCTTCGAGCGGCAGGACGGAGACGAGCCGTGCGACCTCGAAGGTCGCACGGCTCGTTGCGCTCCAGGGGAGTGTGTCTCAGCTCGCTCGCCGCCCCATCAGGATCCAACGCCGCGGACGTGACGGAGCGCGTCCCTCCCACCTCCCCGCCCCTCGTGTCGGCGGTTGTGGCAAGGTAGCGCTCGTGATGGGCGCGAGCACGAGCTTCGCGGCGACTCGCACCGTCGCCGTGATCGGCGCCGGGTCGAGCGGGATCGCGGGAGCAAAGTGCGCGATCGACGAGGGGGTCGAGCCCACGGTCTTCGAGCAAAGCGGCGAGGTGGGCGGCAACTGGGTCTATCAGCCCCAGGAGTCCCATTCGAGTTGCTATCGCTCGCTCTACATCAACACCTCGCGGGAGATCATGGCGTACTCGGACTTCCCGATGTCCGAGTCGCTCCCCGATTACCCGCACCACACGCACATCGTCCGCTACTTCGACGATTACGTGGACCACTTCCGGTTTCGCGACCGGATTCGCTTTCGAACGCGCGTGACGCGCGTCGCGCGCGGCGCGCACGACGGGGGCGATGGCGGCGGCTGGGACGTCACCACGCAAGGCGCCGAGGGCGCCGAGCGGACGCAACGCTTCGACGCGCTCTTCGTCGCCAACGGCCATCACTGGTCGCCGCGCTGGCCCGATCCGCCCTTTCCCGGCGCCGACGCCTTCACCGGCACGCAGCTTCACAGCCACTCGTACAAGGAGCCGAGCCGCTTCGACGGCCAGGGGGTGGTGGTCGTGGGAATCGGCAACAGCGCGGTCGACATCGCGGTCGAGGTCTCGCACGTCGCGGCACAGGTTTTCCTGAGCACTCGCAGCGGTGCGTGGGTCGTGCCCAAATACTTCTTCGGCCAACCGATCGATCACGTGGCGCTGACGCGCTTCGGCAGCGCGATCCCGATCTCGATCTCGGCACCACTGACGCGGCGGCGGCTCGCGGCGTACCAGGGAAAGCTCGAGAGCTGGGGACTGCCGCGGCCCAAATTCGACCTCTTTCAGGCGCATCCCACGGTCTCGAACGAGCTGCTCGGCCGGATCGGGCACGGCGCCGTGATGGTCAAGCCTGACATCGAACGGCTCGACGGCGACGCGGTGGTGTTCGTCGACGGCAGCCGCGCGACGGCCGACGCCATCGTGTGGTGCACCGGTTACGACATCCGCTTCCCGTTCTTCGACGAGGCGCTGCCCACGGTGCGCGATAACCAGCTCGACCTGTGGAAGCGCGTGTTCCACCCCGACCTCGGCGCGAGCGTGGCGTTCCTGGGGCTGGTGCAGCCGCTCGGCGCGATCATGCCGATCGCCGAGATGCAGGCGCGCTGGGCCGCCCGGATCTGGGCCGGACGGGCGGCGGCGCCGCCCGATCGCGCCGCCATGCTGCGGGACATCGGCGAGATGCACGAGAAAGTCGCGCGCCGCTACCACCGCTCGGCGCGGCACACGATCCAGGTGGATTTCTTCGCCTACATGGACGAGCTGGCGGAGCGGATCGGCGTGCGGCCGCGCGTCATGAAGCATCCGTCGCTCGCGAAGGCACTGCTGATCGGGCCCGCGTCTCCGGCGCAGTACCGCCTCGAAGGACCCGGCGCGTGGAGCGGCGCGGCCGACGCGATCCGCGCCGCCTACGCGCGCAGCCGCGGCACGCGCGCCGCGTCGGCACGATGAGCGCCGGTCGATCGCCCGCGGCCACCGGGCTGCGTCCGCTCGACGGGATCCGCGTCCTCGCCCTCGAACACGCGGCGTCGGCGCCCTTCGCGACCCGCCAGCTCGCCGACCTGGGCGCCGAGGTGGTCAAGATCGAGCGCCCCGGCGTCGGCGATTTCGCGCGCACCTACGACACCTCGGTGCACGGCCTCTCGGCCTACTTCGTGTGGCTCAACCGCTCGAAGAAGAGCGTCACCCTCGATCTCAAGCACCCGGCGGCGCGCGAGGTGCTGGATCGACTGGTCGAGCGGAGCGACGTGCTGGTGCAGAATCTGGCCCCGGGCGCCACGGCTCGCCTGGGTCTCGACTTCGAGGCTCTTCACGAGCGCCATCCGCGGCTCATCGTCTGCGACGTGACCGGCTACGGCGACGGCGGCCCGGCGCGCGATCGCAAGGCCTACGACCTGCTGGTCCAGAGCGAGGCCGGCTTGCTCTCGGTCACCGGAACGTCGGAAGAGCCCTGCAAGGTGGGCATCTCGATCGCCGACATCGCCACGGGGATGTACGCCTTCACCGGCGTGCTCACGGCGCTACTCTTGCGCGGTCGCACCGGCCGCGGCAGCCACGTGCCGATCTCGATGCTCGAATCGCTCGCCGAGTGGATGGCGCACCCGCTTTATTACGCGCACTACTCGGGAAGCGCGCCGCCGCGAAACGGCGCCAGCCACGCCACCATCGCGCCCTACGGCGCGTTTCGCGCCGGCGACGGCGAGCTCTTGATGCTGGGGCTCCAGAACGAGCGCGAGTGGCGCGTGTTCTGCGAGCAGGTGCTCTGCGACCCGGAGGTCGCGGGCGACCCGAGGTTCGGCTCGAACGTGGCGCGGAACGCGAACCGCGCCGCGCTTACCGGGCGGATCGAGGCCGCGTTCGCGGGCCTCACGCGAGCGCAGGTGCTGGAAAAGCTCGACGCCGCGCGCATCGCCAACGCCCGCCTCAACGGCATGCAGGCGCTCTGGGACCACGAGCAGCTCGCCGCGCGCGATCGCTGGCGCACCGTCGAGACCGAAGCGGGAGACATCCAGGCTCTGCTCCCGCCCGCGACGCTCGCGGGAACCGACGCGGTGATGGATCCGGTGCCCGCACTGGGTGCGCATACTGGCGAGGTGCTGGCCGCCATCGGCTACCACGAGGCCGAGATCGCGGAGCTGCGTCGCGCCGGCGCCGTGTGACGCGCGGCCGATCCAGGAGCCTTCGCGTTCGCGGCGAACGATCGCATGCAGCGCCGCGGCGGCGAGGGACGGCCGCCCTCCATCGGATCAGAAAAAACGGGTGCGGTTCCGGTCCACGCGGGGTGCTAAGCGGCCCGAACCAAGCTACTCTTTGCGCGCCTCGCCATGCGTGACCACCGCGACGTTCCCCGATTTCCGCGGCGGACGCTGCTCGCCGCGCTGGCGCTCGCGATCGGCTGCGGGAATACCGGCGCCAATCAGGTCAAGACCGAGCTCAGCCGCGGGCAGCGCACCACGGTCGAGCTGACGGTCACGGCGAGCGCGATCGTGGCCGGCGAGCTGCTCTCCTGCGACTTCGTCTCGGTGCGGCCGCGCGATCCCGACAACCAGCTGGCCACGCAGAACATGGACGTCGATCTCACCGACAGCGGGAAATCGTCGAGCGTCACCTGCACCGCTCGTGTCGGTCTCGCGGCGCACGTCGACGCGGTGCCCGGGGACTACCACCTCGATCTCGACTTCGACTACACCTACACCGACTCGAACGACGTGCTGACGGGCCAGGATCAGGGCCGGATCAAGGTGACGATCCTGCCGTGAAAACGGCGGTTCGGTGCTTCGCCGCGGGCCACGCCCGCGTGTGTCCCCGGACCCGAGCAGCCGTGTCTTCACGCTCGGCCGGTGTGGCGGCCGCGCTGCTCGCGCTGGCCGCGATCGTCGCGACCGGCGCTGCGGCGTTCGCGCACGACGATCCCTACGCGCAGCCGAGCACGCGGCGGTTCGCCGCGCAGCCGCTGGCGCGGGTGCCGGCGCTCGACTTGCCGGCGCTCGACCGCGCGGCGCTGGCGCGCGAGGACGCGCTGCGCGACCCGTGGAACACGCCGCCGCGCTTCGCCGTTCCCGTCAAGGCGAACGTGAATCCCGAGAGCGCCGGTCTGTGGGAATCGCTCGACGCCCGGACCCTGGTGTGGCGCTACCGGGTCCGCGCCAAGAGCGCCCATTCGCTCAACTTCGGATTCACCCGCTTCCGCATGCCTCCGGGCGGACGGCTACTGCTCTACTCCGCCGACGGCCGCGAGCAGCGCGGTCCCTTCACGGCCGCCGACAACCACGCCCACGGCTCGCTCTGGACACCGGTGATGTTCACCGACGACGCGATCATCGAGGTCACGGTCCCCCGCGCGGCTCGCGACTCGCTCGAGCTGACGCTCGGCCAGGTGGGCCAGGGCTACCGCGGCTTTTCGACCGTCAGCGACAACCCCGGCGCCTGCAACCTGGACGTCGAGTGTCTCGCGCCCGACGAAGCTTGGCGCACCAATGCCAAGGCCGTGGGCGT
>CAZYWA010000027.1:0-27249 GCA_964650975.1 uncultured bacterium
GCGGCCACCAGCTGCCAGGGACGCACCGGCGTCACGCTCAGCTGCTCGAGCGTCCCGATCTCCTTCTCACGGACCACCGCCATCGAAGGCAGGATCATGGTCATGAGCAAGAGCGTCATGGCCATGATGGCGGGCACGTAGAACCAGCGGCTCTTGAGGTCGGGGTTGTACCAGACCCGCGGAATCAGCTCGATCTGGCCAGCGCCGCCGGGCATCTGCGCCGCGACCATCTGCGCGCCCGCCTGCGCGATGACTCGCGACGCGTAACCCATGCCGACCACGGCCGAGTTGGAGTCGGTGCCGTCGACGAGGAGCTGAACCCGAGGGCCGCGACGGGCGACGGCGTCGCTGCCGAAGTGGGGCGCGATCACCAGCGCCAGATCGGCGCGGCGCGAGAGCAGCCACGTCTCGACACCGGCGGTGGTGTCCTCGGTTCCGACCACGTCGAAGTAGCCGGACGCCGTGAACCGGTCCACGAGCGCCCGGCTCTGGCTGCTGCGATCCTCGTCGACCAGCACCATCGGGATGTGCGTCACGTCGGTGTTCGCGGCGTAGCCGAACGCGACCACCTGGATCATCGGCGCCATCATCAGCGCGCGCAGCATCGGGCGGTCGCGGCCCAGCTGGGTCGCCTCCTTCCGCAGCACGTGGCGGAAAACTCGAAGCGCGCTCATCGGCCGTTCTCGGGAGCGCTCAGACCGCGCGCCGGCTCAAGCGCCGGCTGGCGATGCCCAGCACCACCGTGGCGTAGAGCGTCAGGAAACCGAGCTGTTCGCCGAACGGCGCCAATCCGGCGCCCTTCAGGATCACGCCTCGCAGGATCACCAGGAAGTAGCGCGCGGGGACGGCGTAGGTCACCACCCGGAGAGCGGGTGGCATCGCGCGGATCGAGAAGATGAAGCCCGAGAGGAAGATCGCCGGCATCATCGACGTGAGCGTCGAGATCTGGAACGCCATCGCCTGGTTCTGGACCAGCGTCGAGACCAGCAAGCCCCAGCCCAGGGCTCCGATCAGGTAGAGCAGCGTCGCGGCATAGAGATCGAGGTACGGCCCGCGCACCTGCACGTGAAAGAGCACCCGCGCCGCCATCAGGATCAGCGTGGTCGCGACCAGCGAGATCAGCAGGTAGGGAAGGATCTTGCCGAGAATCAGCTCGTGGCTCGCGAGCGAGGTGACGCGCAGCTGATCGAGGGTGCCGCGCTCCTTCTCGCGCACCACCGAGAGCGCCGTCGAGATCACGGCGGTCAACATCAGGATGAAGCCGATCAGCCCGGGGACCAGGAACTGAGTCGATTTGAGCTCGGGGTTGTACCAAACCCGCGGCTCGAACCGGATCGGCGCCACCGGAGAGGAGCCTCCCACCCGCGCGCTCACCAGCTCGATGTTCGCGGCCGCGGCGATCGACGACGCATAGCCGAGCAGCGTGGTCGCGGTGTTGGCGTTGGCGCCGTCGAGGATCAGCTGCACCGGCGCCGAGCGGCCCGCAGCCAGATCGGTGGCGAAGCGCTGCGGAATGACCAGCACCGCTTGCGCGTCGCGACGCTGGGTCAGCGCCACCAGATCGGTCCCCGCCGGCACGTCCCCAGCGAGGTCGAAGTAGCCGGAGTCGACGAACGACGAGACCAGCGACCGGCTGGCGGCGCTCTTGTCGTCGTCCTCGACCGCCAGCGCGGCGTGCATGACGTCGAAGTTGAGCGCGTAGCCGTAGAGCAGCAGCATGAAGGTGGGCAGCGCCAAGAGCATCGCCAGCGTCAACGGATCGCGCCGCGCCTGGCGGAACTCCTTCAGCGCCACCGCCCAGATCTTCCTCACGGAGCGCCGCCGTTCGCGCGCCCGCGCTCGGCGCGCTCGATCGAGTGGATGAATACGTCCTCGAGCGACGGCACGATCCGCTCCACCTCGGCCGGTCCGAACCCTTCGCGTTCGAGCAGCTCGCGCGCCTGCGCTTCCGCGCCGTCGCCGCCTTCCACGACCACGTGCAAGCGCGTCCCGAACGCCGACGCTTCGGCCACCCACGGCTCCTTCTCGAGGCGCTCCTGGGCTTCGAGGTAGCGAGCGCACGCCACTTCGAGCACCGCCCTGCCGCCGAACACGTCTTTCAGCTCGGCCACGCTGCCGAGCGCCACCAGGCGCCCCGCGTGCATGAGCGCGATCCGGTCGCAGCGCTCGGCGTCGTCGAGATAGTGGGTGGTCACGATCACGGTGACACCGCCGGCCGCGATCGCGTCGATGGTGTTCCAGAACGTGCGCCGCGAGATCGGGTCGACACCGCCGGTCGGCTCGTCGAGGAACACCACCTGCGGCTCGTGGAGCAGCGCGCACGCGAGCGCCAGGCGCTGCTTCCATCCGGCGGCGAGCGTGCCGGTGATGGTGTGCTCCTTGCCCTCGAGCGTGGCGGTGCGCACCGCCCACTCGATGCGCTGCGCGAGGCGCGCGTCGTCCAGACCGTAGATTCCGCCGAAAAATCCCAGATTCTCTCGGACCGTGAGATCGTCGTAGAGGCTGAAGCGCTGGGTCATGTAGCCGATCCGCCGCTTCACTCCTTCCGGGTCCGTGGCGACGTCCACTCCCAGGACCCGGGCCGATCCGCCGCTGGGACGGAGCAGACCGCACAGCATGCGGATGGCCGTCGACTTGCCGGCGCCGTTCGAGCCGAGCAGGCCGAACACCTCGCCGCTTCGCACTTCGAGGCTCAGATCGTCGACGGCGACGAACTCGCCGAAATGCTTGCTGAGCCCCCGGGTGATCACCGGCGGGGCGGCAGGCGATGGCGCGGCGTTCACGGCGTCAGCGCCCCAGCGCGCGGCGCAGGGTGGCACCGGCGAGATGGGCGGCCGCGATCGAGCGCGTACGCTCGAGCGCCGCGTGCTCGAGCGCCACCTCCGCATCGAGCAGCTCCGACGACGGCGCCACTCCCTCGCGGAACCGTTCCTCGGAGACCCGCTGGCTCTCGGTGGCCGAGGCTAGCGCGCGCTCCGCGACCGGTACGGCGCTGCGCGACGATTCGAGATCGAGCAGCCGTGCCGTGACCTCCTGGCGGATGCGCGCGTCGACGTCGGCGAGCTGCCGGCTCGCCGCATCGGCCAGGGCGCGCGCATGCGCCACCGCCGCGGCGGTGCGACCGAAGTCGAACACGTCGAGCGACACGTTCACTCCCACGTCCCAGCTCGAGTCCCACTCGTCGTGGGGCGGCAGGATCCGCTGGTTGGGACGCGCTTCGTCGTAGCCGCCGGCCAGCGCCGCCTGCGGCCAGTAGGCCGATCGTTCCGCGCTGACCCGCGCTTCCGCGGCCTCCAGCCGCTCCGCGAGCGCACGATGCTCGGGCCGCGCTTCGAGCGCCTCTCGAACCAGCCCATCGAGGTTTCCGGCCGGAACGGAAGGCAGCTCGGCCGGGGCGACGGGTGCGAGCACCGTACCGGGATCCGCGCCCACCAGCCGCACCAGATCGGCATTGGCGACCTGCGCCTGGTTCCAGGCCGTGAGCCGCGCGAGGACCGAGCGCTCGCGCTCGACCTCGACCGCGAGCACGTCGCTCTTCGCGGCCATCCCGACGCTCTCGCGAGCGCGCGCATCCTCGCTGTGGCGGTCGAACGACGCGAGCGCGTCGTCGAGCACGCGCGCGCTCTCGCGCGCCGTCAGCACCACCCAGAAGGCCGACGTGGTCTCGAGATCGAGATCGTGGATTCCCGCGCGCGCGTCCTCGGCGCTCGCGGTGCTCTCCTTCGACGCCGCGTCCTCGGTGGCGGAGAGGCGCCCGCCCGTGTAGAGCGGGATCGCGAGCGACGCGCGCGCCCGATAGTCGTCGGGGATGTTGGGGAAGAGCGTGCGCGGCGGGCTCCCCGGCAGCGCCAGCGTCAGCTCGGGGACGTTCGACTGGCGGGTGTAGCCGGCTCCCAGATCGACCGTGGGCCAGCTCGCGGCCCGCGCTCCCGCGAGCGACGCCTCGGCGGCCGTGTGCAGCGCGGCGAGCGCACCCAGATGCTGCGATGCCGCACGCGCGCGTGTCAGCGCCTCCTCGAGCTGGATCGGAACGCCAACGCTCGTGTCGGGCGGCGCGCCCGTCTCGTCGGCGAGCCCCGGCTCCGCCGCGCGGCCGGCGCGGGCCCACCCCGCCACGATCCAGATTGCGAGGATCCAGCGAGCGGCATTCATGGCGAGCCTCCGATCGGTGGAGCGGCGCCAGCCGTCTCCGCCCCGCGCACCCGGTCGATGAAGATGTCCTCGAGACTGGGCGAGATCGCCCGCACCGACAGCACCTCCACTCCCGCCGAGCCCAGGCCGCGGCCGAGATCCGCGGCGACCTCGGTGGTGGCTCCGCCGTGGATCCGGACGTGAAAGCGTTCGCCGAAGGTCTCGACGTCCTGGACCTCGGGCCGGGCGCGCAGCCAGTCCTGCGCCAGCCGCTTGGGCCGGGCGAGCAGCTCGAGCAAGGCACCGTGAACGGCCCGCGCCTCGTCGCGCAGCGCGCGCGGGCTCGCGATGGTGAGGATCCGGCCGGCATTCATGAGCGCCACCCGCTGGCAGCGCTCGGCCTCGTCGAGATAGGGAGTGGTCAAGAGCAGCGTCATGCCGTCGCGCTGCAGGCGAAACAGGATTCGCCAGAAATCGCGTCGCGACACCGGATCGACGCCGGTGGTGGGCTCGTCGAGGATCAGGAGATCCGGGGTGTGGATCAGCGTGCACGCGAGCGCCAGCTTCTGCTTCATGCCTCCCGACAGCCGATCCGCCAGCCGGTCGCGAAACCGCGTCATGCGCAGCAGGTCGAGAAGCTCGTCGCGACGCGGGCGGAAGCCGCGCACGCCGTGCACCTCGGCGAAGAACGCGACGTTCTCGTCGACCGTGAGATCGCCGTAGAGCGAGAACCGTTGCGCCAGGTAGCCGACCCGGTGCGCGAGCTGGCGAGCATCGTGGATCGGCTCGAGACCGCAGGTCCTCACGGTGCCCTGGTCGGGACGAAGGAGACCGAGGATCGCGCGCAGGGTGGACGTCTTCCCCGCGCCGTCCGGGCCGATGAGCCCGAACATCTCGCCGCGCGGCACGGCGAAGCTCACGCCCGCGACGGCGCGCACCTCGCCGAAGCTGCGCACCAGTCCGTCGACCTCGACCATCGCCGGCTCGCCGCCGGTGGGCTCGCCGCTCATCGCGGCGCCGGCGCCGGACCGCGCTCGATCACCGCTTCGGCCGGCATGCCCGGCTTGAAGGTGCCGTCCGCGTTCTCGAGCGTGATCTTGATCTTGAACACGAGCTTCACCCGCTCGTCGCGGGTCTGGACATTCTTGGGCGTGAACTCGGCCTGGGACGCGACGAAGCTCACCCGCCCGCCGCGCTCGGTGCCGCCGTCGGTGCGCACCCGCGCGGTCTGTCCGATGCGGATCGAATCGAGGTCCGGCTCGGGCACGTAGATCGAGAGCCACGCGTCGCGCACGTCGGTCACCACCACGATCGGGCTGCCGGGAGTCACGTGCTCGCCGCCCTCGGCGATCTTCTCGGTCACGATCCCGGCCAGCGGGCTCACGACGGTGCAGTCGGCGAGCTGCTGCTCGAGCTGCGCCACGCGCGCTTCCGCGGACGCGAGCCGCGCCCGCGCGCCGTCGATCTCCTCCGGGCGGGCGCCGGACTTGAGCTTTCGCCAGCGCTCGCGGGCGGCGTCGAGACGTCCGGCGGCGACGTCGTTCCTGGCCTGGGCGTCGTCGCGGCTCTTGGCGGCCGCCGAGCCGCGCTCGACCAGCGCGCGCACCCGCTCCAGGTCCTTGGCCGCCGACGCCGCGTCGGCCTGCGCCTGCTCCACTCCCGCGGCGGCTTCCGCGACGTCCTCGAGGCGCGAGCCGGCGAGCAGCAACCGGAGCTGCGCGTCGGCCTGATCGCGATCGGCGCGGGCGGCGCGCAGCGCGAGCTCGTCATCCACCGGATCGATGCGCGCGATCACCGTTCCCGCGGGAACTTCCTGGCCTTCGTGCACCTCCAGGCTGGCGAGGTGACCGGCCACCTTGCTCGACACGCGCACCTCGGTGGCCTCGACGTGACCGGAGGCGCGGATCGCCGGATCCCGAGATCCCTGAACGCAGGCGTTCAGGCAAAGCAACACCGCGAGCCCGCCCCAGCTCCGGAACCTGCGTCTCATCGAGACCTCCGTACCCGCTTGCGGGGCCGGGATGCCCTCCGCCGGTTTTCGATTCCGTGCACCAGGAGCTCCTCCAGGTGATCGGCGAATGCGTGGATGGTGGGCGAACGGATCCCGGGAACCCGGCCGCTCTTCGCGATGCGCTCGCGGAACCGGCTGGTCGCCGAGAAGAACTGCAACGCTCCCACCATCGTCAGATGGGTCAGGAACGGGTCGACCGCCCGGAACTCACCGCTCCGCACTCCGGCCGCGATGATCTCGTGCACGGCTGCGAGCAGCTCGTGGATGTAGGAGATGCCGTGGCGCTCGAGCCGCTCGCCGCCGTCGATCACCTCGCGCACGATCAGCGCCGGCAGCCGCGGGCGCGCCGCCACCGCCTCCGCGAAGATCCGGATCCACGCGCGCAACCGCTCGAGCGCGACCGCGCGCGACGAGCGCAGCGCGACGACTCGCTCGCGCAGCGGCGCGAAGCCCTCGAGGAGGATCGCGGCGTAGAGCCCCTCCTTGCCGCCGAAGTGGTAGCTCACCATCGCCTTGTTGACGCCCGCCTCGCGCACGATCTGGTCGACGGTCGCGCCGTCGAAGCCCAGCTCGGCGAATAGCCGCTCGCCGGCCTCGAGGAGCGCCTGGCGGGTGCCCTCGGAGCGGCGGGGTGCGTCGATGCGGGTGGCGGCCACGGACATGGCGATCTCAAGCAAGCGCTTCAACCATCCGTTTAGTTAACGGATCGAGAAGCGCAGATCAAGACACCCGCGCTACCCTCGCCCGCCGTGTACCCGACGCCCGAGCGCGAGATCACGGCACCGGTGGACCTGTGCCGGAGCGACGGAACCCTGGATCCGGCCGCCGTCGGCTGGTCCCGCGCGCCGCTCCACCGGTGCAACCTCCGCCGCGGCTGCGGCCGCCGCAAGCGCTGGGACTACTGGGCGGTGACCGCCGGCGACTCGCACGTCCTCTCGATCACCTACGCGAACCTCGACTACCTGGGCCTGGTCACGGTCGCGTTCCTCGACGTCGCGCGACGCGAATGGGTCGAGCACGCGGTCCCGGTTCCGCTCGCGCTCGGCTTCCACCAGCCCGAAACCGTGGGCGGCGGAGCCATCCGCTTCTCGCTTCCCGGCCTCTCTCTCGCGATCACCGAGGAGCCGGACGGCACTCGTCTTGCCTGCCGCTTCCGCAACCTTCGCGGACGCCGGCTCGAGAGCGAGGTGCTGGCGGCTCGCCCCGCGGGACACGAGACACTGAGTGTCGTGATCCCGTGGAGCGAGCGACGCTTTCAGTTCACGTCGAAGCACAACACGCGGCCCGCGAAGGGTTGGGTGCGGATCGACGGCGAGACCTACCCGTTCGGGGAGCGAAACGAGTCCTTCGCGTGTCTCGATTACGGCCGCGGCCTCTGGCCCTACCGGACTCACTGGAACTGGGCCTCGGCGTCGGGCCGGGTGGGCGGGCGCACGGTGGGCCTCCAGCTCGGCGGCAAGTGGACCGACGGCACGGGGATGACCGAGAACGCGCTCTGCATCGACGGGCGGCTGAGCAAGATCGGCGAGGACCTCGCGTTCGAGTACGACCCGCGCGACTTCCGGCGTCCCTGGCGAATCCACGGAACGCGCACGGGCGTGGTCGACCTCGCCTTCGAGCCGGTGTTCGAGAAGCGCCTCGACGTGAACCTCGGCCCGGGAGCGGCGCATGCCCACATCTGCTTCGGGTATTTTCGCGGCACGGTGCGCACGGTGCGGGGCGAGACCATCGCCATCGAGCGTCTTTTCGGCTGGGCCGAGGAGATGCGCGCGCGCTGGTGAGTGCGAGCGAGCGCTGAATTCCGGAATTCGCTAGAGTGCATCCCCCACACTACGGCTGCCAGCCGCATCGAGGAGATCGTCATGCCGAAGGTCGCGATCATGAATCGTTGCACCGTGGTCCCGGACGCCGACATCCAGACGGCGGTGGCCGCGCTCCAGATCCAGGTCGACCGGGACTTCCAGCCGATCTGGGGCGGGCGTGCCGACCTGACGTTCGTCAAGAAGAGCGGCAAGGCGCCGAGCGGCAGCTGGCAGCTCGGGGTGTTCGACACCTCCGATCAAGCCGACGCCCTCGGCTACCACGACGTCACAAGCACCGGCGCTCCCCTCGGCAAGGCCTTCGCGAAAAGCGACATCGACGGCGGCTACATCTGGAGCATCACGCTCAGCCACGAGCTGCTCGAGCTGCTCGCCGATCCGGAGATCAACTTGAGCGCCATGAGCGGCAACAACATCTGGGCCTACGAGATCTGCGACCCGTGCGAGGCCGACGCGCTCGGCTACGCGGTCATCGGCGTCATGGTCTCGGACTTCGTGACGCCCGCGTGGTTCTCGCCGACCACCAAGGTGAAGGGGCCCTTCGACTTCCAGAAGAAGATCAGCCAGCCGCTGCAGGTGGTGGCGGGCGGCTACGCCCAGTACCTGGACCTCACCAAGCCCGACGGCTGGCACCAGGTGAACGCCAGCAAAGCGCTCAACAAGAATCGCGCGCCGGTGGGCAGCCGGCGCGAGCGCCGGCGCATCGGCCGCGACGAGTGGCGCGCCTCGACGCAAACCGGCTGAGCTGGGTTTCCCGGGGGGCTTTTCAAGCCCCCCGCCCCGAAAAAAGTGCGATTTTTTCGGGGCCCCACCCCCGAGTCGGCTCGCTTTGCTCGCCGGGCGCCTCTCGGCGCCGGCACGAGATATGCGCGAGCAGTCGGTTCGGGGAAGACGGGAGTAGAACGGCCCCCGAACCGACTGACAGGGGAGTGCCGATATTCCGGATCCCCAGAACCGTCAGCGATGCGCCCTAGCCTCCGGTGGCGGATTGTCGCAGTCGACCACGACTTTGCCGGCGAGCGGGGCGAAGTCGGTGTCGGCGAGACCGGTGAAGCTCAGGTTCGCCCAGTCGTCCCAGTCCTTGAGCACGGTCTGCAAGCCGCCGCAGGTGAGACCTTCCTGGGTATCCGCGGCGTTCAGGTCCGCGGCCACGCCGGTCTCGATCACCGAGTTGCCGTTCCAGTCCCAGGGCGTCGAGCCGCAGGTTCCGCGGTTCTCGTCCAGGTTGTTCTCGTCGAGATCGATGCGGTCGCCGATCGAGTAGCTCAAGACACCGTTCCCGGGCACGGTGCAGTTCGAGTCGATGCCGTCGAACTGATAGAGGTAGTTCATCACCGAGTTGTAGTTGGGCTTGTAGTTGCAGTCCTGGAACCCGCCATGGTGCAGGCCCAGGTTGTGGCCGAGCTCGTGCATGATCGTGTTGGCCACGTTGGTGGTGGTGCCGTAGCAGTAGAGCGACACGATGAGGTCGTTCCCGGGCAGCTCCGCCTGGCCCGAGCTTCCGCTGTTGGTGTCGTAACGGTGCGGCATCAGCACGTAGTGGAAGTAGCCCTGGCGGTTGGGCGCGAAGTTGGCGGCCTTGATCGCCTGGAAGGTGGGGCCGTTGACACCCTCGTCGATCACGCCGTCTGCGTCGGGCACCAGATTCCCGCCAGTGAAGAGGCCGCCCTGCCCCCAGTCCTGGATGAGGGTGATGCCGGTGGTGCCGTCGGGATTCGAGATCGGCCCCGCGGCGAAGGCCTGCGCCACGCGGTCCATGATCTCCTGAGTGGGACGGTGCGAATGCGGTCCGCACACCGTGGGCTCGGCGTCGTCGTCGAACCAGTCGTATTCGAGGAAGATGTTCTTGTGGACCGGGCTGGCGCCCATGCCGGGCAGATCGAGCCCGCCGACGGTGCCCAGAACCTCGTCGCCGTCGGAGATGCCGTCGCCGTCGGTGTCGGGATTGAACGGATCGGTGCCGGTGTTCGTGGGGCTCACGTAGACACCAGTGTTGGTCTCGTAGCAGTCGGGGATGCGGTCGCCGTCGGTGTCCTTGGTGCAGTCGGAGCTGAGCCGCGTCACCTCGACCTGGGTCGGGTTGAGCTTGGTGTCGCCGACCCGGATCGCCGTCACCAGACCGGAGAGGTCCGAGGCCAGCGCCCCCGAGACGTTGACGGTGGCGGGCGCGCCCGCGAGGCACCCGGGCGGATTGGTCTGCAACGGGCAGCTGGTGGCGCCGAACGTGTGGAAGACCGTGTTGACCGGCGCGGTGCAGCCCGAGACGAACGCCTCGCACGCGGGCGACGTGGTGGTGCGACCGTAATGGTCGATGGTCAGGGTGGGCTCCGCTCCGCTCAGCGTGAGATCGGTGACGCCCGCCCCGCCGGCCGCCGTGAAGCGGTAAGAGCCGGACCAGTCGTACACTCCGCACGCCACCGCCGCGACCAGCACCACGAGCGGCCAGCGGGAACCCACCCTCGGACGCACGCGTGCCGCAAACCTCGATCTCTCGGTCATCGATCCCTCGGACGTTGCGCCCTGGCGGCTGCCGGGCGGTGAAGCGTCGCGCTCGAAGCGCAACAACCATGGTCGCACGAGCTTTCGCCGCTCAGCAACGCGCTCGAACGGCCGGACAGCGACCCGGCCCTGCAGTGCGGAGGGCGGCGTCCCCTCGCCGCCGCAGCGTCCGCGCCGAGAGCGATCGCTGCGGACGCGAGGGACCGCGTTCCTCCGTCAGGTCCGTTCGGGTCCGTTCGCAGCGAGAGGCATGGCGGCGCGTTGTCGCGCCGGATTTGGGGTGGGGCCCCGGAAAAATCGCACTTTTTTCGGGGCGGGGGCTCGGAAAGCCCCCGAAGCAACACGGACGCGAGGGACCGCCTCCCTCCGGCGCGCGTTCCCCGGGTGAACCTTCCGGCCAGGTCGTGCGCTTTCCACCCATCGAGGCGCCATGACCACCACGAGCGACCAGCTTCCCAGCGCTTTCTTGCACCGCGTCCGCGCGATGGACCCGCGCTGGCTGCAGATCGGGGTGCTGGGCTCGCTGGTCGTCTACGGCTTGGCGGTGCTGCGCTTCGATCTCACCGTCGCCCAGGCCGCGGTCACGCTGGCGGCCGCGATCGCCGCACAGGTCGTCTTCACCCGGGTCGTGAGGCTGCCGCGGATCGAGCTCAAGAGCGCCCTGATCTCGGGCCTTTCGCTCTGCTTGCTGTTGCGCAGCTCGTCGCTGGCGATCACGGCCACAGGCTCGCTGCTCGCGATCGGCAGCAAGTTCCTGATCCGCGCCAGCGACAAGCACGTCTTCAATCCCACGAACCTGGCGCTGGCGATCCTGCTCGCCTCGGGCGGACATGCGTGGGTTTCCCCGGCGCAGTGGGGAAACCTCGCGATCTTCGCCTCGACGCTGGCGCTCGCGGGCCTGGTGGTGGTGCAGCGCGCCGCGCGGTCCGACGTGACCGTGGCGTTCGGGATCGCGTACCTGGCGCTGGTCTTCGGGCGATCGCTGTGGCTCGGCGAGCCGATGGCGATCCCGCTGCACCGGATCGAAAACGGCGGGCTGGTGCTCTTCGCCTTCTTCATGATCTCCGATCCCCGCACCACCCCCGACTCCCGCCTCGGACGCGTGCTGTTCGGCGCGCTGGTGGCCCTGGGAGGCTGGTACATCCAGTTCCGGCTGTTCCGCACCAACGGCCTCATCTGGTCGCTGGTCGCATGCTCCACCCTCACGCCGATCCTCGACCGCCTGGTGCGCGGCTCGCGTTTCGAGTGGCCAAGCGGCGTCGCGCGCGCCCCGCGCGAGGCGCTCGCGGCCGCCTAGAAAGGACCATCATGAAACGACTCGTCCCGGTGTTTCTCGCGGTCCTGGCCGCGGCGCTCGTCTGCGCCGCGCCCGCGCACGCGTTCTGCGGGTTCTTCGTGGCCAAGGCCGACACCAAGCTCTTCAACAAGGCCTCGCAGGTGGTGCTGGTGCGCGACGACGACCGCACGGTCATGACCATGAGCAACGACTTCCAGGGCGATCCCAAGGAATTCGCCATGGTGGTGCCGGTGCCCACGTTCCTCCAGCGCGAGCAGATCCACGTCGCCGATCGCGCGGTGATCGAGCACCTCGACGCTTACTCGGCGCCGCGGCTCGTCGAGTACACGGACGAGGATCCGTGCAGACAGGAGATCGAGTACATGAAGGTCATGTCGGCGCCCGCCGCGGCCGGCGCCATGCGCGACACCCGCGCCCGGAGCCTCGGAGTCCACATCGAGGCCCAGTACACGGTGGGCGAGTACGACATCGTGATCCTCTCCGCCGAGCAGTCGAGCGGTCTCGAGACCTGGCTCCGCGAGGAGGGCTACCGGATTCCCGACGGCGCCAGCGAAGTGCTCGGCAGCTACCTCAAGCAGAACATGCGGTTCTTCGTGGCCAAGGTGAACCTGACCGAGCAAGCCCGCCTCGGCTTCCACTACCTGCGGCCGATCTCGGTGGCCTACGAGAGCCCCAAGTTCATGCTGCCCATCCGCCTCGGCATGGTGAACGCCCAGGGTCCGCAGGAGCTCTTCCTCTACACGATCACCCGCAAGGGCCGCGTCGAGACCACCAACTACCGGACCGTGAAGCTACCCACCGGGATGGACGTCCCCGAGTCCGTGAAGGACCAGTTCGGCCCGTTCTACCAGGCGATGTTCGCGAAGCAGGTGAAGGACCAGGACATGCGCGCGGTGTTCGTCGAGTACGCGTGGAACATGAACTGGTGCGATCCGTGCGCGGCCGACCCGCTCTCGGCGAAGGAGCTGCGCGACCTCGGCGTGTTCTGGCTGCCCGGCCCCGCCGACGACGCTCCGGCGAGCGGCCAGACCTTCCGTCGCCCCGGCCCGATGCCGCCCGGTGGCGGCGCGCAAGACGCGTTCGTGACCCGCTTGCACCTGCGCTACGACGGCGCCCATTTCCCCGAGGATCTGGTGCTCCAGACCACCGGCGATCGCGAGAATTTCCAGGGCCGCTACGTGCTGCGCCACCCGTTCACGGGCTCGCTCGAGTGCGACGCGGGGCGCCAGTACCAGCAATCGCTGCGCGAGCGTCGCAAGACCGAAGCCGCCAACCTGGCGCAGCTCACGGGCTGGGAGCTCGACGAATCCGGCCGCAAGGTCGGCGACGGCACCTCGACCCCGAAAGCCGACGAGCCTTGGTACAAGACGCTGTGGCGCGAATGAACGGAGACGCGATCGCGGGGGCTCAGCCGCCCGAATCGGAGTGGTCCACCGCGCCGGCCGCGATCGCCTTCGACAGGAACGAGTCGATGATGTTGCGGGTCACGTCGTCCATCGACAGGAAACGCACCCCCATGCCGATCGGCATGCGCCAGTCGTAGCGCTTCGGACCGTTGATCAGCGCCACCTGCCCGGTGACGTGGAGGAAGCGGCCCGCCTCCGGCAGGTCGATCTCGAAGTCGGTGATCGATCCGAGATCGAGGAAGTGCCGGGTGGTGACGAAGAACCCGGCGTCGTTGATCACCGAGAGCAGTCCCACCACGCGCCGGCCTTCGGCCTGAAACTGCACGACCTCGTTGACCCGGACACGCGGTGAGCGGCGGCGCTCGTCGGTTGCGGGTTCGTCGGCGACGCTCATCGATATCCGTCCGGCTATCACGTTCCGGCTTGGCCAGGCAAACGCGTCCCACTCCGGTTCTCGGCTCCGCGCGTCAAGACGGCAGGAAGCGTCCCAGGTGGAACGCTTGCCAGGCCCACCAGCCCAGCGCGGCGGCGCCGCCCAGCCAGTAGACGAGCTGCAGAGCGGTCACCCAGAGGCGGGTCCCCGCCGTGTGAAGGCCCAGGTATTCGAGCAGATCGCGAGGCGCCAGCAAGATCCAGCCGATCCACACCCGCGGGTCGAGGGCACGCCGCTCGAGCCTCAGGAAATGCTGCCGCGCGATGCCCAGCGCCGCCAGGTATTCCCGGCGGATCAGGGCTCGCGGCGCCAGGAAGTTCTCGAGGATGCCGATCTCGCCGTCGGTGAAGAAGGGATGGCGGTCGGTGCTGTCGAAGTAGGAAAGCCGGGCCGGATCGACCGGCGCGCGCCGCACCGTGCGTGCGATCACCGCGGCCTCCTGCTCGAGCAGCTCGGCCAGCGCGGGATCGGCATGGTCCGGGTCGCCGACGTAACGCTCGTAGAGCGCGTGCGCGCGGTCGATGCGCGCGCGCCGGGCGCGCGGGCCCAGGTAACGCACCGCCACGGTGCCAGAGGCGAGAACCGCGAGCGCAACGATGTTCAACTCAGCCTCCGCGCACGACGCCGAAAGTCCTCTGCTATCATGCCGCGCGCTGCTTGACGAGCCCCCGCTCGGGCGAGGTCCGATGACACATCCGATCCTCTGGGCTCAAGTCGACGAACGAATCGAGAAGTTGACCAAGCAGCTTCCGAGCAGCATTCCGATCCACGTTCCCGACCAGCTCTTCGGTATCCCGGTCCAGCGCGGCGTGCTGGTCGCGACCGGCGCCGTGGTGGCCGTGCTGCTGGCGCTCGCGGTGCTGATGCTGCTCTCGCGGGGCGCCAAGAAGGCGCTGCGCAAGATCGACGACGCCGTGAACCGCGACCTTCCCGGCCACCTGGAGACGGTCACGCTGGGGCGGCGCAAGATGTCGATCTCGCAGCTGCCGCTGGTCTCCGAGCGGATCCGCAACGTGGCGTCGGCGCGCTCGGTCGACATCGTGAAGCTGGTCGACTACACGCTGCAAAACGCCGTGGCGCTCTCGGCCAGCGACATCCACTTCGACCCCAAGGACCGCTACATCGCGCTCCAGTACCGGATCGACGGCGTCCTCTACGACGTGGCGCAGGTCTCGCCGCGCCTCTACCAGAACGTGCTGACCCGCGTGAAAGTGCTCGCCAAGCTCAAGACCTTCGTGAAGGGCCTGCCGCAGGACGGCCGCATCCACAGCGTGCGCGACACCGGCGAGGAAGTGGACCTGCGCGTCTCGGTGATGCCCACGCTGCACGGCGAGAAGATCGTGCTGCGCGTCATGCAGCGCGAAGGCGTCCTCTACCAGCTCGCCGATCTGGGCTTCGACTCGCACGTCCTCGAGGACTACACCCGACTCATCTCCATGCCGCAGGGGATCGCGTTTCTCACCGGCCCCACCGGGTCGGGAAAGACCACCACGATCTATTCGACCCTCAAGACCGTGAAGGAGAACCGCGGCGAGCTGGTCAAGATCGTCACCATCGAGGATCCCATCGAGTTCGACCTCGACTTCCTGACCCAGACCGGCGTGAACGACGCCGCCGATTTCACGTTCGCCCGCGGCTTGCGCTCGATCCTGCGCCAGGACCCCGACGTCATCATGGTGGGCGAGATCCGCGACCTGGAGACGGCGCAGATCGCGATCCAGGCCGGCCTCACCGGCCACCTGCTCTTCACCTCGGTGCACGCGAACTCGGCGTCGGGTGTGTTCTCGCGCCTCATCAACCTGGGCGTCGAGCCGTTCCTCATCGCGTCGGCGACCGTGGGCGTGCTCTCGCAGCGGCTGGTGCGGCGCATCTGCTCGCACTGCGTCGCCGAATCCAAGCCCACCGATGCCGAGCTCAAGAGTCTGGCGCGCACCAACGTCCCCATTCCCGACGGCCCCTGGTACGTCGGCGCCGGCTGCGAGCATTGCCTCGGCAAGGGCTACGTGGGCCGGATCGGCATCTACGAGCTGGTCACGATCACCGAGCGCATCCGTGAAGCGCTGATCGCCCGCGCCACCTCCACCAACATCGAGGCCATCGCCCGCGAAGACGGAATGCACACCCTGCTCCAGGACGGTCTCGACAAGTGCCAGCGCCAGATCACCTCGCTCTCCGAGGTGATGCGCGTGGCGCTGGTCTGAAGCAGGGGTGGTGCGCGAAAAGAGCCTCTTTTCGAGGCATTTTCGCGGCCCGCGGGCCTGAGCTCCACCCCGGGGGGCGCTTTGGTAAGGCGAAATTGACCATTTTGGTAGCGTAAAAGTGTCCAACTTGGTAATCGATTATCTACCATTCTGGTAATCGCTTACCTACCAGGCGCCGGGGCGGTCTCGACGACGCCGGCGCGACTGGGTGGGGCGCAAGGACCCCGGCCAGGCGCTCGGACGAGTCAGACGAGCATGCGCTGGGCGCGTTGCTCGATCCGGGCGACCAGGGCTCGGGACGAGCCGGCCTCGGTGCGCGCTCGATCGGGGTCGATCTCGGCCGCTTCGATGGGGAAGCGTGCCCTGAGGTTGCGAACGCGCGCGACGCTGGCGGCGAGCCGGGCCGCCGCGATCCGGCCGGATTCGAGCGCGCTGCGCATGCCGGCGAGCACGCGATCCTGAACGTCGCGACTCTTGCATGCGAGCATCACGTCGGCGCCGGCCTCGATGCTGGCGACGGCGAGCTCCTCGGGTGAGGCGTGATCGGCCACGGCGCGCATCTCGAGGTCGTCGGTCACCACGACTCCTTCGAACCCGAGGTCGCGGCGCAGCAGGTCACCGAGGATCGCAGGCGAGAGCGTGGCCGTGCGCTCGGCGTCGAGCGCCGGGTAGCGCACGTGGGCGGTCATGACCGACGCCAGCGATCCGCGGGCGGCCGCGCGAAACGGCACCAGCTCGCGCTCCTCGAGCAGCTCGCGGCTCGCGTTCACCACCGGCAGCGCCACGTGGCTGTCGAGGCTGGTGTCGCCGTGTCCGGGGAAATGCTTGCCGCATCCGGCCACCCCACCCGCTTGAAGGCCGTCGATGAACGCGACACCGAGCCGCGCGACCACGGCGGGGTCGGACGAGATCGCCCGCGAGCCGATGATCGGGTTCGCGGGGTTCGAGTGGACGTCGAGCACCGGCGCGAAATCCCAGTTGACGCCGGCGGCGCGCAGCTCGCGCGCGATGGCGCCGCCCAGCTCGCGCGCCAGATCGTCCGAGCCGATCTTCCCGAGCAGATCCATCGACGGGAACGTCGTGAAGTCGCTGCTCAGGCGGCGAACCCGGCCACCCTCCTCGTCGATGCCGATGAGGAGACCTGGCGCCGCCTCGCGTAGTGCGCGGGTGAGGCGGGCGACCTGCGCTGCATCCCGCACGTTGCGGCGAAACAGGATCACTCCGCCGATCGACTCGCGCACCAGGAAGTCGAGCAGCGTCGAATCGGCTTCGAAGCCGTCGAACCCGACGACCAGAAGCTCGCCCGGCGCGGGCGCAGGATCGGCGAGGATCTGAGGCGTGGCGCTCACTCGACGGAACCTAGCCCCGCTCGGGCGCACCGTCGAGCCGTTCGATCGCTGCGGCTGCGAGGGACCGCAGCCCTCCGGCCGCTCGATCCAGATCCGGAGCGGCGGTCCCTCGCCGCCGCGGCGCAGGATCGACGATTGATCTCCAGGCACGCGACGGACCCCGTCCCTCCCGCCGAGAGGGGCCCCACGTCTTGGCGTCATCCAGGCCGCGTGGTAGCAACTCGGCCGCTCGGGCCGAGGCTCACGTCATGGCACGCAAGAAGCTCAACTGGCTCGAGAAGCGCGTCATTCCCGGACAGCTCGACTACGCGGGCCGGATCTTCGAGCAGTTCGCGGGGCTGGTGCGCGGACGCGTGCTCGACTTCGGCTGCGGGGTGGGCGCCACGATGGAGTGCATGCGCACCCGCTCGGGCGCGCGACCGGTGGGCGTCGACATCGCGCACAACAACCTCTTCCAGAACCCGTTCGTGCGCTTCGACGGCAACGTGCTGCCGTTCGCCGACTCGACCTTCGACCTGGTCACCGAGATCTTCGTGCTCCACCACAGCCCGGTCTTGGAGCGGAACTTCGCCGAGATGGTGCGGGTCGCGAAGGATCAGCTGGTGCTGGTCGAGGACGTGTGGACCGACAAGCGGAACCGCCGGTACCTGGTCCGGAACCACGTGATCTTCGATGCGTTCATGGTGTTCCTCACGTGGCTCGGCCTGGCCGAGTGGAAGACCGATTTTCGCTATTACTTCCGCGACCGCGAAGGCTGGCTCGAGCTCTTTCGCCGTCACGGACTGCACGTGATCGAGGATCGCGAGCTCCACCTCTACCCGCGCGACCGCGTGCTCCACCGCTTGTTCGTGGTGGCCAAGCATCCGCCCGCCGCGGCCGCCGAGCCCGCCGAGTCGAGAGAGCGCGCGTGACGGCGTTCGCGGTGCTGCTGTTCGTGGTGATGCTGTTCCACGTGGGGCTGCTGGCGACGTGGCTCGAGCTGCATCGCGACCTGCCCAAGCTCGGCCCGCGCAACTGGCCACCGCCCGCGTCCGGCGCGCCGCTGGTGAGCGTCGTGATTCCCGCCCGCGACGAGGAGAAGACCATCGAGACCTGCGTCACGGGCGTGCTGGCGCAGGACTGGCCGGCGCTCGAGGTGATCGTGGTCGACGATCGCTCCACCGACCGCACGCCCGAGATCCTGGCGCGGCTCGCCGCGGCCGATCCGAGGCTCGAGGTGGTGCGCGGATCCGAATGCCCGCCCACGTGGATGGGCAAAAACTTCGCGCTCCACCAAGGCTTCGAGCACGCCCGCGGCGAGTGGCTCCTCTTCCTCGACGCGGACACGCAGGTGGCGCCGCAGGTCGTGACGCAAACGGTGAGCGAGGCCCGCGAGCACGGCACCGGGCTCTTGACGCTGATTCCCGGCAACGTGTTCCGCTGCTTCTGGGACCGCGTGGTCAACACGCTGATCTTCCAGCTCGCGGCGTTCCAGCAGTTCGATCGCATCCACGATCCCGCGAGCCCGCGGGCCAACGCCAACGGACCCTTCATGCTGTTCCGCCGCGATTGCTACGAAGCGATCGGCGGCCACGCCGCGATTCCCTACGAGGTCGTCGAGGACCTGGTGCTGGCGCGGAACGTCAAGGCGAAGGGATTCCGGATCCGCTGGGCGCTCGCTCCCACGCTCATGAAGCTCGAGCTCTACGAGAGCCTGCGCGACTTGAAGCGCGGCTGGGGAAAGATCCTGCAGCGCGCGATGGAGATCGACCGCCGCGAGATCTGGCTCAATCTGCTGGGACCGCTCTTCCTGCTGGTGTTCTTCGTGCTGCCCTTCCCCGCGATCTTCGCCGCCACCTACGCCGCGTTCGCTCAACCCGGCCAGGCGACGGCGCTCGCCTGCGTGTCGGCGCTCGCGGCGTTCCTGGCCGCGTCGATCAGCCAGCGGTTCGTCGCGGTGATCCTCGAGCTCGACGGAGTGGAGCCCGAGCTCTTCTGGCTGGGCGCGCTGGTGCTGGCCGAGCTGCAATGGGAATCGGTGGTGCGCCTGGTCCTCAAGAAGGAGATGTACTGGAAGGGCCGCCTCTACCACGAGGCGTAGACCCATCGATCGCTCGCGCGCGATCCAACGGCCCTGGAGGCCCACCGGTCCCTCGGTGGGCAGCCCTCGATCGGCGCCGTGCCCGGACGGCGGGCCCGCGTTCACGAGCGTCCCAGGTCCCAGTTGCCGAGGTCGGCGGAATCGTCGGCGCCGCCCGGCTGGTGGTCGGCGCCCTGACTCCACACGTCGATCTCTCCGTGGACTCCCGGGGAGAGATAGAGATAGTCGCCGCCCCATGGGTCCTTGGGAATGAAGTCGCGCTCCCAGTAGCCGTGTTTCTTGTAGTGAGCGGGGAGCGGCGGCGTCGTGGGTTCCTCGACGAGCGCCGCGAGTCCCTGGGCCGAGGTGGGGTAGATGCCGTTGTCGAGCTGGTAGGCATGGAGAGCCGTCTCCAGGCTGCCGATCTGCGCCTTCGCCGCGGTCACGCGCGCATCCCGGTAGTGGTGCATGACCGGCACCGCCACCATCGTCGAGAAGAGCGCGATGATCGCCACCGCGACCAAGATCTCGATCAGCGTGAATCCTGCTGAATCGCGAGAGAACGGGATTGGCTCGGCTCGCATCGGGCTTGCTCCTTTCGGCGGCCGGCGGGCCGCCCGTGAACGGTGTCGATAGAAGCTATCGACTTTATTATCGAGTGTCAATCGATCTACTTTAATATATTACAACGCTTGATCTTCCCGGTTGGCGCCACCGCGAGGTCCGCGCCGAGTTTCCGCGCCGGGCGAGTGCGGCTAAGAAACCGCACCCATGACCTCCCCCACGTTCTGGATCGCCGCCCACGGCGCCGCGCTGCTCGCCTACCTGGCGACCGCGCGACGCTGGATCCTCGATCGCGGCACCTTCCCGCGCCTCGAACCGCGCGGTCCCTACGCCGCTCCCGATCCCGCTCCCCCGGTCACGGTGATCGTCCCGGCGCGCGACGAGGAAGCGACCATGGAGGCGTGTCTCGCTCGCCTCACCGCGGCCGAGTACCCGGCGCTCGAGGTGGTCGTGGTGAACGACCAGTCCACCGATCGCACCGGCGAGATCGCGCGGCGGGTGGCCGCCCGCGATCCGCGCGTGCGGGTGATCGACGGGGTCGAGCGCCCCGCCGGCTGGACCGGCAAGAACTGGGCGATCCACCAGGGTTCGGAAGCGGCCGCCGGAGCCTGGCTCCTGATCGTCGACGCCGACACCGAGCTCGAGCCGCGTGCCCTTCCCGAAGCGATCGCGCGGGCGGAGGCGCGCGGCGTCGACCTGCTCACCGTGTTTCCCCGCGTAAGGCTCGCGAGCTTCTGGGAGCGCGCGGTGCTGCCGGCGATCGGCCTGGTGCCGTCCTACCGCATCGACCGCTACAACGATCCCGCGTCACCGGACGCGAACGCGGTCGGCTACTTCCTGCTCTTCCGGCGCACCGCGTTCGACGCGATCGGCGGATACCAGTCGATCCGCGACCGCGTCGGCGAGGACTGGATCATCGCCAAGCGCGTCAAGGGTTCCGGGCTCAGGCTCGAGATGGTGCTGGCGCCCGAGCTGGTGACCAAAGGCTTCGGGCCCACGCTCCACGACATCTGGCAGGGGTTCATGAAGAACTTCATGCTGGTGCTCGACGGGCGGCGCGCCGCGGCGCTCGCCGCGTTACCGCTGGTGCTGCTGCTCAGCGCATTCCTGGTGATGCCGTGGCTGGCGCTGGCGCAGGCGGCGATCGGCGCGATCGCGGCGCCGGCCGCCTGGCGCTCGGCACTGGCGCTCGCCGGACTGGGCGTTGCCCAGCTCATGGCGCTCCAGTGCGTGCGGCGTGCGATGGCCCTCACCGCCGGCATCGACGAGCGAGGGCTCTGGCTTCAACCGCTGGGAGCGGCGGTGACCGCGGCCATGTGGCTGGCGGCCATCGTCCGCACCACCTTCGGCCTCGGCCTCACGTGGCGAGGCCGGACGTATCAGCGCGTTTGATCGGACAGCGCGGGCGCCGGCGAGAGCGGTGAACCGAGCGGCACCGCGTTGGGTGGGGCTGCGGGAGGCGGCACCGCGGCAGGAGGCGCTGCGACGGGAGCGCGCTCCGACGGAGCTTCGTCGGGCGCGCGAGCAGGCAGCTCCCAGCGATCCTTGCGCTTGCCGGTGACGCCCGGATCGCCCGCGCCGAGCTCGATCAGCTTGCGCCGCGCGGACTCCTGATCGTCGCCCTTGGGCGCGATCTCGAAGGCCTTGCGATACGCGGCGATGGCGTCCTCTTTCTTCGAGAGCGCGCGCAGCACGTCTCCCTTGGCGAGGAAGGCCGGCGGGTACTTGGGCGCGTCGGTGGCGGCGGTGCTGCACTCGTGCAGCGCCACGTCGAGGCGGTTGGCACCGGCGAGCGTCTGGCAGAGCGCGGTGCGCAGCACACCGTCCTTGGGATCCATGTCGAGGGCTTTCCAGTAGGTCGCGATGGCATCGTCGGCGCGGCCCTGCCCCGTATAAGCCTCGGCGAGGTTCGCGAGCGCCGCTTCCGGCGTCGCGTACTTCCGCTCCGGCGCGAGCGCCGCCTGGAAATCGGCAATCGCCTCGTCGAAGCGCCGGTCACGCAGCCGCGCGACACCGCGCAGATTGAGCAGCTCGGGATCGTCCGGGGCCGCCGCGAGCCCGTCCTCGATCTCGGCCTCCGCCCGCTTGTACTCGCCACGCTGGATGAGCACCACGCCCAGCACGTACTGGACCTGGCGGTCGTGGGGCGACTTGACCTTCGCCTGTTCGAGGCTGCGGAGCGCCGACTCGAGACGGCCCGCGCGGTACTCGCTCAGGCCGCGCTGCACCAGGAAGTTGGCGTCGGTGCCGATCTGGGCGGGCTGCTGCTTCTCCTCGGGGCACCCCGCCGCGCCCGCGAGCACCAGCAACGCGAGCAGCGCCGGCGCCGCCGCTCGCAGCGAACGCCGGACGCACGTCACGGAAGCCGCACCTCTTGCCCGTTGCGTACCGCGATCGAGGTGGACGAGTCGGTCCCGTCGGCGAGCCGATAGCGCACCTTGTGCGACCCCACGAGTAGCTTGAACGAACGGCGCTGCTCGGGACGATCGTCGATCCACAGCTCGCGCACCGCGGGGTCGACCTCCACCGCGCTCTCGAAGCGGATCGGCTTCTTGTATTCGTCGTCGGCGGCCACGTCGATGGGCACGATCTCGTCGAGGCCCACACTGGGGTTCACGAAGCGGAAGCGGTGGACACCGGCCGTCGTGCTGTAACCGTAGAAAGGCGTTTGACCGATCGGCTCGGGCTTCCCTTCCTCGTACACCATGCTCCACGGCTCGGTGTTGAAGTTCACCACGCCGGTCCGCGAAGCACGGGTCAGCTCGTAACGTAGCGGCATGGTCCGGTTCGGCTCGATGGTCACCGGCGGCGGATGGAGAGTCGCGTAGCCGGCCTTTTCGACCGTCACCGGATAGCGCCCCGGCTTCAAGGTCGCGGTTTGCGGTGCCGTGAACTGCATGTCGCCGATCGAAACCAGGGCGCCTGGCGGGTCGCTCGCGATCTGCACCGTGACCGGCTTCGCGACCAGCGGGCCGTCGACGGCGACGCCCGGTGCCGAGGCATCCACGGCGATGGCCGTCGTCTTTGGCTCGTATCCGTCTTTTTCCAGCCGGATGCTGCGCCGCCCGATCGGCAGCTCGAGCTCGGCGGGCGTGGCCTTGTGCTGGTCCTCTCCGTCGACCCAGATCTCGGCACCGCTCGGGCTCGACGTCACCTCGACGTGCCGCTTGCCCGAAGCCGCGGTTACGGTCGCGGGCACGCCGGGAGTCGGCACCGGCACCACCGCCGCGGTTCCACCGGGCCGCTCCGAGGAACCTGGACCCTGACCTGGCGCCGCCGGCGGCACGGCCGTCACCACCGCGCCGGCTCTCTCGGGGGTCACCACGTAGCGCTTGAGGAGCGCGGCACCCGCCACGAACACGACCACCACCAGCAACGCCTGCAGCGCGAACCGGCCCAGCGAGACCGTCGGGGCACCCGGCAGCGGCCCGGCGCCGGAAGACACCTGCACCGGTCCCGCGGAGCCGGGCGTGGGAGTGATGCCGAGCGCCGCGATCTCCGAGGCCAGGGTCGCGGCCGCGTCCGGCTCGGAGAAGAGCTCGCGCAGGAACAGCACCCGCTCGTGGTTTCCCGAGACCAGGCCGAGCCGCGTCATCACGTCGATGATCGCGAGCTCCATGGCGCGCGCGGTCTGGAAGCGCTCGGCGCGGGTGCGCGCCAGGGCCCGGAGCACCAGCTCCTCGACTTCCTCGGGAATGGCCGGGTTCACGTCGCGCGGCAGCGGCACGTCGACCCGCTGGATGCGGTCGATGGTCTCGGGAAGGCTCACGTCGTCGGGAAAGAGCTTCCGCGCGGTCAAGAGCTCGAACAGGATCACGCCCAGCGAGAAGAGATCGGAGCGCTGGTCGAGGGTCTGGCCGGAGATCTGCTCCGGAGACATGTAGGAGAGCTTGCCCTTCACCGTTCCGGCCGTGGTCTCGGACGCGATCAGCGACGCCTTCGCGATCCCGAAGTCGGTGACCTTCACCTCGCCCTCGAAGCTCACCAGCACGTTCTGCGGCGAGACGTCGCGGTGGATGATCTCGAGCGGGGCGCCGTCGTAGGACGAGCGCTGGTGCGCGTAGCCGAGCCCGGCGCACACGTCGCGGATGATGCCCAGCGCGTGCTCGACCGGAATGCCGATGCCGGTTCGCACGCTACGGTCGAGCAGGTCGCGCAGGTTCTTGCCGTGCACGAACTCCATCGAGATGAAGTACGTGTCGCCGAGCCGGCCGAAGTCGTAGATCTGGACGATGTTCGCGTGGTTGAGCTGCGCCGCGAGCTTGGCCTCGTTCAGGAACATCGCCACCGAGCGCTCGTCGCGCATCAGGTGCGGCAGCATGCGCTTGAGCGCGACCAGCTTCTCGAAGCCGCCCGGGCCGACGCGCTTGGCGAGGAAGATCTCGCCCATGCCGCCCGCGGCGATGCTGCGCAGGATCCGGTATTGGCCGAGGCGCGGCAGCGCGTCGGCGGAAGGCGAAGTGTGGGTCGCCATGGAGAAGAGAGGTCGGTCGTTGGATATAGCCCGCACCCCAGGGTGGCGCAAGGAACCGGACTCGCGGGGTTTGCGAGTGCACGCGATGCGTGCTTACAATCACGGCACCTTTCGCCGTCGACCGCTCGAGTGGGATCGGCCGAACGAGACGAGCCATGGAAAACAAGACCTTCGTCTACGACAAGCCGTCGATCGGCGCGGACGATCTCAAGATTCCGCCCAACATCCGCGCCACGCTCAAGGTCATCAGCGGCACCGAGCAGGGCCGGACCTTTCCGCTCGCGATGAGCGTCACGGTCATCGGTCGCGGCGAGCAGGCCGACATCCGCGTCGACGACGACGCGATGTCGCGCCGCCACACCGAGGTCTCCTACCGCAACCTGGAGTTCCGGGTGCGCGACCTGGAATCGAGCAACGGTACCTTCCTGAACGGCTCCGAGGTCAAGGAGTACGCGCTCCGGAACGGCGACAAGATCATGGCCGGCGAGACCTTGTTCCTGTTCTCCGTCGATCGGGTGGGCGCTCCTCCCAAGCCCGCTGTCTGAGGAGGTCGGAGGGACCCGCTCCGGCGCGTCCGCAGCGATGGCCCGGCGGAGACCGGCGGGCTCCAAGCGTGGAGCGCGACGGTCTCCGGCGCGCGAGTCACGCCAGGCGGCTCAGTGTCTGCAGGGTCATCGCCAACGTGAGGACCCACCCGACCGTGTAGGCCGCGGTGCGATGCGGCTGGGTACCGCGGAGGTAGAAGATCGAATGGGCGATGCGCGCCGCCGCGAAGCCCCAGAAGTAGATCGTGGCCGCGGTCGCCGACGGACGCGTGAGCGCGAAGCACAGCGCCACGCCGAAGAACGGCAGCACGTTCTCCAGATCGTTCCGGTGAGCGCGGCGCGCGCGCTCCACGTCGGGGTGGCGATCGGTGGTGGCGCCGGCGATCAGCAGCGTGTCCTCCGGCGTCGCGAAGCGTTTCGCTCGGATGCGGTGCCGGCTGGTCCACATTCCCACCGCGAGCATCTTGAGCACCAGCACGCACCACACCACACCGAGTGTTGCGAGCGCCGGATATTGCGCGAGCAGATTCATTCACCACCTCCTGGCCGCGGGCGAATCCATCGCCCGGGAGCGCGCGAGTATAGGCGAAACGAGGCCCTGTGAAGCATTTCGGGGCCTGTGGAATTCGTCCCGGCTCCATCCGCGGAAATTTCTCGTTCTTTCGACGTCGATTGAGCACGGTCGAGTTATTTCGACCCACCCAATCGCCCATCGCCTGTGCACAACCTGTTGATGAGCCGTTGGGAATTCGATAACCGGTGGAGATCACAAGCACTTCGCATCGAGTCGCGAACATCCCTCTTTTGTCGCGGATTTTTCGTACGCGGGGCGGCGCATCGCGCGAAATGCGCGCTTCACGTAGCCCACGCGTGACGCGCGCGACACCTCGCCGACACCACCCGACACGCGCCTTGCTCCGCGTCACGCAATCCGCATAATGCGATCGTCGATCGAGCGACGATCTCGTCGCTCATCCCTCACAACCGAGTTCGCTTCTCTCCATGAGCCAAGTCGAAGAGATCTGGCGGCAGACGCTGTCGAACCTCAAGTCGCGCGTCGCCGCGCATCTCGTCGACTTGTGGGTGCGGCCCCTGTTACCGGTTCGACTCGACGACGAGCGGCTGGTGGTTTCCGCTCCGAATCAATTCACCCGCGACTGGGTGCGCGAGCACTTCTTGCGCTTCATCGAGCAATCGCTTCCCGATCGCGCGGGCGTGCCGTACCAGCTGGTGCTCACGTTCGGCGAGCGCAGCGATCACGAAGCGGAGGCGCCACCGGCGGCTCCGGTGACCGTGCTGCGCGGCTCGGGTGCCGCGGCGCGGCCCAGCACGCGCGCCACCATCGCGGCGCTGCCCGCGCCGGTGCGCTCCCACGCGCTGCCGGCTCAGCTTCGTCAGCTCACCTTCGATCGCTTCGTGGTCGGACCCAGCAACCGCCTCGCGGCGGCCGCGGCGCGCAGCATCCTCGACGACCATGCACCGCGCTACAACCCGCTGTTCCTGAACGCCGCGGTGGGGCTCGGCAAGACCCACCTCGCGTGCGCCGTGGTCAACGAGTACCTCGAGCTGCGGCCCAGGTCGCGGATCGCGTTCGCGCCCGCCGAGCGGTTCCTCGCCGACATGGTGCTCGCCATCGGCCAGGGCCGCGTCGAGAGCTTCAAGGACCGCTACCGCCGCAACGTCGATCTGCTGGTGGTGGACGACGTCCAGTTCCTGGCCGGGAAAAAGCGCACCCAGTCGGAGTTCTTCCACGCCCTCGACGAGCTCTTCGCCGACGGCAAGCAGGTGGTGCTGACCGGCAACGGCAGCCCCGCGGCCATTCCCGACCTCGACGAGCCGCTTCGTTCGCGGCTGGGCGCCGGGCTGGTGGTGGAGATCGACCAGCCCGATCTCGAGATGCGGGTCCAGATCGTCGAGCGGCGCGGCTTCGAGCGCGGCGTGGCGCTGCCCGAGGGCGTCGCTTCGATGATCGCCTCGCTCGCCACCGTGAGCGTCCGCGATCTGGAAGGCGCCGTGAACCGGGTGCTCGCCCTCGCTTCGCTGACCGGCGAGGCGATCACGCTGACGCTGGCCGAGGAAGCCCTCAAGCCTTACCGGCGTCGCCAGACGGCCACCCTGACACCCGAGCGAATCCTGCTCGCGGTCGCGCGAGCCTGGGGGCTCGAGCCGGCGAAGCTCCGCACCCGCACCCGGCGCCGCGACATCCTGATCCCGCGCCAGGTGGTGCTCTACTTCTGCCGCAAGTACACGCCCGCCAGCCTGCAGAGCATCGGCGATCTGGTGGGACGCAATCACTCCTCGGTCATCCACTCGCTCACGACGCTCGAGAAGCGGCTGCTCTCCGACCGGAACCTTCGCCAGAAGGTCGAGTTCGTCGAGCAGCGGTTGCTCACCGAGCCCGCGACCGAGGAAGTGACACGGAACTGAGTTGCTCGGGGGGCTTTCCAAGCCCCCCGCCCC
>CAZYWA010000028.1:0-27020 GCA_964650975.1 uncultured bacterium
CTGTACGGAGATCGCTCGGCGAGGCAAGCCATTCTACGTGCGACCGATTGCGGGCGACAACCTGGCCGGGGCGGTCGAGAGCCGCACTTCATCGACACCTTCGTCCGGTCGTTCGGTCGAGGAACGCGAACGGTACCCGCCGTCACCGCGGGCAGGAACCGGCAGCCGACCGGTTTTCGGCTGGGGGTTTCTCCGTGGCGCGTTCGCACCACGACTCATGGGCGAGGGGGCCGTCGCGTGGAGGGCGCCGCCTCCCGGACCGCGCCGCAGTTTGTTGGTGACGGCAGGAGCCGCCTTCGGTAGCATCGCGCGCGCGTGAAACGGTTGCCGCGAGGCGGGGATTCCTCGCGCGCGACCGAGGGCTTCTACCACCGGAGGTGAATCCAACAAAAGCTCGATCGCCAGATCGTCACATGCCTAACCGATCGCGCTCGCGCGGCCACGGCCCGCCGGCTGCGATCGAAAGGGGGGGAGGCATATGTCCGGTACATGGAAAGGCGCGGGGGCGCTTTTCGCGGTTCTGCTGGTGTCGGGACTCGCTTCGGCTCAGACCCAGGACTCGGCCACGGAAGAGGTGGTGGTGACGGGATCGCGGATCCCGGTCAGCCCGCTCGACACCTCGCAGCCGGTCATCGATCTCGATCAGAAGGAGATCGAGAACAGCGGGCTCACGTCGACCGTGGACCTGCTGCAGCGCTTGCCGCTCGCTGGCGGCGGTCTCAATTCCAAGTTCAACAACTCGGGGAATTTCGGTAATCCGCCGGACGGCGGTGGCGTGGGCGCGGGGGCCGCGGAGATCGACTTGCGCTACCTGAGCTCGCGCCGCGTGCTGGTGCTGGTCGACGGTCACCGCTGGGTGCCGGGCTCTTCGGCGTCGGGCGTGCCGGGCGCGGTGGACCTCAACACGATTCCCTACGCGCTGATCTCGCGGATCGAGGTGCTGCAGGAAGGCGCCTCGCCGATCTACGGATCGGACGCCATCGCCGGCGTCGTGAACATCATCACCAAGTCGAAGCAGGAAGGTCTCGAGACCTCGTTCCAGTGGGGCGAGTACGACCACGGCGACGGCGACCTCACCGAGGTGAACGCCTCGTGGGGCGCGAGCGCGGGCAAGACATCGATCGTGGCGGGCGGCGGCTACTTCAACCAGGACGGTGTCTCGTCGGGCGATCGCGACATCTCGCGGTTCCCGATCCCGTTCGCCAAGTCGTGCCTGGACGGCGGTTGCAGCTCGGGCACGCCGCCGGGACGCTTCATCATCCACGATCCCAACACCAACCAAGACCTCGACATGACGCTCTCGCACCCGTTCCAGCCGGGCGGCTCGGCCACCTACAACCCGGCCGATCCCACCGGCGCCGGGTCCGACTTCAAGAACTTCGAGGATCAGGACCGCTTCAACTTCCAGCCGTTCAACTTCGTGGTGACGCCGTCCGAGCGCGAGAGCCTGTTCGCGAAGGTGCAGCACGACTTCACCGATCACGTCTATCTGCGGGCGCTCGGGACCTACACCGATCGCAAGTCGGTCAACCAGGCGGCGCCGCTGCCGCTCTTCGTGGGACCCGACGCCGGGAACGGCAACCTGCTCGACACGGTCGCGGTCGACGCCACCAACCCCTACAACCCGTTCGGCTTCACGCTCGGCCCGGGTACCTATTCATTCATCGGCCGCCGGCTGATCGAGGACGGGCCGCGTCATTACGTGCAGAACGTCAACACCATCGACCTCACCGGGACCCTGGGCGGCGATTTCCGCTTGCTCGAGAAGAACTGGGTGTGGGACGCGGACGCGGTGTGGGCGCGGAACCACGCCGACCAGCGCTTCACCGGCAACGTGAACGCGGCCAACGTCGCGCAGGCGCTGGGCCCGCTCTCGGGCTGCACTGGAGCGTGCGTGCCGCTCAACCTGTTCGGCGGCCCGGGCACGATCACTCCCGAGATGCTCGACTTCATCGGCTTCACGCAGCACGACACCTCCGAGCAGGAGCTCAAGGACTACACCGCGAATCTCGCCGGTGACCTGTTCGACGTGCCCGCCGGCCCGCTGGGCCTGGCGGTCGGTTACGAGCATCGCGACAACTCGGGCTTCTTCGAGCCCGACGCGATCGTGGCCGCGGGTCTTTCGTCGGACATTCCGGCCGAGCCCACCAAAGGCTCGATCCACGTCGACGAGATCTACGGCGAGCTCAAGATCCCGCTGCTCTCGGACGAGCTGTTGCTGCACAAGTTCGACGCGAACCTCTCCGGCCGCTGGTTCGATTACTCGACCTCGGGCTGGGACTCGACCTACAAGGTCGGCCTGCTGGTGCGTCCCATCGAGGACGTGCTGCTGCGCGGCTCGTGGGGCCAGGGCTTCCGCGCGCCCTCGATCGGCGAGCTCTTCGGCTCGGCGTCGCGCTTCGACCAGGAAGCGACCGATCCGTGCTCCGACATGCTGGGCTTGAACGGCGGCCCCGTGCAGCCGGCCAACGTCCAGGCGAATTGCGTCGCCCACGGCGTGCCGGCCGACGGCAGCTACTCGCAGCTCAACCCGCAGCTGCCGGTCTTCACCAGCGGGAATCCCAAGCTCAAGCCCGAGACCAGCGACGCCTGGACCGGCGGCATCGTGTGGGAGCCGTCGTTCATGAAGGGCGCGAGCTGGTCGAGCGGCGGATCGATCGAGCTCGTCTACACCGACCTCCATCTCGACGGCGCCATCCAGGCGCAAAATGCGGTGAGCCTCCTGCAGCGCTGCGCGGACACCGGCGACACGCTCGCCTGCGCCGCGATCGCCCGCACGTCCTCGGGTGCGATCTCGGGCATCCAGAATCCGCTCACCAACATCGGCGGTCTCGATACCCAGGACGTCGACGTGAACCTGCTCTACTCGACGCCCAAGGAGTCGTGGGGCCTGGTGGGCGCGCGCTGGTACACGACGTTTCTCCTGAACCTCGACGAGAAGGTCCCGACCGAGTCGGGATTCACCACGATCTCGCGCGAGGGCACCGAGCGCGGTAGCCCGGACCAGGCCTATCCGCGCACCAAGTCGAACCTGATGATCGACTGGGACCTCGATGCCTGGGGCGCCACGCTGGGCACGCGCTACACCGCGCGGGTTCGCGAATCGGCGGCCGACAACCACACCATGGGAGCCACGTGGTACGTGGACGGCCAGGTGCGCTACAAGCTGCCGGTCCTGGAGCAGCGCTCGACGGTCGCGGTGGGCGTCACCAACCTCTTCGACGACGATCCACCGGCCTGCCTGAGCTGCGGCCTCAACGGCTTCGACCCGAACGTCTACGATCCGCCGGGACGCTTCTTCTACGTGCGCGTCGACTACAAGGAATAGCGCGCGCGTTTTGCTCCGAAACGAACGGCCGGCTCTCTTCGAGGGCCGGCCGTTTCGTTTCGTGGCGCGCGAGCCGTCAGGGGCGGAACACCTCTTCCGGGAACGAGGCGCTCACCTCCATCGTCGAGAACGTGATGTCGGCGGTGCGGTGGCCCATGGCGGTGGTGCACTCGTAGAACGGGAACGTCCGGCCGTCGATCTTGCGGAACTCTCCGTACTCGGTGCTGAACTCGACGATCGGAGCACCCTCGTGCTCGGATCGCCCGATCGTGCGCATGATCAGATCGGTGGTCGGGTCGATCTCGACGGTGAGCGTCTTCCCAGCTCCCAGCGTCAGCTCGAGCACGTGCAGCTTGTGGCCGGCGCTCTCGAAGTCACCGAGATCGCGGATGTCGCTCCGGTGATCGACGAGCAGCTTCGGCAATGCCAGACGCGCTGCTTGCAGCACCATGGCGTCGAGATTGGGGCCGGTGGTCTCCTGACCGTTTCGCCAGCCCCGCTCGCCGCTCACGATCCGGATCTCGGGCGGCTCGTCGGCGAACACCGTCTCCACCCGCAGCTTGTCGGCACCCTCGGTGCCGCGGATCACGCTGCCGACCTTCCCGGGATGCGCCGGCGACACGATCCGCCCGGTCTGCTTCACCGCGACCACCTTCGCCACCACGTCGTTTCCGCCGTATGCGGTGATCACCCGGTCGACCAGCGAGCCACCGTCCTTCGCGCACCCGCCGGTCACGAGCGCGAGCGCGAAGACGAGGCATGTCCAGCGTCGCATGAGGCTCTCCTCTCGGATCTCGGAACGGCTCGGATGACCGGCGGGTCGGGTCATGGCCAGGAGCGCTTGCCGTCTGGAGGGACGCGGTCCCTCGCGTCCGCTGCGTTGGAACCCACGATGGACCCCTGCGACTGCGAGGGACCGTGGCCCTCCGATTTCTCACCACGCATGCCAGTGATCCAGCTTCTTCGCGCTCTCGTGGCGGACTGGAGGGTCAGGGACGCTTTACGGTCACCGGCCAGCTGAGATTTCCCGCGGCGTCGACGGCCTGGATCGTGAGCGAGGTGACCCAGAACGGCACCGAGAAGGTCTCGCGCTGGCCGGCGGCGACGGTGGCCGGCAGTTGGTAGGACTTCGCCCCGTCGCCGGCGCGCACCCGATAGCCCGCGACCTTGCCCACGAAGCCGTCGTCGCCGGGAGCGACGAACGAAACGCGTCCGAAGAGCGGTTGCCAGCTCACGTCGCGCACGATGCCCGGTGGCCGCGAATCGGTGCCGTAGCGGGCCGTTCGATGCTCGTCGTGGCGGAACGTCCACCATTCGTGATTCGCGGCGCTCTGGCCGCTGGTCTTCCACAAGAACAGGTAGCCCTCGCGGGTGCTCGCGGTGAGCTCGACCTTGCCGTCACCGTCGACGTCGCCGGCGGTCGGCGACCACACCGTCCAGCCGGACGTGAAGCGAGGGAATCCGCTCACCGTATCGCCCGAGCCGCGGTGCGCCGAGAGCGCGGACGAATCGGTGGCCTCGATCACGTCCGCGACGCCGTCGCCGCTCACGTCGGCGATGAGCGGCGCCGAGAGGAACGCGAGCCCCTGGATCGGCACGGGGAAACCGGAAAGCGCCTTGCCGCTCGCCGCGTCGTACGCCTGCTCGAGATTGACGATGCCACGGCCGGTTCCGGAGAGCTCGAGCGCCGTCGCCAGGCTTCCCGAGCCGCTCGCCGGCTGCGCCACCACCAGCCGATCGCCGAGCCGGCCGAAAGCCCCGCTGGTGGTGAAGCTCATCGCGAGGCTTGGAAGCATGAGGCCGTCGCGCACTACCGAGATCGGATCGGAAAGCGCCGGTAGCAAGGAAAGCAAGAGCGCAAACTCCGAGCCGCTCGACGAGAAGAGCGAGCCGTCGCCGCGCAGGATCTGGGGCGGCGAGAAGATCGGCGAGATCGAGATCTCGTCCTTGCCGTCGCCGTCGATGTCGGCCGCGATCGGCGAGTCGGTGCCCTCGGTGATCGGCTCCTGGGCGGTGCCGTAGCTCTCGAAGCTCGCGAAGAGGCGCACCGGCCAGCCGGCGACCGGCGAGCCGTCGGCGTGATACGCGTGCACCCAGATCTGGGTGAGCGGCGCGATGCCGTCGTTCCGCTCGGCGCTCACCTGGCTGCGCACCACGATCTCGGGCACGCCGTCGCCGTCGAGGTCGGCGATGGCCGGCGCCGATTGCAGCTTCTCGTCGTGGATGAACATGTACGGCGGGTCGACGTGGACCGAGTCGGGTAGTGCCACGCGCACCGGCCAGCCGGGCAGGTCGGTGCCGTCGGCGCGCCACACGTGGATGTGCCCGTCCCAGGCGGTCTGGACGATGTCGAGCTGGCCGTCGCCGTCGATGTCGAAGAGCACGGGCGGCGACGCGGCGCCGCGCGCGGGAAGCCTCGCGTGCGGGAGAGCCGGGCGTGGGATGGGCGGCGGCACCACGCCGGCGTCGAGCGCGCGCGGCCATCCGGGGCGGCGCGCACCGTGGGAATCGAACACGTAGACGGTGCCGTTGAGAGTGGTCGCGACCACCCACGGGTGTCCGTCGTGATCGAGATCGCCGATGGCGACGGGTACGCCGACCGGCTCATGGCCGGCGTCGATGGACGGATCTGGTGCGAGCCACACGATGGGATCGGTGAGCGCGGGCCATCCCGGGAGCTCGCTCCGCGAGAGCGGGTCGAGCGCGTGGACGCGTCCCGCGTCGTCGCCGAAGACCAGCGCCAGGTGTCCGGTGCCAGTGAGGTCCGCGAGCACCGGCTCGCTCTCGATGCCGAGCGCTCCCTCCACGCGCATCGGAAACCCGGGCCACCAGGTGGGATCGTGGTGCACGGCGATGGTGCGGCGATCCTCCCCGACACGCCCGTGGTCGTCGGTGACGCTGAGCCGCAGCGTGATCGTGTACTGCTCGGTCGCTTCGAGCGTCTTGGTCTTCGACTCGCGATACGGCGCGGACCAGAAGGATTCGGGGATCCGGGTCAGATCGACGGCGCCGAGGTTGCCGTCGAAAGGTTCGTGACCGCTGCCGGTACCGGCCACCTGGAACGCGGAGTCGTCGGGCTCGGCGCCGAGCGCCCATTCCAGCCGCCAGCTGAACTGCTTGGAACGCGTCGCCTCGACGTGACCGGACACCGCGACCGAGCCTTCGCGGGTGGGGTCGAAGAGCGCGTACCAGTCCGGCGTCTCGATCCACGCCACCGGCGGAACGTCGCCGTCGTGGACCGCCTCCACCGCGCGCAGCACGTTGGGCCGGCCGTAGCCGTATTGCAGATTCCATTCGCCAGGTGTTCCGGGCCACGGCAATGTCGGGTCGTCGATTCGCGAGGCCGTGGCGCGCAGCACCTGAACCGCCTCGGGTCCGGTGAGTGGCCGCGCGATGCGGCCCTGCTTCGCGGCATCGCGACCGTAGGACAGCACCAGTGCCGCAGCAGCGCCCACCGTGGGCGTCGCGTTCGAGGTGCTGCCTCCCTGGGTCGGAACCGAGAAGAAGTGGTGGGTACCCCACGAGCTGTAGTCGGAGCGGGAGCGGAACGTGTGGATGAGCGCGTTGGCGGCGGGGCCGGCGACGCCGTCGGCGTTCGAGACGATCGAGTTCCCGGGCAAGACGTGCGGCCAGAACATGCCGCCCTGGTGGTCGGTCGAGTCGAAATCGTTCGACGACTCGACCATCACCACGCCGCGCCGCCACAGCTCTTCGACGACCTGCCGCATGAAGGGCGAGTAGCCGAGATCGGCGGTGGTCGAGAGCACCACGCTGGCGCCCGTGTTGGCGGCGAAGAGCCACGCCTGCGCGAGATCGGTGGTCCGGTCGAGCGCCTCCGCGCCGGCCTTGACCGGCAGCAGCATGCAGCGCGGGCAGATCCCCGCGCTGCCGTAGCCGTTGTTGGTCTCGGCGGCGGCGTTCCTCATCTCGCCGTCCGAGTGGCCGTAGCTCGAATCGACCGTCGCGGGATCGTTCTGGCCGTCGTAGAAGTCCCAGCCGGAGATGTCGTCGACGAAGCCGTTCGCGTCCTGGTCGATGCCGTCCGAGAACGCCGCGATCAGGTCTTCGGGATCGATGAGCCCGTTCCCGTTGCGGTCGCCGACCCGCGGATCGAGCGCCCAGTCGGCGGCGTTCACGACGCCGTCGTGATTCCGGTCGTAGCTCGACTCGCTCGACGCGAAACGCGTCGTGCACGGCGCGGCGGTGCAGGGCACCGGCAGCTCGCGCCAGTTCACGTAGACCTTGTTCACCAGATCGATCAGGCCCTCGCCGTGCCAGTTGACGCCGCCCTCGACGTACGCGACCAGCACGTCGGGGCGGCCGATCGTGTAATCACGCCACACCCGGTCGACGGACATGCCCGACGCTCCCTCCGGATCCGTGGCCGTGGGAGCCGCGCACTGCGGGATGAACGAGAACAGGTACCACTCTTGGTCGAGCGCCGAGCGGGTGGCGCAGAGCGCCGGATCGCCCTCCGAGCCCGCGTAGTCCGGATCGTTGGGCGGGTCGCTGGGAAACTCGGCGCGCGCGGGAAGCACGAGAGCGAGCGAGAGGGACAGCGCGACCGCGATCCGCACGCCGAGCCCGTACCCGCCCATCCTCACCAGACCCGGTGAACCCCGTAACGCGTGAACACCGTATCGGCCGTGACCACGTCGAGATCCTCCTCCAGCGCCTGTGCGATCAGCAAGCGATCGAACGGGTCTCGGTGATGGAAGGGCAGGTCGGCCACCCGGGACACGTGCGCGATCGAGATCGGAAGCTGCTCGAAATGGTTCTCGGCGATCTGGGCGGGAATGAAGCGTTCGAGCGGGGTGGCGAGCGTCAGCTTGCCGAGGCTCGACTTGATCGCGAGCTCCCACGCGCTCGCCAGACTCAGGAAGCAGCGGCGATCGGGATCCGCGATGGCCGCCCGGGCGCGGCGGCCGATCCGCGGCGAGCCTTCCACCCACCACAGGAACGCATGGGTGTCGAGGAGCAGGTGCTTCACACGTAATCGCGGAAGTCGCCCGGTGTCTCGTCGAAGTCGTGCGCGATCCGTACCTGGCCTTTGGCCGAACCGGGGCGTCGCGGCGTCGAGCCACGGCCGAGGCGGACGAGCTTGAGCAACGGATGGTTGTCGCGGGCGATCACCACTTCCTCACCGGCCAGCGCGCGTCGCACCAGCTCGGAGAACCGCGCCTTCGCCTCCGCCACGTTGAACTGGACGGATTCTCGTCGAGACCTCATGGAGGTCATCCTAGATGACCAACCAGGCGGAGTCAAAGCGAAGCATCACGGCGCCCTACCAGCCCGGCGCACGCTGCACGGCGCGGCGGGCGAAGAGGAAGTCGAAGAGGTTGCCCTCGTGGGGCTGGTCCCAGCGCACCGAGGGGGTCGGCGTCGGACCGAGGTTGAGCCGGCCGATGCGGGTCGAGCGCAGCAGCGCGGCCACGTTCCGGGGCGCGCGGGTGATCGCGGAGACCACCAGCGAATCGCCCATCCAGTCGAGGGCTGCTTCGTCGGGCAGCTCGACCACGCTCGCGAACGGGAACAGGTACTCGGTGTTGGCGAGCGGGTGATCGAGCTTCGCGCAGCGCACGATGGTCGGCTGCAGGAAGGTCGATCCCGCGAGCGTCACGCGCCGCTCGCCGGCGCGGAAACGGGCGCTGGTCTCGATCGCGCCGTCCACCGCGAGAGCCGCGGTGATGGCGTCGTCGATGCGCTCGGCGAGCGTGGCGTCGGCGAAGGCGGCGAGGCGTGCCTGGGGGTCGTCGAGAGGGAGCGGCCCCAACGAGGCCAGGCGCTCCGCGAGAGCGTTCGCGATCTGGTCCGCGTGACCTGGGACCACGATGCATGAAGCGTTGACGCAGCTGCGCCCGCCGTTCGCCGCGATCGAGTCGACCAGCACGTCGAGGTGCCGCTCCCAGCCGTCGATCTGGTCCGCGCCGATCCACACCTTCGAGCGGCCCGGGCCGTGGATCTCGATCGACGGCCTCCCAGCCCAGGGCGCGGTGGTGCGCGCGTCGCCGAAGAGCAGCGCGCGCTCGCAGCCGTCGAGGAGCGCGGCGCCGCCCTCGTGATCGGTCGGATAGAACGCGAGCGCCTCGCGGGGCAGGCCGGCGACGGTGAGCGCCCGTGCGAGGCGCAGCGGCGTCCACGGATCGAGGCTGCCAGGCTTGAGCGCCACGGGGACCTTCAAGGCGAGCGCCGGTAGCCAGAGCGCGTTGACGCCCGGGGAATTGCTCGGCAGCAAGGCGGCGAGCGCCCGGCACTGCGGTGCAAACCAGAGCGGTATGCCGCGGTGCTCGCGGACGGCCGCGTCGAGCTCTTCCGGCGCGAGACCGCGGGTCAGGCCACGCACGATCGTGCCGAGCTCGCGGAGCACGCCGGCGAGCTTCTCCTGGTTCGCGCGCGCCAGCGTCAGCGGCAAGGCGCCGGTGGCCGCGAGCTGTGCGCGGTACTCGGCGCCGGTCTGCGTCACGCCGTCCGCGATCTCGAGCTCGGCCTCGAGGAACAGGTCCGCGGCGGCGCGGCAGCACGCCAGGATCGCGTGCGTCGACATCGCGCGCAGGACGCTCGCGGCGTCGTCCGCGCGTTTCAGGTCGCGGCGGATGAGTCCCGCGTTGACCTGCGACAGCCGGCCGACGATGTCGCCGGTCCGGTGATCGCGCAGGTCGATCGCCGTGAGGCTTCGATACTCCTCGCCCCAGCGCAGAGCTGGAAGGTGAGGAACCGACGCCGTCATCGCCGAGTGCCTAGATCACCGGAGCTCTGCGGCTCTGGGAGGGACGCGCTCCGTCGCGTCCGCAGCGTCGAATCGTGATGCGGCGCCGCGGCTGCGAGGGACCGCAGCCCTCCGAACAATCGCAGCCCGCGGGCGGCCGATCATTCAGTACACGCCTTCGATGATTCGCGTGCCTGGCTCCTCGAACGGCTTCACCTCGCCCGCGCCGTCCCACGGCCAGTGCGCGCAGGGTGGGCGGCGGATCGCGTCGTCGCGCTCGAGGAAGCGCGGCAGGAAGAGCTCCTTCGTGAGCGTGGTCAGCTCGACCCGGCCGCGCTCGCCGTACCCGACGAGCTTCCGCGAATCGGCCGGATCGGTCACCCGCAGCGCGGCGAACGGCTCGGGCGCGTGATAGGTGACCGAGAACTCGCGCGCCAAAGTCTCGGGGTCACACGCGGCAAGGCCCATCAGCGTGTTGCCGTAGACCGGCACCAGCGCGACCCGGCGCTCGAGCACCTCCTCGACCAGGAAGCGCGCCAGTTGCGGGTTCATCTCCGTCCCGCCGCAGAGGACGCCCTTCACACCGGCGTCGGCCAATGACAGCCCGTCGCCCAGCGCCTCGAGCAAGCGCGGCGTCGTGAAGACCACGTCGATCTTGCGGTTCCGCAGCAGGAGCGCCGCCTGCTCGACCACGTGCGCCATGTAGGCCTTGGCGCCCGCGCCGTCGCCCTTCGCGATCAGCTTCTTCACCCAGCGCGGGTCGAGATCGACGAAGTAGCAGGACGAGCCGCGGAAGTTCGCGAGGTGCTCGATCGCGAGACGCAGGCGCCGCGGGCCGGTCGGGCCGACCATGAGCCAGTAGCCGTCGCGCGGGAAGGACGATTCGGGAAGCGTCTCCGAGAAGCGCTCGTAGTCGCGCTTGTAGTCGTCCCAGCCGATCCGCTGCTTGGGCATGCCTGTGGTGCCGCCGGTCTCGAAGATCGTGAACGGACGGCCGCGGAAGGCGCGCGGGATCCAGCGTTCGTGCGGGTCGTTCCGGAGGTGCTCGCCGTCGAAATTCGGGAAGAGCTGGACCAGGTCATCGAAGCCGGCGATATCGCGTACCGGATCGAAGCCGCACGTGCTCGCGAACTCGAGCCACACCGGCGTCCCGGTTTCGGGCGAGAAGTGCCAGCGCACGATCTCGCGCAGGTGCGCGTCGAGGGCCACGCGCGCCGCGGCGACCCGTGCGTCCGAACCGGCGCTTCCGCCCGACGTGCTCAATCGAAGTACTTCCGGAGCGTCGCTTCCGCAGGCGGCTGGGTCGCGAGCGAGACCGCCACCAGCGCCACGCTGGCGGCGAGCAACACCCACGCGACCGGCATCACGCCGAGCACCAGCGGCTCCTCCGGATGCGGCACGCCGTGCAGCACCGGCGCGATCAGCCCGCGATAGACGAGGACACCCCAGGTCGCGAGCATCGCCAGCACCGACGCGAAGGCGCCCGCCGTGGTCATGCGCTTCCAGTAGAGTGCGCCGAGCACCAGCGGAAAGAGGCCGGTGAAGCCGCTGAAGCACCACACGCCGAGGTCGAACACGTTGGGCGGCTGGTACTGCGAGAGCACGAAGGAGACGGCCATGATCGCGAGGATGAAGCCGCGGCTCCAGTAGACCTGCGCGCGATCGCTGATGCGACCCTGGCCCGCGAGCGGCACCACCACGTCCTCGGTGAACATCGTGCCGAGCGTCATCACCTGGCTGTCCATCGACATGATCGCGGCGATCGTTCCCGCCTGCACCAGCCCGCGCACCATCGGATAGGGGATGTAGCGGGCCGTCATCATGCCGAGCACCGCGTTCGAGCTCTTGACCGGGAGTCCCTGACCGACCGCCCACACGCCGATCAGCACGCACGGCATCCACACGATCAAGATGAAGATCGGATGGAAGACCAGCACGGTGCGGAACGACTTCGCGTCCTTGGCCGTGAGCCAGCTCTGGAAGACGTGCGGGAACATGCCGACCGAGAGCGGCACCAGCATGTAGGAGAGGAACTGCCCGTGCCCGATCTTGCCCTCGCGTGCCAGGTGCCCGGGCGACCTCGCGAGAACCGCGGCCGACGCGGCGTGCGCGCCGCCCAGGCTGTGCGCGATCATCCACACGGCCGCCACACCCGCCACCAGGAACATGATGGTCTGGAACGCGTTGGCCCACACCGCGCCGCGGACACCGCCCTGGAAGATGTAGAGCAGCACCACGGCGCTCACCACCAGCACGGTGATCCAGGACGGAATGGCGCCGTTGGTGGCCGGGTCGGCGGTCGCGAACACCGTCGGGAACATGCCGCGGGTCGCACCCTGCACGAACGCGCCGGCGCCGATGAAGCCGGTCAACACGTACGGGATCATGAGCAGCACCAGGATCGGGAAGAGCAGGGTGCCGAGCGCCTGCGACTCGAAGCGGTCGCGGAAGAACTGGATCTGCGTGACGAAGCCGTGGCGCTTGCCGATCGCCCAGAGCCGCATGCCGACCAGGAAGAACACCAGGCTGTGGACCAGGCCCGACGACGACGCCATGAGCGGATAGACGCCGATGCCGTCCTCGTAGGACTTGGCCGTCGAGCCCACCATTGCGAAGGCCGTCATGACCGTGCTGAAGATCGACAGCAGGAAGAGGACGGGGCCCACCGAGTGGCTGGCGGTGAAGTAGTCCTTCGACGTGCCGCGGAACGAGCGCATGCTCGCGACGCCGAGCGCGATCAGCACCGTGAAATAGGCGCCGATGACGTAGAGCGGCAGGTACGACACCGCGGGAGCCGCCGCCGGCGTCATCGAGGACGCACCGCGCCGGATCCCGAGCCGGGAGGCTCCGCGGCGTCGCGCCCGCCCGGCCCTCCGCTGGCCCACTCCTCCAGGTGATCGGGCCACGCCACGACGATGAAGACCGCCCACAGGAGCCCCGCGCCCAGCGAGTAGAGCGCGTGGTAGCCGAGCCCGGCCGGCAGGAAGCCGAACCACAGCGTGGTGTCGTTCCAGAGCCAGAAATCCCAGTGCAGGAACGCGAACACCGCCACCACGATCCACATCCAGCGCCCGCGTCGCGCGGGTTTCGTGCTCTCGATCGGTTTCACGATGGGGCGGCCTCGTCGATGCCGATCATACCCCGGGTTTTCGTCTCGTCAGGCGGCGGGCGTGCATCGAGCGAACGCGCTCGACAAGCCGCCCCGGCGGCTCGCAGAATGCTTCACCTCCGAGGCGATGTTCAAAGGCACGGTCCGATGAAGCACGTACGCGTCACTCTCGCGGTTCTCACGCTGCTCCTCGCCGTCTCCCGGTCGCGCGCCGCCGCTCCCGAATGGCCGGGCTGGCGCGGCCCGGGCCGCGACGGCTTGTCGCGCGAAACCGGGCTCCTGAGCTCGTGGCCCTCGGGCGGGCCGCCGCTCCTGTGGAAGGCGGCGGGAATGGGGGCCGGCTTCTCGAGCGTCGCCGTGGTGGACCGTCGCATCTACACGATGGGCGACCGCGACGGCGCGCAGTACCTGCTCGCGTTCACCGCGGACGGTGGCGCCCCGCTGTGGAAGGCTCGCGTCGGTTCGACCTTCGGCGACGAGAACGGCGGACCGCGCGGCACGCCGACGGTCGACGGCGGAACGGTGTTCGCGCTCGGCACCGACGGCGATCTGGTCGCGGTCGAGGCCGTGTCCGGGAAGGAGCTCTGGCGTCGCAGCCTGCCGCGCGACTTCGGCGGGCAGATGATGTCGGGGTGGGGATGGAGCGAGTCGCCGTTCGTCGACGGCGACCACGTGATCGTCACGCCCGGTGCGAGTGGCGCGGCCCTGGTGGCGCTGGAAAAGGCGACCGGCAAGGAAGTCTGGCGCACGGCCGTTCCCAAGCTCGGGCCGGCCGGGAACGATGGCGCCGGCTACTCCTCGGTGGTGGTCACGGATGCCGCCGGCACCCGGCAGTACGTGCAGCTCCTGGGCCGCGGCCTGGTGGGCGTGCGCGCCAGCGACGGCCATTTCCTGTGGGGCTACAACCGGATCGCCAACGGCACCGCGAACATCCCCACACCGCTGGTGCGCGCCAACTGGGTGTTCACCTCCACCGGCTATCAGACCGGCGCGGCGCTGGTCGAGCTCGACAAGGCGGCGGACGGAGGTGTGACGGCGCGCGAGGTCTATTTCCTGGATGCGAAGACGTTCCAGAACCATCACGGCGGCATGGTGCTGGTGGGGAACGACCTCTACGGAGGCAGCGGTCAGAACCGAGGCTCCCCGATCTGCATCGAGCTCACGACCGGAAAGGTGATGTGGGGCGGAGACATTCGAAACGCCGGCAGCGGCTCGGCGGCGGTCACGTACGCCGACGGTCAGCTCTACTTCCGCTACCAGAACGGCGTGGTGATGCTGATCGACGCGACCCCCGACGGTTATCGCGAGAAGGGCAGCTTCACCATCCCCAACGTCTCGAAGCCGAGCTGGTCCCATCCGGTGGTGGTCGGCGGCCGGCTCTACCTGCGCGAGCAGGACACGCTCTACGTGTACGACGTCCGGAAAACCGCTTGACGACGTCGCCGCGCCGCGCACGTGAGTGAGGGAGCGGCCGCGACCTCGCCCCGGAGCGAGATCGTCCTGCGCGGCTGGCTTTGCGGCTGCCTGCTCTTCATCCTCGCTTCCGGAGTCCTGACCCTGGTGACGGGCGCCGCCGCGCCTGGCTTGCAGTGGGTGCAGTACGCGCATCTGGTGGTCGCCGTCGCGACCACGCCGCTCTGGATCGCGTACGTCGCGGTCCACCTGGCCCAGACGCTGCGCGATCCGCCGCGGGTGGCTCGGCGAGTGGCCATCGCCGTCATCGCCGCTTCCGCGTTCGTCATGACGAGGGCGCGGATCGGCGTGGAGCACAACGAGCAGCTCAACCACGTGCTCACGCTCTTCGTCGTGGCGATCCTGCTCAGGCTCGCGTGGACCTTCCCGAGAGTGCTGCGAGACCGGCGCTCACCCTGGGCTCTGGGTGTCCTCTTCTTCGGGCTCTCGGTGCTAACGCTCTTGAGCGGCTTCTTCGTGATTCCAGGAGGCAGCCCCGGGAGAGCGTTTTACGTGCTCCACCTCGGCAGCATTCCGTTCACGGTGGCGGCCGGCGTCGCGCACGTCTTCTCGTCGCGTCGATCGGTGGGGGGAAGAGCGTTTCCGTGGGCCGCGCCGCTCAGGCGGATCACGATGCCGGTGTTCGTGGCTCTCGGCGGAAGCGTCGGCGCGCTCGCCGTGGCGGTGCAGCTCTCGGCGCGGCTGCCCGAACCCGACCGACGAGCCATCTCGACCACCGACCAGGGCTTCCGCGACGTCTCGGCCGAGGCTTGCGACACCTGTCACCAGACCGTGGTCCTCACGTGGGAGCGGTCGTCGCATGCGCGAGCCGCCGCGAACCCGGTTTTCACCGCGCTCTTGCGTCGCGCCATCGCCGGCGGCCATGCCGCCGAGGCGCGACGGTGCCTGGGCTGTCACGCGCCGCACGCCGCGGATCCGACGCGGTTCGCCGTGGACGAGGTCATCGCCAGCGAAGGTTTCCAGGCCGGCGTCCATTGCGTTTCGTGTCATCGGATGGCGGCACCCGCGGGCGCGCGCGACGGAGCCGTCGACTTCGTGCCGTTCGCGAACGAGCGCGGCACGTTCTTGATCGAGCGCGGGGGTCCGTTCGCCCGCTGGCTCAGGCCGCAGCCCTACGCTCAGGCGAGCACCGTCGAATCCGGCCTGGAGAGGCACCTGACGCAATGGCGCGTTGGCCCCAAGCGGCCGGTCGGTTGCCGTCCTTGCCACATCCAGACCCTGGAGCCGATGACGGGCGGCCGGCTCACCGACGTCCTGCAGAATCAGTACAGCTCGTGGGAGAGCTCTCCCGCCGCCGCCGCTGGCCGCGACTGCGTCGACTGCCACATGCGCACCGTCTACGGAGACGACGGTTACGTGCTCAAGGATCACCGCTTCGCCGCCGCGAGCACCTACGTGGGCCGCGTCGCCGATGGCCAGGATGGCGAGAACGCGGCGGTCGCCTCGCTCGAGGCTCGCTGGATCCCGCCCCGCGGCAGCATCTCGCTCGAGTCCGCCGGAGTACGGGTGGGCGACGAGCTCGCGCACGAGTACGGCCGGCCGGGCGCGAATGCCCCGAGCCCGGGCGAGGCGGTTCCGCTGCTCGAGATGAAGGTCGATCTGGTGCGAGCGCCGTCGGGAGATTCGCTGCGCGTCGAGACCTGGAACGCGGGCGCCATCGGACACGCGTTCCCGAACGGACCGACGGACCTGATCCAGGTGTGGCTACGGATCCGCGCCACCGACGCGCGCGACGTGGTGCTCGTGGATCAGGGGAGTGACGGGCCGGAGGGAGCGACTCGTCTGGGTCACCGTCTGCTCGACGCTCGCGGGGACGTCGTGAAGGACCATCGCCTGTGGGAGGTGACACAGGTCGTCGATCTCGGTCGCGTCCCCGCCGACGGTCGTTACACGGTCGACGTCCCGCTCTCGACCGCGCCCTCGGGCGCGGTCGACGTGGACGCGAGCTGGAGCTACCGGCGGCTCGACCCTGCTCGCGTGCGACAGCTCGCGGGCGTGACGGCGGAGGGACTTCCCATCGTCACGGTGGGGCGCTTTCGAGGCACGGCCGGTTGAACCGACGCTCCATCAGGACTTGCCCTCCCGGACGAGGCCGCTTCGCGTTTTGCCTCGCGTTCGCAAAACGCGACGCGCACCGGAGGCACACGCCAGCTTCGGCTCGCGATTGGATGCGGTAGCGCCGCGGTGAGATTGAGGAATGTCCGCGCTGGCGCCCCGACCCGCCCGGCGCGCCAGCTCCAATTGTCGGGCGTGTATGTTGCATCCGAGTTCTCTCTGGCCGGCAGACAACCGCGCGCGCAGAGCCGCGGGCGAACCTTTTGGAGCTCTGCGGAACGCTGGATGAGTTCCGAGCCGATCGGTAGCGAAAATCGCTGGAAGTCCGCCCATCAAAACCGTTTCATAGGGGGTAGCATGAAGGTGCGTTTTGATTTCCTCGCCTGTATCGCAGCCTTGTCCCTGACCTCTGCTGCGTGCAACGGACCCACCATCACCGTCTCGGGACAGTACCTCGTGAACCCGGGCGGTCCCGATCTCGGCGTGTATCTCAAGGCGCCAAGCTCACCGGTCCCCTTCCTCACCGGCGCGCTGGGTTTTTTCGACCCCGGTGCCGTCGATCCGAACGTTCTCGACGCCGCGAGCGGCTCCTGGAATGTGAACCATTTCCAGCTCAACGTGACCGGAGGCGGTGGTGACATCCCGACCTCCGTCGACGGTGACGCAGTCGATTCCAGCGGCGACGGGATCGCCGACGTACTGAACGCGACGGTTCATCTCGACACCGGCGAAACGCTTCCCATCAGCATTCCTCGGACCGATCCCTTCGCGGACTACCGGTGCTGGAACAGCCTGACCGGCGCGAACCGCTGCATCCCGGTGCTCGGAGCGGCCGACTGCGCGTTCGTTCCATCGACGCCCCCGGATTTCGACCTGACCGCCTCGATCCCGTTCAAGGACCCCGACGGCAATTTCAATCCAGGGGGCACTCTGACGGTGAGCGTCGTGCAACACCTGACCGCCGGTGGGACGTCGACCGTCACGACCGACGTCCCCGTCCCGGGCACCAGCGGAACCTGGACCCTCACTGCATCGAGCAGCCCCGATCTCGTGACACTCACCGGTCCCGTCGCGCTCGACCCAGCGGCGTCCTTCGCCACGGTGAGCTTCCACGTAGCGGACGCGGCGGGGGCGAGCTCGATCGACCTGCAAGGCGAGGTTGCCTGCAGCACCCAGATCCCGTGACACGGTAGGGCCGGCGACACCGGCTAGCCACCGAGGCGCTCGCCAGCCACGAGCGGCGTCACGGTGGGGCGGTTTCGCGGCGCGGCGAGCTGAGCTACCCGATCAGGGACTCCCCGCCGCCGCCGCGGAGCCGGGTTCGTCGCCGGGACCCTGCGGATGTCGCGCGTGCGGGAACACCGTCGGGATCGCGCGGTTCCAGACCCACGATCCCGCGTCACGAAAGCCGCGCATCGTGCGGAGCCACGCGATTCTTGCGAGCTCGCGGACCCGACCGACGTGCCCGGATAGCGCCTCTTCGCCGGCGACCCGCACCGCGGCGATGCTCCGGGTGTTGCGGACGAAGATCCGTCCGTCGGCGAAGCTCGGATAGGTGCGTCCCTCGCTGTCGAACACGTCGATCCGCGCCGCCTCGCTGTAGCCCTGCGGCGAGGCAAGGGCGACCACCACCGTTCCGCCTTTGCCGAAGATCACCAGATGCCCGTCGACGAGGATCAACCCGTTCCCGCCGGGAATCCGCGACTTCCAGCGTCGCGCGCCGTCCGACGCGGAGATGCAGGTCAAGAACTCGCCGCTGTATCCGTAAAGGTTTCCTTGGTGGAGCACGGGAGTGGCGAAGGTGCCCTTCAAGTCGGTCGTCTCCCAGAGCTTGTGGGCCTCGAAGCCACTGTCCGTGCGGCCGACGCGAAGCGCCGTCGACCTCCACCAGCCGGGGAGCAGGATGCGATCTTCCCCGAGCAGCACCGGGGTCGGCACGATGTTCTGTCCCTGGTTCCCGGGCGCCGACCACAGGCTCGCTCCCGTGACCGGGTCGAAGGCGGTGACGGCATGGTCGGTGACGGTCAGGATCTGAGCGACTCCGGCGAGCTCGGCCGGGATCGGCGACACGTACTCGGCGGAGTCATCCCCCGCGGTCCACACGATCGCACCGGAGGCCTTGTCGACGGCGGCGAGGCTCGTCCCGCCGGATCCCGTCTCCACGAACAGCCGGTCTCCGACCACCAGCGGTGACGTCGGCAGGCCGGGCTCGGGCACGGTCAGGCCGAGCCGCGCGACGAGCGGCAGCCGCCAGATCTCGGACCCGTCCGCCAGCCGCACGGCGACGAGGTTGCCTGCCGGATCGAGCGCGTAGACGACTCCCGCCTCGATCGTGGGCGTGCTCGCGGGCCCGCCTTCCGATCCGTGCCCCGCGGGAAAGGCCGGACCGACCGCATGGGTCCAGATCGTCTCTCCCGTGGCCGCGTCGAGGGCGACCAGACGGTCCTCGGCACCGTCCGAGTACATCGTGACGGCGCGGCCCTCGGCGATCGAGATCCCCGAGTAGCCGGCACCGAGCGTACGACTCCACTCGAGCTCGAGACGAAGCGTTGGACCGGCGAACGCGCCACCGGATGGAGCGCTGCCGTCGTAACCGGGCCCGCGCCAGTGAGGCCAATCGGCGGCGGCAGCCGCGTGAGCGAGGAAGAAACAGAGGAGAACGGGCAGCGAGACGCGAGCAAGGGGGAACCGATCACGTCCTTGCCTGGACCAGGCGAGGTGTGGCGCGGGCGCGATCTCGGCGCGGTGCGGTGCTCCGTGGCCCAAAGCGATGCTCATGAGACGCACTCGTGATCCGGGTCGTCGGCTCCGCGGGCCGGCCTGGCGGGCTGGACGATGCAGGTCCGGAGTCAGCCCACCTCGGAGCGGCCCGCAGCGGCGATTCCGACGCGCGCTGCCTGAACGATCATCGAGTAGATCGCGCAATTGGCCAACACCACCGCGATACCGGTTGCCCAGGTCAGCCCGGTTCCGGAGGGCTCAGGCGGCCGGATGATGGCCATCACGGTCCATGCGCCGGGCGCCAGCGGAAGGAGCAGGGCGACGGAAGCCTTCGCGCCGATCGCGGTCTCGAGGAAGGCCGCGCCCACCGCCGCGATGGACAGGCAGACGCCGGACACGACGGACGTCCGCCATCCGACCTCGCGCCACGGCCCGGCTTCGTCCCGGTGCCAGGAAGCAGCCCGGTCGGTCGACACCGGCAAGGACCGGCTCACCGCCGCCTACACGCGGCCCGCTCTCGCTCAGTAGCCACCGAGGGCCTTGTTGACCGCGCCGGTGGTCTTGTCGACGGCGTTCTGGCCGGCGCCAGCGGCCTGATTCGCCGCACCTTGGGCCGCGCCCGACGCTTGATCCGCGGCGCCCTGCGCGGTTCCGGTCGCTTGATCCAGTGCGTTCTGGGGCGCCGACGTGACCGAACCCACGGCCTGCTGGCCGGTCGCGGCGGCGCCGGTCACTTCGCTTTCGACGGCAGAGACCTTGTCCTGAGCATAGGCGCTCGGATCGACGCCAAGCGCCGTGGCGGTGGCGCCGACGTCATTGTGATTCGATCCGAGGATCCCGGTGACCTTGTCGAGACCGGCGCCGGAAGCCTGATTCACGAGCAGTGTCTGAACCACGCCGTCGAGGCTGAGCCCGGAGCCCATGAGCTTGGTCACCGCGTCCGCCGGAACGCCGAATTTCTTCGCGAGCGGCGCGACCAGCTTCGTGGCACCCCCGCCGAGCAAATCCAGCGCCCCGGCCTGCGCCCGTCCGGCGGGCCAGAGGAAGGCTCCAACGAGCACGATGGCAACGAGCGCGGAAGCGGGGCGGGTCGATCTGGTGTGGATCACGGTGTCCTCCAATCGGTGGGTTTGGATTGGACGGTAGCCGCCCGAACCGGACCACACAAGCCGGTGGGAGAGGTCTCGCGGTGCACGCGCGGCTTGCCGCCCTCCGGCAGCTCCCCTTAAATTCCCGGGAAAATCCGCATCCGAGAGTCGGATGGCGCGGTTCGCCTCCCGAGGCGACAGGTGAAGGGGCCATCACCCGTCGCCCGCATCGCGCATCGCTCGCCTTCACGCTGCCCTCGCGGCCTCCCTCGTTCCCGCTCCGGCGCCTCCTCGACCGTGACTCCCGCCGTCGCGTTCGCGCTGTTCTTCTTGTCGGGCGCCTGCGGGCTCCTCTACCAGCTGGTCTGGACGCGGCTCGCGTTCAGTCACTTCGGCGTCCTGATGCCGGTGCTATCGGTGGTCGTGTCGAGCTTCATGCTCGGGCTGGGGCTGGGGTCGCTTCTCTCCGGACCGATCCTGGAGGCCTGGGCGCGCCGCACCCGCAGGTCGGTGCTCTGGGTCTACGCGGCGGCGGAGGCGGGAATCGCGCTCGGTGCGTTCGTGGTGCCGGTCGCGTTCCGGGTCGGCGATCGCGCGCTGCTGGCCGGAGGCGATCTCGACTCGGCGTCCTATCTGGTCTCGTCGGCCTGCACGATCGCGCTGTCGCTCCTGCCGTTCTGCGTGTGCATGGGGCTCACGCTTCCGATCGGAATGGCGGCGCTGCGGGAACGAGCCGCATCGAGCCGGACCGGGTTCAGCCTGCTCTACTTCGCGAACGTGCTGGGCGCCATGACCGGCGCGTTGCTGACCTCGGGTGTGCTCGTCGAGGTCTTCGGCTTCGCCCACACGTTGCGGCTCGCCGCCACGGCGAACGCGCTGCTCGCGACCGTCAGCGCCGTGCTCGCATGGAAGGCCGGCCCGCTGCCGGGTGGATCCGACGCGCGGCCCGCCGGCGAGCCCTCCGCTCATCCGCCTGCTCGTCCGGTCCCGGCCGGAGTCCGCTGGAGCCTCGCGACCCTCTTCACCACGGCGTTCGTCGCGGTCGGATTCGAGATCGTGTGGACCCGGACGCTGACTCCGGTCCTCGGCACCACGATCTACGCCTTCGCGCTGGTAGTGGCCGTGTATCTCCTCGCCACCTGGCTCGGTACCTGGACCTATCGCCGCGACCTCGCTCGCGGCGAGCTGCTCTCGTACGAACGGCTCTGCGGTGTGCTGGTGATCAGTGCCTTCGTGCCGGCGATCGTCAACGATCCGCGTGTCGCGCCGGGCTCGATCGCGGCGCTGGGCAGCATCGCGCCCACGTGCGCGCTGCTCGGCTACCTCACTCCTCGGCTCATCGACGAGTACTCGGGGGGCATTCCAGGTCGCGCCGGGTTTGCGTACGCGGTCAACGTCGTCGGCTCGATCCTGGGACCGCTCGCGGCGTCGTACGCGTTGCTGCCGACCCTCGGCGCCAGGGGGTCGACGGTGGCCCTGGCGCTTCCGTTCGCCGGGCTCTTCGTCGCGCGCGGGCGCTCGGCCGGAGTGCGCTCCATCGCCGTGGTCATGTCGTTGACGCTGGTGCTGAGCGGCTACACGTTGCGCGTGGCCTCGTCGCAGGACGAGAAGTGCGTGGCCGAGGCAGGTGGCCGGGAAGTGCGTCGCGACTACGCGGCGACCGTGGCGTCGTGCGGCGCCGGCATGCTGAAGCGCTTGTTCGTCAACGGGATCGGCATCACCAGGCTCACGCCGATCACCAAGGCCATGGCGCACATCCCGATCGTCGCGCACCGTGGACCGGTGCGGTCGACGCTGATGATCTGTTTCGGGATGGGAACGACCTACCGGTCGCTGCTGAGCTGGCCGGTGCAAACGGTGGCGGTGGAGCTGGTGCCGAGCGTGCGTGACGCGTTCGGCTACTATCACGCCGACGCGGCGCAGGCCCTCGCGAATCCCAGGGGCCGGGTCGTGATCGACGACGGTCGCCGCTACCTGCAGCGCGGCGTCGAGCAGTTCGACATCATCACGCTCGACCCGCCACCGCCGGTCGAGGCGGCCGGCTCGAGCCTGCTCTACTCGACCGAGTTCTACGGCCTGGCCAAGCGACGGCTGGCGAAGGACGGCATCCTCGCGCAATGGTGGCCGACCGGCGAGCTCAAGATCCTGCAAGCCGTCGCGCGCTCGCTGACGCTCTCGTTCCCCTACGTGCGGGTCTTCAAGGGAAACGGCGGGGCGGGTTTTCATTTCTTCGCGTCGTCGACGCCCATCGACATCCCCGAGGTCGCCGAGTTCGTCGAGCGGTTGCCGAAGGCGGCGCAGGACGACATCCGCGAGTGGGCCCCGAACGGCGACCTCGAGGCCGGCGTCGGCGCCATGATCGCGCGCGAGCTGCCGCTCGAAGCCGTGCTCAGCGACGACTCGTCGCTGGTCGTCACCGACGATCACCCGTTCAACGAGTACTACTTCCTGCGACGTCTCGCCGACACCCGCGACCACACGCTGAAGTTCGTGTATTGAGCCGCTCCTTGCCGGGCAGCCGCCCGGCTGCTCGGGCCCGCGTCTCGCCGCGTCGGAAGACATGCCCGCGAACCCGCCGCTCACCGCCGAAGGCGACGCGCTGCGCCGCCACGCGCTTGGTCTTCCCGAGGCGCACGAGGACAACCCGTGGGGGCACGCGGCCATCAAGGTGCGAGGCAAGGTGTTCGTGTTCCTCGCGAACCAGGACGGCGGCCTCTCGTTCTCCGCGAAGCTCCCCGAGTCGGCCGGCCCCGCACTGCTCTTGCCCTTCACGTCCCCGACCGGCTACGGCCTCGGCAAGAGCAACTGGGTGAGCGCGCGCTTCGCCGCCGGCGAGCGCGTGCCCGTCGACCTGCTCCAGGAATGGATCGAAGAGAGCTACCGAGCGATCGCACCGAAAAAGCTCGCGAAGCAAGGGCTGGATTCTCGCGCCCGAGCCGAGCGGCGCTGACGAGCGGACGGCGAGAAGGCGAACGGCGGTCGCGCGGCTGCCCGTCGCGGAGCGCCGGGCTCCAGGTGAGCGGGCACGGGCGCTGGAGCCCGCCGGTCTCCGGCGGGTCCCCGATCGAACGAGTCAGCCCGTCACGCCCACGTCGCTGAACTGGAGCTCGGCCAAGCGCGCGTAGAGCGGGCTCGAGCGCAGCAGCTGGGCGTGGGTGCCGACCGCCACGAGGCGGCCGTGGTCGAGGACCACGGTGCGGTGCGCGTCGACGACGGTGGCGAGGCGGTGCGCGATCACGATCGACGTGCGCCCGCGCATCAGCACATCGAGCGCGCGCTGGACGACCGATTCGCTCTCCGCGTCGAGCGCGCTGGTCGCCTCGTCGAGCAACAGCACCTCGGGGTTCCGGAGCAGCGCGCGGGCGATCGCCATGCGCTGGCGCTGGCCGCCCGAGAGACGCACTCCGCCCTCGCCCAGGTGGCTCGCGTAACCCTCCGGCAGCCGGCCGATGAACTCGCTCGCGTAGGCGGCGTCGGCCGCGGCGCGCACTTCGGCGTCGGTCGCGTCGGGCCGGCCGTAGCGGATGTTCTCGGCGACGGTGGTGCTGAAGAGCGTCGGCTGCTGCGGGACGAGCGCCACGTGCCGGCGCAGCTCTTCGAGCGCGAGATGCCGCACGTCGACGCCGTCGAGCAGGATCGTGCCGTGCGCCGGGTCGTAGAAGCGCAGCAAGAGCTCGAAGAGCGTCGACTTGCCCGCGCCGGAAGGACCGACGAGTGCCACGCGCTCGCCCGCGGCGATCTCGAGGCTCAGCTCCGAAATCGCGGGAGTGTCGGGGCGCGATGGGTACGCGAAACCGATGCTCCGGATCGAGAGCGCGCCGCGCACCGGCTTCGGGAGCGCGCGTGGCTCTGGGGGGCTCGCGATGCGCGGTAGGACGGCGAGGAGCTCCGAGAGCCGCTCGGTGGCGCCCGCGGCGCGCTGCAAGTCGCCGTAGACCTCGCTGATGGCTCCCACGGCGCCGCCGACCATGATCGCGTAGAACACGAACGCCGCGAGCTGGCCCCCCGTGATGCGCCCAGCGAGCACGTCGTTGCCGCCCTGCCAGATGAGGAAACCGACCGCGCCGAGCACCAGCACGATGACCACCGTGGTGAGCACGGCGCGCTGCCGGATGCGCAGCACGGCCGCGGCGAACGCCGACTCGACGCGCACCCCGAAGGCCGCGCGGTCGAGCGGCTCGTGGTTGTGGGCCTGCACGATCTTGACGCTCCCGAGCGTCTCGCCGACGAACGCACCCACGTCCGCCACGCGATCCTGACTAGCGCGCGAGAGCCGCCGCACGCGCCGGCCGAAGATGAGAATCGGCGCGATCACCGCCGGCACGCACGCGAGCACCGTGCCGGTGAGCTTCGGGTCGGTGACGAAGAGCAGCACCAGGCCGCCCAGGAACGTGAGCAGGTTCCGCAGCGCGATCGAGACCGACGAGCCGATCACCGTCTCGAGCAGCGTGGTGTCGGTGGTGATGCGGGTCTGGATCTCACGCGGGGAGTTGGTCTCGAAGAAGGCGGGCTCGAGCGACACGACGTGGTCGAAGACCGCGCGCCGGAGATCGGCGCTCACCCGCTCGCCGAGCCACGAGACGAGAAAGAAACGCGTGAACGTGCCGACCGCCATGAGCACCACGACGAGCAAGAACCAGCCGACGCTCTGGCGCAGCATCTCGGGCGAGCCCGTCGCGAGCCCGCGATCGATCATGAACTTGAGCCCCTGTCCGATCGCGAGCGTGCAGCCGGCCGTGAAGACGAGCGCCGCGAGCGCGCCCGCGACCGCCGCCTTGTAAGGCCGCACGAACGGGAGGATCGGTGCCAGCGCCGGCCGCAGCCGCCGCGGATCGCGCACCACGGGTCGATCGGGATGATGGGTCGCCATGGCGCGCGAGGTTAGCGGATCGCGGCGCGACGCTCGACCGTGCCCGATTCAGCTTGGAGGGCGCCGCTCCGCGGCGCCAGAGCGGTCGATTCGCGATCAATCGCCCGGGCCACACGATCGTCCGCGATCGTCGTCTCACGCGGCAGAATGGGCACGCTGAGATGCGGTTCCCGGTGGCCGATTCGCCCTAACCGGGCCCCTTTCACGCTCCGACGGGCCACTTTCGCGCACTTTCGCGCGTATTTCGCGTCGAATCCGCGTGAGTCAGCGGGCTGTTTGTCTTACAAATTGAGCTCTGAAAGTCTTGAATTTAGAGGGCTATTTGTCTCGATGGCCCGGGCGGAAGCTCACGCCCTTTCGTGGTGGGCGGCCGTACGTTCTCAGGTGACGCCGGTCGAAGGGCCCGCGAGTCCCGTCCCCAACCGTTTGTCTTGACAGTGCCCGGGTGCGCACGGAAGATCGCGCGCCTCTCGGAGACCCAGCTGACATGTCCATGCAGTCGCGCGCCGCGCGCACCGTTCCGCCGTTCTTCGTCACCGCTCTCACGTTGGCGCTCGCGGTTCCCGCTGGCGCTCAGGTGTGGGAAGTGGACGATCGGTTGCTGACCGAGACGTTCGCCACGTCCGGCGCGCGTTTCGGAGCCGCCGTCGCGGTGGGTGACTTCAACGGCAACGGCAAGCCCGATCTCGCCGTGGGGGCGTGGAACTGGTCGGGTGGGGACGGGGCCGTGGAGCTCTTCGAAGGCGGCGGGGCGAGCCGCGCGATCGATCCGTGGGACATGGTGAGCGGCAACGGCGAGGGGGAGCTCGGCTGGGCGCTCGCGGCCGGCGATTTCGACAAGGACGGAAGGACGAGATCGCGATGGGCGCGCCGGTCGCGGCGGTGCTCGTCGGTGGAAGCCCGGTCTTTTACGCGGGCTCGGTCGAGATCGCGAAATACGAGCCGAGCTGCGACTGCTTTCTGGTGGTCCAGACGTTCTCGCAGATCGCCGCCGGCGCGATCGGCGGGCCCGCCACGAACGAGTACTTCGGTGCGGCGCTCGCGGTCGGCGACTTCAGCCACGACGGCTACGACGATCTCGCCGTCGGCGCGCCCAACGAATTCTTCAGCGGACATTCGGACGCGGGTGTGGTCGAGGTTTTCTACGGCAGCGCGGCGGGATTGCGCACCGACAATCCGACGGCGATCGCCGCCGGCGCCGGCGGCGTGCTCGGGACCGCGGGCGGCGGCGACAACATGGGATCGGCGCTCGCCACCGGGCGGTTCGATGGAGACGTCTACGACGACCTCGCGATCGGCGCACCGGGCCGCACGGTGGCCGCGGTCGCGAACGCCGGACAAGTGCACATCCTCCGCGGCTCGGCGGCGGGGATCACCACCGCCAATCAGCAAGTCCTGGGGGAGCAGGATTTCGACGGCGTCGTCGCGACTGCCCACTTCGGGCAGAGCCTCGCGGCGGGCGACTTCAACGGCACCGCACTCGACTGCAACTTGGTGACTTGCTACGCCGATCTCGCGATCGGCGCACCCGAGAAAGCCGTGAACGGTTTGCTCAACGCCGGCGAGGTGATGGCCGCGTACGGCGGTCCGGCGGGCCTCTACACCAACGACGCCACCATCCTGTCGCGCACGTCGTTTGGCGAGACGCCTGCCGGGGACGACTTTTTCGG
>CAZYWA010000029.1:0-26924 GCA_964650975.1 uncultured bacterium
GCTCAATCCGAAGCTGGTCTATGCGACCACCACCGGCTACGGCCCGTTCGGCACCAACACCAAGCCGTCGTTCGACATGACCGTGCAGGCGCTCACCGGCTTGATGACGCGGCTCGGCGAGCCCGGGCAGCCGCCCATCTATCTCGGCATGGGCTCGGGGGATGCCTACGGCGGGCTCATGGCGTCGTTCGCGATCGCGATGGCGCTCTACCAGCGGCGTCGCACCGGCAAGGGCCAGCTCCTCGACGCGTCGCTCTACGGCTCGCAGCTCTTCCTCGCGGCGCCCACGCTGCAGCGCTACCTCGCCAAACCCAGCGATCGTCACTCGCGTCAGGTGGCGCGGCGCGACGCGGTCAACCCCACGTGGAACCGCTTCCCGGCGCAGGACCGCTGGATGTTCGTGTGCGTCCGGAACGAGGACGCGCGCTTCGCGGCGCTCGCCGAGGCGATCGGCCGCCCCGCACTCGCGAGCGATTCGCTCTTCGCCACCGTCGCCGCGCGGCGCGCCAACGCTCCGGCGCTGGTGGATGCACTCGACGAGACGTTCCGCCAGCGCACCGCGTCCGCTTGGATGGAGAAGCTGCGCGCCGCGAAGATCGTCGCCACGCCCATTCAAACCCTCGCCGACCTCGCCGACGATCCGCAGGCCTGGCAGAACGACTACTTCGTCACCGCGTTCTGCGAGGAAGTGAAGCGCGAAGTGAAGGTGCGCGGCTTGCCGGTCGGCCTCGGCAAGACACCCGGCACCGTGAATTCGCTCGGCCCCGAGCTCGGCCAGGACACCGAGATGATCCTCTTCGAGACCTTGGGCTACGACTGGGACACGATCGGCAAACTCAAGGAAGAGGGCGTGATCCCGTGAGTGCCGGGCCCCTCGACGGCATTCGTGTGATCGACGCGGGCACCATGCTCGCCGCGCCCTACGGTGCCACGCTGCTCGGCGATCTGGGCGCCGACGTGATCAAGGTGGAATCCCCGAACGGCGACGAGAGCCGCCATCTCGGTCCCGAGAAGAACGGCGAGCGCGCGCCCTTTCTCTCGATGAACCGCAACAAGCGCGGCATGGTGCTCGATCTCACCAAGGACGAAGGCCGCGGCGTGTTCGCGCGGCTCGCCGCCACCGCCGACATCGTGATCACGAACATCCGCGAGCCGGCGCTCACGAAGGTCGGTCTTTCCTACGAGCAAGTCCGGCAGCACCGCGCCGACGTGATCTGGGTGGGCGTCTCGGCGTTCGGGCCCGACGGTCCCTACGCTCGCCGGCCGGGCATCGATTTCCTCGCGCAAGGCTATGCCGGCCTCTCGCGCAGACCGGCGAGCCCTGGAACTCGCCGGTGCGCGTGACCGTGCCGGTGGTCGACGTGATGACCTCGCTCCTGGTTTCGTCCGGAGTGCTGGCCGCGCTCCACGCACGCCAGCGAACCGGCGAGGGGCAGCGGATCGAGATCTCGCTCCTCGACGCGGTTGTCCACGCCCAGTGCAGCTTCCTGGGCAGCTACTTCCTGGCCGGCGAGGTGGTGCCGCGCACCGGCAACCGCAGCCAGTACTTCGCCCCCTCGGGAATCTTCGCGACCAGCGACGGCCGTCGCATCTGCCTCACCTGCCCCACCGACAAGTTCTTCCGCAATCTCTGCGCCGCGCTCGGCGCCCGGTGGCACGAGGACGAGCGGTTCCGCACCAACGACGCGCGCCTCGCGAACCAGGACGTGCTCGAGCCGCTCCTGGCGCGACGTTGCGGAGAGCTCGATCAAGCGGAGCTCATCGAGCGGCTGGTGGCCGCCGACGTGCTGGTGGCGCCGGTGCAGGAGCTGCCCGAGGTCGCGAACGACCCGCAGGTGCGGCACAACGGCATGATCGCCACCGTCGAGCACGCAGCCGTCGGCCCGTTGCAGGTGACCGGGGTCCCGATCCACCTGCACGGGACACCGGGATCGGTTCGGCTCGCGCCGCCGGTCCTCGGCCAGCACACCCACGAGCTCCTGAGCGAGCTGGGCTACGGGAACGCCGAGATCGAGGGGCTCGAGTCGCGCGGCGTCGCGCGGAGCGCGGGCGAAGCTAAGAGCACCGGCGCCTCTCCGGTCGCGGTCGCGCGAGCCTGAGCGTTCGATGGACCTGCTCCTCATCTCGCGCGATGCGCTCGGCAGCTCGGTGCTGGGAACGCTGCTCACCGCCGTCGATGCCAAGAAGGCCGGGCTCGACGTCGCGGTGCTCGCCACCCAGGAAGCGCTCGCGGCGTTCGCGCGCGGCACCTTCGAGTGGCCGCGCGAGCTGGCGCCGCAGAGCGTGCGCTTCCCGATGTGCGATCGCGCCGCCAAGCTCGGCGTGCCGGTGCTGGGAAGCGGCCAGGGGCGCCAGCTCGACGCCCGGGGTGCCGTGCGCCTCGCGTGCGAGGCCGGTGTGACCTTGCTCGCCTGCCCGATCTGGAGCGCGCTGCTCGGTCTCGACGGTGCGCTGCCCGAGGGATTCCAGCCCGTCGAACGAGCCGCGCTGCCCGCGCTGCTCACCGGCGCCAAGCAAGTGATCGGGACGCTCTGAGGGCTTCATGGACCGAGCGATTGCCCTTGCGATCTCCTGGCCAGCCCGTTGGAGGCCCACCGGTCCCTCGGTGGGCAGCGCGCGATCGCCATCCAACCCAGTCGAACGTTCGCGCGCGAGGGACCGCGCGCCCTCCACACAGCCCAAGCCATGAGCTTCACTCCCTGGACCAAGGTCGAAGGCGACGGTCTCGAGTTCGACGAGATCCTCTACGAGAAGTGTTTCCACGAATCGCTCGAGGGCGGCGTGGCGCGGGTGTCGAGCAACAAGCCGGCCAAGCTCAACACCATGACGCTCAAGACCGTCGACCAGATGTTCCGCGCTTTCTACGACGCCAACCACGATCCCAAGATCGGCGTGATCGTGCTCGCGGGCGTCGGCAAGCATTTCGGCGCGGGCGGCGACGTCGAATGGGAGAAGTGGGGCCTGCGCGAGGCGTTCTACAACCGCTACCCACACAATCGCCTGATTCGCCTGTCGCGAAAGCCGGTCCTGGCGGCGGTCCAGGGCTACTGCCTGGGCGGCCACAACCACATGGCCTACATCTGCGACTTCACCATCGCCGCCGACAACGCGATCTTCGGCCAGGCCGGCCCCAAGGTGTCGAGCCCCGCCGACGGCTTCTTCGTGCCCTACCTGACCAAGGTGATCGGTGCGAAACGCGCCCGAGAAATGTGGATGCTGTGCCGTCGTTACACCGCCGACGAAGCGCTGAACATGGGATTGGTGAATCGCGTGGTGCCGCTCGATCGCCTCGAAGCCGAGGTGCTGAGCTGGTGCGAGGAGATGCTCTCGCTCTCGCCCGGCTGCCTCGAGATCCTGAAGGCGGCGTTCGACCAGGAGATGGACGGGTACGCCGAGATGGGCACGATCTCGAGCAACTTCTATCCCGACTGGTTCGACATGCCGGAAGGCAAGGAGGGCGGCAACGCCTTCGTGGGCAAGCGTCCGCCGCAGTTCTGGAAGATCCGCGAGGACGAGGCCGCCGCGCGCCAGACGCTGCTCGACGAGTACCAAGCACGGATCGCAAGCATCAGGAAGCCAGACCCGAAGCCGTGACACGAGGCTCGAACTGATGAAACCCGCGCCTTTCGACTATGCCGCTCCAGCCTCGCTCGCCGAGGCCGTGAAGCTCCTGGCCGCGGCCGACGGAGAGGGCAAGATCCTCGCCGGCGGGCAGAGCCTGATGCCGCTGCTCAACATGCGGCTCGCGCGCCCCAAGCTGCTGGTGGACGTGGCGCGCATCCCCGGCCTCGACTACGTGCGCGAGGAAAAGGGTGAGATCGCCATCGGCGCCATGGCGAGGCAGCGCACCCTGGAGCGCGCCGGGTTCGCGCAGCGCATGCAGCCGCTGCTGCACGAGGCGATCCTCAACATCGCGCACCCGCAGAACCGCAATCAGGGCACGGTGTGCGGCTCGCTGGCGCACGCCGATCCGGCCGCCGAGCTTCCCGCGGTGGCGGTGGCGCTGGGCGCCACGTTCAAGGTGATGGGCGAACGCGGAGAGCGAGTGATCCCCGCGCACGAATACTTCGTGAGCTACCTGACGACGTCGATGGAGCCGAACGAGATCCTCGCCGAGGTGCGGTTTCCGGCGCAGCCGGCGCGCACCGGCTGGGCGTTCGACGAGGTCGCGCGCCGTCACGGCGATTTCGCGATGGCGGGTGTCAGTCTGACCACGACGCTCGACGGGAGTGGTGCCTGCTCCGCCGCCGCCATCGTGCTGTTCGGCGTCGGCTCGACACCGGTGCGCGCGAGCGCGGCCGAGGCGGTGCTGATCGGCAACAAGCCAACGGCCGATCTATTCGCCACGGCGGCCGCCAAGGTCGACGAGTCGATCACCGAGCCTCTCGACGACGTCCACGCCACCGGCGCCTATCGCCGCCACGTCGCGCAGGCGCTCACGCGCCGCGCGCTGCCGCACGCGTTCGCTCGCGCGGAGGGTCGTCCATGAGAGCGACCGACCTTCCCCAGCGCCCATCCCGGAGATCGCGATGATCGCCAAACGACCCATCCAGCTCACGGTCAACGGCGTGAAGCACGAGGCGCACGTCGAGCCCCGGCTGACGCTCGTCGACTTCCTGCGCAACGACCTCGGCCTCACGGGCACGCACGTCGGCTGCGAGCACGGCGTGTGCGGTGCCTGCACGGTGCAGATCGACGGCAAGGCCGTGCGCTCGTGCATCATGCTCGCGGTCCAGGCCGACGGCGCCTCGATCACCACCATCGAATCGATGGCGCGTGGCGGCCAGCTTCACCCGATCCAGCAGGCCTTCATGGAAGAGCACGGCCTGCAGTGCGGCTTCTGCACGCCCGGATTCGTGCTCTCGGTGAGCGAGCTACTCGCCGATCACCCGGACCCGAGCGAGGACCAGATCAAGGAAACCCTCGGCGGAAACATCTGCCGCTGCACCGGCTACCAGTCGATCTTCGCCGCGGTGAAATTGGCCGCTTCGAAGATGAAGGCCGCCGCGGGAGCCGCGCCATGACGGTCATTCCCAAGACCATCGCCGACCTCCCCACCAGCGAGGCGCGCTTCATCGGCAAGACGGTGAACCGCGTCGAGGACCCGCAGCTCCTGACCGGCAAGGCCGAGTTCATCGACAACCTGAAGCTGCCGGGCATGCTGCACGCCGCGATCCTGCGCAGCCCGCACCCGCACGCGAAGATCACGCTTCTCGACGTGAGCAAGGCGCTCGAGCTGCCCGGTGTGGTGGCGATCGTCACCGGCGAGGATGCGCTGGCCTGGGCGCAGCCTGGCTACACGCTGCCGCTCGGCTGGGGCGTGCGTTGCCTGCCGCAAGACACGGTGCGGTTCGTCGGCGAACCGGTGGCGGCGGTGGCCGCGACCAGCCGCTACGTCGCGGAGGACGCGCTCGAGCTGATCGAGGTCGAATACGAGACGCTGCCCGTCGTCGCCGATCCGTTCAAGGCGATGGAGCCAGGCTCACCGCTCATCTTCCCCGACAAGGGCACCAACGTGATGCTGGCGCGCCAGTTCGTGTGGGGCGACGTCGAGGGCGCGATGAAGAGCGCCCACAAGGTCGTCACGCAGAAGTTCCGCTGGCACCGGCTCGGCGCGAATCCCCTCGAGACGTTCGGCGTGGTCGCGCAGTGGGATCCGATCGACGGCACCCTCACCTGCAACGGCTCGTTCCAGTCGCAATCGCACATGGCGCTCGGTCGCGCCATGACCTTCCTGATCCCGTCCAACAAGGTGCGCTTCATCAGCCACCCGCACGGCGGCAGCTTCGGCGGCAAGGGCGGATTCCGCGGCACCGAGATCGCGTCGATGCTGTCGCGCAAGGCGGGCGGACGTCCGGTCAAGTGGATCGAGGACCGGATGGAGTACCTCTCCTCCGGCGCCGGACAAGCGTGGGATCGCCACTACGAGGCGTCCCTCGCCCTCGACGCCGACGGGAAGGTCACGGCCTTCGCGGTGAAGCTGGTCGACGATCTGGGAGCCACCGGCGAAGCCTATGGCGCGGTGTCGTGCGCGAAGCCGCTCGCTTCGTTCACCGGCCCGTACACGATCCCCGTCGCGTCCTACGACCTCACCATCGTCGCCACCAACAAGCTGCCCACCGGTGCCTATCGCGGCATGGGACCGCCGCCCCACAACTGGGTGCTCGAATCGCTCATGGATCAGGCGGCGCGCGAATTGAAGCTCGACCCCGCCGAGCTGCGCCGCCGCAACTACATCCCCAAGGACGCGTTCCCGTACCTGATCCCGAGCGGCAACGAGTACGACAGCGGAGATTACGTCGCCGCGCTCGACACCGCGCTCGAGATGTCGAGGTACCAGGCGCTGCGCGCCGAGCAGGCGAAAGCACGCGCCGAGGGGCGGCTCTTCGGCATCTCGGTGGTGAGCACCATCGAGCCGGGCGTCTTCGACTGGAATGCGTACGCGATCGTGGGCGCCGAATCGACCGGCGTTCCCGAGGCGGTGACCATCAGTCTCGACATCGTGGGCAGCATCACCGCGCGCCTGGGCTTTTCGCTGGAAGGACAGGGGCAATACACGGTGGTCGCTCAGGTGCTCGCCGACTACTTCGGCACCGAGCTGGGCGCGATCCGCGTCGTGCCGCTCGACTCGCTCTCGGCGCCTCCCCACTTCGGCCCTGGCGGAAGCCGCCTCGGCGTCGCCATCACCGGCGCCGCGCTCGGCGCCGCGGAGCGGCTCAAGGAAAAGCTGCTCAAGGTGGCCGCGGTACTGCTGCGCTGTACGCCCGACCTGCTCGACTTGAAGGACGGCAAGATCATCATGAAGGGAGTGCCGGGCGTCGAGCTGACGCTGGCCCAGGTCGCCGGCGTGATGCTGGCGCGCAGCGATCTACTCCCACCCGACGTCGATCCAAGCCCCGAGGCCACCTACGCGTGGACCGCGGCGGGCCGGACCCAGGCGGACGATCAAGGTCGCGCCAAGAGCTACCTCACCGCGGCGAATGCGTGCCACGTGGTGGTGGTCGAGATCGATCCCGACACCGGCAAGGTCGACATCAAGAAGTACTTCATCGCCGACGACTGCGGCACGCGGCTCAACCCCGCGAGCGTCGAGGGTCAGACCCAGGGCGGCGTCGCACAGGGCGTGGGTGCCGCGCTGCTCGAGGAGTACGTCTACAACGACGACGCGCAGCTGCTCACGTCCACGTTCATGGACTACCTGCTGCCGACGATCTACGAGGTGCCGTTCACCGAGAAGAAGGCGCTCTGCACACCCTCGCCCTTCGCTCCACTCGGCGCGAAGGGTTGCGGCGAAGGCCCCATTCACACCACACCGGCCGCGGTGCTGTGCGCGATCAACGACGCGCTGTCGGCGATCGGCGCGCAGGTGAACGAGGTTCCCGCGTCGCCGGTGCGGGTGTGGAGCGCGATTCGCGCGGCAAGAGACCAGGCATGAGCATCGCGGCGTCATCCCGCCGGGAGGGCTGCGGTCCCTCGCAGCCGTGGCGTTTGAATCCCGATCGATCCCTGCGGACGCGAGGGACCGCGTCCCTCCCATTCTGACCAGGAGAACCCATGGCCAATCCCGATCATTTCGTCGCGCTCAGCGAGTGCCACTTCATGAACGAGGAATCGCTTCACGAGATGGCTTACTACCCGCAGTTCACCCAGTGGTGGCAGAGCGTCGACGGTGTCATGCGCTCGTGGGGCGGCGGACGCGAGCTGGCGGGCGGCGGCAACATGCCCCCGCCGCGCGCCCATGCGCTCATCGAGTGGATGGACAAGGCCGGCGTCGACGTGTGCTTCGCGCTCCGCGAGTCGATGATGGACGTCTCGGGCGGCGTCACCTGCATGTCGACCAACGCTTTCATCATGAAGGAGATCGCGCCCTACCCCGACCGCATGTACCTCGAGTGCAACGTCGGGCCGATTTTGAAGCGCGGCGTCAAGCACGCGATCTGGGAGCTCGACTACCTGGTCAAGAACGGCAACGCCAAGCTCTGCAAGGTGTATGTCCCCGAGGACGACGGCGGCCTCAACGACCGGCGCCTCTGGCCCTTCTACGAGAAGGCGATCGAGCTCGACATCGCGCTCACGGTCCACACCGGCATGGCGTACGTGATGCCGCAGCCCAACAAGCACACCCACCCCGAGCTACTCGACGAGGTGTGCATCGATTTCCCGCAGCTCAAGATCATCGCCTACCACATGGGCTGGCCGTACCACGAGTGCCTGATGGGCCTCGCGGGCAAGCACCAGAATCTCTATCTCAGCCTCTCCGGCATCATCGGCTGGCTGCAGTGCGCGCCCTACCGCGGCTACCACATGGTCGGCGAGGCGCTGCAGTGGGTGAAGCCCGAGAAGATCGTGATGGGACTCGACCTCGCGTTCGACGACATGCCGCGCGTCGTCGACTTCATGCGCACCTTCCAGATCCCCAAGGAGCTCCGCGAGCAGTGGGGCTACAAGGAGATCACCGACGAGATGCGCGCGGGCTTCCTCGGCAAGAACCTGGCGAAGCTCGCGAAGATCGACACGACCAAGCGGGTGAAGAAGGCGTGAGCCCGGCCCGCTCGAGCGCTGCCCACCGAGGGACCGGTGGGCCTCCACGGGCCGGTTGGAGCGCGCGCGGTCTCTCGCGCGCGAGCGGCCGATCGGGCGAATGAGACCCTGAATGGCCACGCGCGCCGTCAACCCCACCACCAAGCTCACGCGCAAGCTGCGCGACAAGGCGTGCATCGTCGGGATCGGCGAGACCGCCTATTGCCGCGCGCCCGGCTCGGGCATGAGCCAGCTCGCGATCCAGCTGCGCGCGTCGATGGCGGCGATCGAGGACGCCGGGCTCACGCCGCGCCAGATCGACGGCATCATGCCGTTCCCCAACCTGGGCAGCGCCGAAGAGCTCGCCGCGAGCCTCGGCGTCGAGACGTTGCGCTTCGCCGCGACCGTGCACATGGGCGGTGCGGCACCGGTCGCGAGCGTCGCACAGGCGGCCGCCGCGGTGACCGCGGGGATCGCCACCCACGTGCTCATCCCAGCCGGCTGGAACGGCTACTCGGGACGCCGCACCCGCGAGATCGTCACCGAGACCATGGCGGCGCTGCCCGGCGGCGACATCGCTCGCGACTATTACCTTCCGCAGGGCCTGACCGCGCCGCCGCAGTGGTATTCGCTGCTCGCGCGTCGCCACATGCACGAGCACGGCACCACGTCCGAGCAGCTCGGCGCGATCGCCGTCGCGATGCGGAAGCACGCGCAGCTCAACTCGAACGCGGTGATGCGCGGCAAGCCACTCACGCTCGCCGACTACCTGAAGTCGCCGATGATCAGCGCGCCCTACCGGCTGCTCGACTGCTGCCTCGAGACCGACGGCGCCGCCGCGATCGTGGTGACCAGCGCCGAGCGCGCCCAGGACCTGGCCAGGAAGGCAGTGTTCGTGATGGGCGTCGCCTCGGGTCAGCCCGATCCCGCCGACGAGATCGTGAGCCGCAAAGACCTGTTCCGCACCGGGCTCACGTTCGCGGCGCCGGAAGCGTTCGCGATGGCCGGTATCCGCCCCAAGGACGTCGATTTTGCGCAGATCTACGACTGCTTCACCTTCGAGGTGCTGCAGCAGCTCGAGGAAGCGGGCTTCGTGAAGCGCGGCGAGGGCGGCGGTTTCGTCGAGGACGGGCGGATCGAGCTGGGCGGCGAGCTGCCGGTCAACACCAGCGGCGGTCTGCTCTCGGAGGCGCACTCGCTCGGTCTGGGCCACCTCGTCGAGGCCGTGAAGCAGCTGCGCGGCGCGGCCGGCGAGCGCCAGGTGGCCGACGCGGAGATCGGTGTCGTGACCGGCTGGGGCGACTTCGGCGACGGCTCCATCGCGATCCTCCGGAATTGAGCGAGACGCGCATGCAACCGACCCACGATCGATCGCACTCGCCCGGAGGGCTGCGGTCCCTCGCAACCGCGGGGCAAGATCGCGATCGCGCGCTGCCCACCGAGGGACCGGTGGGCCTCCAGGGGCGGTTTGGAGCGCTCGATCGCGATGCAGCAGCGCCGCCCACCGGACCGGGAGCCTGACGTGGACGCCGCCAAGCCCCTGCCCCAGCTCACCGGGTTGTCGAAGGACTTCTACGGTTTCTGCAAGCAGCGCGAGCTCAAGTTCCAGCGCTGCAAGACCTGCGGCACCTGGCGCCACGTGCCGCGCGAGATGTGCCCCTCGTGCGGCTCGTTCGAGTGGGAATGGGCGACGTCGTCGGGCCGCGGAACCGTGTTCACCTGGTGCGTGGTCGAGCGCGCGCTCCATCCCGGCTGGGTCGCGGCGCAGCCTTATGCCGTGGTGGTCGTCGAGATGGAGGAAGGTGTGCGGATCGTGACCCAGGTGGTCGACTGCCCGCCCGCCGAGCTCGCCTTCGACCTGCCCGTCGAGGTCGCCTTCGACGACGCCACTCCCGAGATCACCCTGCCCCATTTCCGCCGGAGAACTTCATGACGCTCAGGACCCCGCTTCCCGCGAGCTTCACCTTCGAGCAGCGCGGCAAGATCGCGATCTTCACCATCAACCGACCGCAGGCCATGAACTCGTTCACCGGCGAGATGCTGGCGGCGATGGACGCCGCGTTCGCCGAGTTCCAGCGCAAGAACGATCTGTGGGTCGCGATCTTGACCGGCGCCGGCAGCAAAGCCTTCTCGGCGGGCATGGACCTGAAAGAGGCCATCCCGCAGATCACCGAAGGCAACGAGATGGGCTACGACGATCACACCAAGCGCCCGTTCTCCGACGTCTTCAAGCCGATCCTCGCGGCCGTGAACGGCCACTGCATCGCGGGCGGGCTCGAGTTCATGCTCGGCACCGACATCCGGATCGCCGCCGAGCACGCCACGTTCGGCCTCGGCGAGGTGAAGGTGGGCATCATCCCCGCGGGCGGCTCGCACGTGCGGATTCCGCGGCAGATCCCGTGGGCGGTGGCGATGGAGCTGCTGCTCATGGGCCGCCCGATCAGCGCGCAGCGCGCCTACGACATCGGTCTCATCAACGCCATCGTGCCGGCCGAGAAGCTCATGGAGACCACGATCGAGTGGGCGGAGCTCATCTGCAAGAACGGTCCGCTCGCGGTGCGTACGGCGAAGGAGATCGCGGTGCGCGGGCTGGCGCTCGAAGCTCCGTTCGTGCTCGAGAAGGCCCTCGCGCCGCGCGTGCTCAATTCCGAGGACGCGAAGGAAGGTCCGCGCGCCTTCCTCGAGAAGCGCGCGCCCAACTTCACCGGCCGCTGAGCGGCCACGGCGATCTCGTGCGGCGCCTCGCCCGGCTCGGCCTCGCGGCGATGGCGGCGGCCGCGTTCCTGGGCGCGTCCCGCTGCGCCGAGTCCAGCGAGAGCGACCGATCCGTGCATTCCCCGGGAGCAGCGGTCTCCGAGCGCGTGCTGTGCTTCGGCGACTCGATCACCCGCGGCGAGGCATTGCCTCCCGGCGAGGGATCGTCGCTCTGGCTGCTCACCGTGGAGCGGCGCTCGAACGGCCGGCTGCGGCTCATCAACGAGGGCAAGAACGGCCGCAGCACCGATTCGCTGAAGGGCCTCCGCGAAGCCCTCGACCGGCACGCCGGCGAGTTCGACAGCGTGCTGATCGCGCTGGGCGCCAACGACGCGCACGACTTCTCGCCGCACGCCGTTTCCAGGGCCAAGGCGAGGCTCGAGGCACTGATCGACGCGGCGCGCGAGGCCTCTCCCAGGCGGCGCGTGATCGTGGTCGGGCCTCCCAACGTGAACGTCGAGGCGCTGTCGCGAACCATGGCCCACGCGAGCGAGATCGCGCGACGCCTCCCCGAGATCGATGCGGCGTTCGAGACCGAGGCGAAGGAGAGCGGAAGCCCCTACGTTCGTCTCTACGGACTGCTCCCGGATCGCACGCTGGCGCGCGACGGAATCCATCCCGACGCCCGCGGCAACGACGTCATCGCGGAGGCCGTGCTGCGAGCGCTGCTCGAGTGACCGTCACGCGCAGGCGGCGATCAGCTCCCGGACCTCGACCAGGATCCGCCCCAGCTCCGACCCGGATCCCGCCCCCATCTCCTCCGCGAGCGCGGTGACCTCGACCACGAGCGGCGCCACCGCGTCCCGGTGCCCGGCCCGCCATTCCGCCTCGATCCGGCGGCAGAGCAGCTTGGCGAGCGCCAGCGGGCCCTCGACGGTTCGCAGCTTGGCCTCGCCCGCCTGCAGCCGCTCGCGCGCCCTTCGGTGCTCACCCTGGCGCGCATCGAGCAAGCCCAGCTCGCCCAGCGCGAAGCCCTCCGTTCCTTCGTCGCCCACCGCGTGGCTCGCCTCGAGGGCCGCCTCGAAACGCTCCCTCGCCTCGTCGACTCGGCCGAGCGCCGCCGCGGCCTGACCGGCGATTCCCAGCACCGCGCCCTCGAGCTGGCGGTCTCCCACGGCTCGCGCCAGCTCCAGCGCCTGCTCGCCGTGGCGGCCCGCGTCGTGGACCGCGGCCATCGCGAGCTCCGCATGGGCCAGGTTGGCGAGCATCGCGGCTTCCGCCCGCCGGCCGCCGACCTCGCGGTGGATGCGGATGGCCCGCTCGAAGTGATCGCGCGCCTCGTCGAGGCGCCCGAGCTCGAGATGGGTGAGGCCCAGATCGCCGAGCACGATTCCCTCGCAGCGCCGGTCGCCCACCGCGCGAAAGGCGTCGAGAGCAGCCTCGTAGCGCGCTCGGGCGTCCTCGACGTGGCCACGGCCGAGATCGATGATCGCGAAGCTGCACTCGACCAGCGCCTCACGACGGCGATTGCCGGTCGCACGGTGCAGCATCAGCGCCTGCGCGCAGAGTGCGCGGGCCTCCTCGACCTGTCCGCTCTGGCGGTGGCGAATCGCCTGGGAGCGCAGCAGGATGCCCTCGCCGTCGCGGTCGCCCAGCTGGCGATGGAGCCGCAGCGCCTCGACGTCCGCCGCCTCCGCCGCATCGGAGCTCCCCGACGACGCGAACGCGTCGCCCGCGGTGCGCGTCGCGCGCGCACGCAGCGGCACCGGCAGGTCCGGCAGCGAAAGCACCCGTGCGGCGAGCTCCGCCCCGGCGGCAACCGGACCGCGGACCTGTAGCACCGCCCAGGCCGCCGCGAGCGTGGCCACCGCCACCGGACCGTCGCGCCGCTCCACCGCGCGACCGCACGCGGCCACCAGGTCCCCGGTCTCGCGCTCGAGCTTGCGGCGCAGGGCGACGCCGTCCGGGCCATCGAGCGCCTCGATCGCGGCGGGGTCGCCGAGCCGCGCGTAGTGGCGGCCGTGGCGCAGCTCCACCTCCCGCACCGGATCGGCGCCGCCCGCAGCGAGCACCGTGGATCGGGCGAGCTCGGCGAGCTTCTCCGCGGCGTACTCGCGGATGCTGATGAGCAGGTCGAACCGGTAGTCCTCGACCACCCGCACCAGCGACCGATCCGCCAGCGATTCGATCACGTCGAGCGCCCAGGGCGCGCCGGGCCACGGCGAGAGATCGAGCACCGCCTCGCCGTCCGCGAGTGTGAACCCGCCCTCGAAAACGCTGAGCTGCGCCAGCGCCGCGCGTTCCCACTCCTCGAGCAAATCCCACGACCAGTCGAGCGCGGCGCGCAGCGTGGCCTGCCGGCCCACCGGCCGCCCTGGATCGGCGAGCAACCGGAACCGGTCGCGCATCCGTTCGAGGATCTGGCGCGGCGAAAGCATCCGCGCGCGCGCCGCCGCCAGCTCGATGGCGAGCGGCAGGCCGTCGAGCGCCCGGACCAGCTCGCCCAGAATTGCGTGGTCGGAAGCGGCGAGCTCGAAGTCGCGACGCGCCGCGGACGCGCGCTCGACGAAGAGCGCGATCCCCGCCTCGTCGCCGAGGGGCGGCAGGAACACCCCATGCTCGCCGGCGATCCCCAGCATCGCGCGGGTCGTGACCAGGAATCGCGCGTCGCGAGCCGAGGACACCCAGCGCCCGAGCGTGGGCTCGGCGCTCTCGACCACCTGCTCGAAGTTGTCGAGGATCACCAGGCAACGGCCGCGCGCCGCGAGCACGTGGCCGAGCTGCGCCACGGCGTCGCCTCGGCCGAGCGGCACGTCGAGGGTGCGCGCCACGGCGCGCACCACGCCCTCGGTGTCGCGCGCCTCGGCCAGGTCGCAGAACCAGGCGCCTCCCGGCCAGTCGCCGAGGCGGGTGCGCGCGAAACGCGTGACGAAACGAGTCTTGCCGGTGCCGCCTGGGCCGATCACCGAAACGAAGCCTGCGTCGGCCTCGAGGAGCCGCCCCAGCTCGTCGAGCTCGGCTTCCCGGCCCACGAATGCGTCACGCTCACCCGGCAGGCGATGGCGCGGAGCCTCCGTCGCGAGGGGCTCGGCCGCGGACGGTTGCGGAGCCACCGCCGGCATCTCGCCTTCGATCGCGCGCACCACCTGGGCCGCGCTCGCGAAGCGGCCGCGCGGATCGAGGGCCAGGCAGCGCTGGATCGCTCGATCCCAGTGCGCGTCCACGCCGACGCCGACCTCCGAGGCGAGCGGCGCGGGCGTGTCGAGGCGCATCCGCGCCATGGCGAGGGGATCCTCCGCCTGGAAGGGCAGCGAACCGGTGCGCATGTGGAAGAGCACGATGCCCAGCGCATAGAGGTCCGCCTCCGGGCCCACCGGACCTCCCGTCACCTGCTCGGGCGCCACGAAGGCCGGCGTGCCGATGCCGCTCTCGTCGGCCGGCTCGACGCCGTCGCGACGCACCTCGCAGGCCAGACCGAAGTCGGTGACGACCGCTCGCGGCGGCGCGTCGGGCACGGGCACCAGGAGCACGTTGCCGCTCTTGAAGTCGCGATGCACGACGCCCGCGGCGTGCGCGGCGTCGAGGGCGCGCGCCAGCTGGCGCGCGATCGGCAGCGCCTCCTCGGCGTTCATCGGGCCCGCGCGCTGGATGTGATCGGTGAGCGGCTCGCCTCTCAGAAGCTCCATGGTGAGGAAGGCGAGCTCGCGATCCGGCGCGCCGTGCCGGCCGAAGTCGAAGATCCGGCAGATGTTGGGGTGAGTGACGCGACGCGCGAGCAGCACTTCACGGCGGAAGTCGGCACCCGCCGACGTGTCGGCGCCGCCGCCCGTCGAGAGCGTCTTGAGCGCCACGCGGGTGTCGAGCTCGAGGTCGTGCGCCTCGTAGACCTCGCCCATGCCGCCCCGTCCGATGAAGCGCTCGATCCGATACCGGCCCGCGACGCGCTCGCCGTCCTGGAAGACGCGTGAGCGCGCGTGCTCAGCCCCCGCGAGGGGCATCGTTTCATCCGTGGCGCTCGAGCCGCGCATGGCGCCGAGCATCGTCCGCGGGCATCGACCGTACAAGCATCGTCTTGCGACCGATCGCGAGGAGGTGGCCGCGAGGTCGAATGCCGGCCGGCCTGTCCCGCGCGTCGATGCGATGGCCGGCCGTGCCCGGGCGGGCGCCCGCCGCCGCGCCGCCAAATCGGCCCTTACCGTGGGCTCGAGCCGAGGCGCTCCCCATTCGCACCTGGGGGCGGTTTGGACTAGGATCGGCCATTCCTCGATGGAGATCCGAATTTTGAAGGCTCCCAGCAGCAGCCGGGTCTTCCTCCCCACCGCCGCCCAGACGCGGGTCCACGATGGGTCGGCCGGGGCGCCGGCTCGTCCGGGCGTGGTGGCGCGCATCCGGCACGCGGCCGACGTGGTGGCGCGAACCCGCGAGCTGGCGGCGCGCTGGGAAGCGCGCGTGGTCGCGCTGATCGGCACCGATCCGCCCTGCACGCCCGCGGATCGCGAGGCGTTCGCCGGCTACGCCGACGAGGCCAGCGCCCGCTTGGGCCAGGTCTTGCTCATGCTCGCGGCCGCCCTGGCGATCTTGCTCTGGCCCACCGATCCGCTGTTCTTTCGCGACGAGCCCCGCAGCCTGCACGGCCTGGCCCTCTGGCGTCCCACCTTCGTGCTCTTCGCCGCGCTCGGCTACGCGCTCATCGGCCGGGCCGCCCACAGCGGGCGCGCGGCGCGGGTGTCGGGTGCCTGCATGGTGGCGCTCAGCGCCGGGACCCTGTTCGCCTTCGGCTACTTCGCCGACCCGGACTCGCCCTGGCTGCACAACGCCATCGTGCTGCCTGGGTTCACGATCCTGGTGCTGATCGACTGGCCGGAGCGCGCGCTGTGGATCGCGGTCATGGTGGTCTCGATCATGACCGCGTACCTGGTGCCCCACCCCGAGTACCTGCGCTACCCGCACATGGGGAGCGCGGTGGGGTCGATGTTCATGTCGAGCCTCTTCAATCTCGCCGCCGGGCATCTCTTCTACCGGCTGGTGCGCAGCCACTTCCTGCGCGGGCGTGCCCTCGAACGGCTCGCCAGCACCGACACGCTCACTGGCCTCTTGAACCGCAGCGCCTTCCTCGCGGCGGCGGACCGCGAGCTCGATCGCGCGGTCCGCTACACCCGCCCGCTGGCGGTGATGGTGCTCGACGTCGACCGCTTCAAGCGCGTCAACGACACCGACGGCCACGCCGCCGGCGACCAGCTGCTCGCGGGGCTCGCGGCCGCGCTGCAGAGCGTGCTCCGGCGCAGCGACCTGGCCGGCCGGGTGGGCGGCGACGAGTTCGCGATCGTGCTGCCCGAGAGCGACCTCGCCGCGGCCCAGGACGTGGCCGAGCGGATCCGCTCGTCGCTGGCGGCGGGGCCGGCGGCGAGCGCACCGACAACCGGCGATGGCGAGCCGACCTCGCGGCCGCGCTCGTGCACCGTGAGCATCGGGATCGCGTCGCGCACCGAGGCCGATCGCGACGTCGCGAGCCTGGTGCGGCGCGCCGACGCAGCGCTCTACGCCGCCAAGCGCGGCGGGCGTGACCGGGTGTCGGTCGCGCAGCCCGGCCGTTCCAGCTTCGTCCAGTAGCTCGATCTCGGCCGGATGCAGTCGGAGGGACGCGCTCCGTCGCGTCCGCAGCGCTCGCTAGCGATGGAACGCGGCGGCTGTGAGGGACCGCCAGCCTTCCGGGCACGCCCGTTGGCTAGCCGAGGTTTCGCGCCATCCGCAGCGACAGCGCCATGATGGTGAGCGTCGGGTTGAAGCCGCCCGCCGACGCGAACACCGAGCCGTCGGCGACGTAGAGATTCTCGACCTCGTGGACGCGGCTGAAAGCGTCCACCACCGAATTCGCCGGATCGCTGCCCATCCGCGCGGTGCCCATGATGTGCGCCGTGGCGGCCGGACCCGCCAGCTCCTCGCCCGATCCCAAAGCTGACGCCAGCGTGCCGAGCGGTACGTAGAAACCCGCTGTCGCGCCCGGTGCGGCCTTGCACAAGGCGCCGAGCTTGGGGCCGATGGCTGCCGCGGCGGCGATCTCGAACGCGTGCGCCGAGTGGGTGATGCGCGGCACCGGTAGACCCTGGAAGTCGCGGATGTCTGGATCGAGGTCGACGCGATTCCCGAGCTGCGGCATGTCCTCGCCGACCATCGACACGCCGCACACGTGCTTTCGGACCAGCCCCTTCCGCATCAGGTTCTTGTGCGTCGTGCCGGCGAAGCCCGGGATCGCTCCGTAGATCTGCGCCTCCTCGAGCAGCAAGAACGAACCGCCCATCTCGAGGATGCCGCCCTTGAGATACGGCAGCCCGGCGTCCTTCGCGGCCTGGCGCACGTCGGGGCCGAGATCGGGGCCGACGAAATCGTCCATCGTGTGGGTGCTCGATGGGCCACGCCAGGCGTGGACGTCGTCCGGGAACACGCCGACGCCGAGGGTGAAGAAGTGAAACATCAGGTTACGCCCCAGCTGCCCCGAACGGTTGCCGACTCCGTCCGGATGGGCCGAGGTGCTGGAGAGCAACAGCAGGCGCGCGGTCTCGATCGCCGACGCCGCGACGATCACGATGTCGGCGGTCGCGGTCTTGGAAGAGCCGCTCGCGTCCACGTAGGTGACGCCGGTGGCGTGCTTGCCGTCGAGGCTGGTCTCGATCCGGGTCACGAAGCAGCGCGGCTCGAGCACCGCGCCGGCCAGAAGCGCCGGGTGCAGGAACGAGATCGCGGCGCCACCGCGGGCGTTGATCGGACAGCCGAAGCCCGAGCAGAAGCCGCACGAGTTGCAGCGCGGACGGCCCTCGAAGGTCTGCGAGTTGACCGCCATCGGGAACGGATACGGGTGAAAACCCAGACTCTCGGCTCCCTTTGCGAGCAAGGTGCCGCCGTACATCTGCGGGTTGGGCGGCATCGGGAAGGGGCCGCTACGCGGCGCCTGGGCGAGCGTCGCGGCCGGCATCTGGGTGATGTCACCCTGCACCCCGAGCTTCGCCTCGATCTCGTCGTAGAAAGGAGCCAGCTCCTCGTAGGTGAGCGGCCAGTCGGCCACGTTCGCTCCCGGCACCGGACCGTAGAGCGAGAGCCCCTTGAAATCCTGCATCCAGAAGCGCGGCGTCTTGGCGTCCCAGTGGACCGTGCCGCCTCCCACCGTGGTGGGAAGGGTGTTCACGTCGCCCACGAAGGAGCGCGCGAGCCCGCGAGCAGCCTCGGCCTGCGAGCGCGCGGTGCGCGGCTCGAGGGTCACGTCCTGGTTCTCGAACGAGCGCCCGGTCTTGATCTCGTCGTTGCCGAAGAGCGAGCCGATGGGATTCTGCGTGCCGAGGCCGGGGAAGAGGTTTCGCCCCTTCTCGAGGATCGTCACCGGATGACCGGCGTTCGCGAGCGCCCACGCCGCGACGCTCCCACCCGCGCCCGAGCCGACGATCAGGACCGAGGGTTTCGCCATCAGCGCCTCCCGTATCCAGGCCGCGCGAGCCAGAAGGCCTGACGAGGAGCGGCCCGGCCCGCGAATTCCACGAGCAGCCGCTCCACGAGCGGCGCGGCATCGCGGATGCTCGCGAGATCGGCCTCGCCCGCGGCCCCGGCACCGGGCCCGTCGCTCACTTCCGAATCGGTGTAACCACGCGGCTCCACGTCGCCGTCCCAGCTCGTGTAGGTCCAGCCGACCCGGTTCCGGTTCCCGCCGTACTCGGGCGCTCCGTATACCGCCTCCAGCGTGTTCGCGAGCGCGGCACCGGCGAACGTCGCGATCGCCTCGTCGCTCGAATCGGCGAGGATCTGATCCTGCGTCGCGGCGGGCGCATCCACGAAGTCCGTCCCGCCCTGCGCCTGCGCTCGCTCGTCGAGCTTCGCGAGGCCGGTCCGGTAGATCTCCTGGAGCCCCAACACCGGTCCCGCGAACTCGCGCTCGGGAAGGCCCTGCGAGCCCTCGATGCGGATCCTCCAGCCCAGCTCCACTTGCGCGTCGAGCGGCACGAAGTCCGCGAAGGCGTCGTGGGTGGCGCCCGCGCGATCGGAAAACGGACCGCCCGCGTGAATCGGCGGGACCGCGAACCCGAACGCGCCGAGCAGCATGTCGATCGCTTCGGCGGCGCCCGCCTCGATCGCTCCGGGGTCGGGATCCTCGGGTGGCCCGGGCACGAACCGCGCCGTCACCGCGCGGAGCGTCGCCAACTCGTGGGCGTCGAGGAACCGGCCGGCACCGCCCTTCGCGGAGCCGCTCGAGCCGCCGCTCGAGCCCCCGCACTCGGGCAGGAGCGCCAGCAACCCGAGCGCGCCACTCGCCTTGACGAACGCGCGCCGCCCGAGATCGAAGCTCATGCGCGAACGATAGCAGCAGCTCGGGCGATCTTCTCGGGGTTCTCAGGAGTGTTGCGCGTCGTCATCGCCCTCGCTCTCGACGTGGAAGCGATGGAGGATCCGGTGCAGCACCGGCGACAACAGAAGGCCGGCGCTGGCGATCAGCACGATGCCGCTGTAGAGCGCGTAGAGCGACGCGAACACCTTGCCGGCGTCGGTGGTGAGCTCGGCCACCGGTCCCATGCCGCCCAGGATCATCGACGCGTTGTAGAGGCAGTCGACCCAGCGCTCGACGCCGCCCAGGAAGTGATACCCGCCCATGCCGATCGCGAGCGAAACCCCGATCACCCCGAGCACCACGACGCCGCTGCGCAGCAGCCGGCGCCGGAAGACCGGAATCGGTGCCAGCGGCTCGTTCCGCCGCTCGTAATCGAGCAACCGCGCGCGGCGATGCTCGCGACGTGTGCTGGCCGGACCGCGCGTTCGTTGCGGGCTCAAAAGACGATCTGCCCCTCGACCAGCGCCCGGTAGCGGTCTTCCGGAATCCCCAGGAGCTCGCGGAACACGTGCTCGTTGTCCTGGCCGATCATCGGGCCCGTGCGGACCGCGGCTTCGCTTTTGCTGAGCTTCACGTACGAGCCATAGATCGTTTCCTTGAAGCCGAGCGGGTGAGTGACCTCGAGGAACGTGCCGCGCGCTCGATAGTGGGGATCGTGGAGCAGGTCCGCGACGCTCAGCACCGGCGCGGCCGGGACCCCGTGCGACTGAAGCCGCGCGGCCAGCGCATGATCGTCCTGGGAGCGCGTCCACTCGGACAAGCGCTCGTGCAGCGCATCGAGGTTCTCGAGCCGCGTGGCGAGCGACGCGAAGGCCGCCGCGCTCGTCCAATCGGGTGAGCCCATCGCCGCGACCAGTCCCTGCCACTCGGCGTCGTCGCCGCACGCGATCGAGATCCAGCGGTCGTCGCCCGCGCAGCGGAACACCCCGTGCGGCGCGGCCATTCCGCGTGGATGACGGTTGCCGAGCGGGCCGCCCTCGCGGCGGTTCATTTCCCAGTCCATGAAGGCCGGGCCGACCAGCTGCATCACCGCTTCCTGCTGCGAATAATCGACGTGCTGGCCCTCACCGGTGCGATCGCGATGATGGAGCGCGGTCAGGATCGCGAACGCACCGAAGATGCCATTCAGCGGATCCGAGAACGCGTTCTCGACCGGAATCGGCGGACCGCCGACGTAGCCCACCAGACTGTCGAGACCGGTGGTGCTGGTGAGGCTCAAACCGTAGGTACGGATGTCCTTGAGCGGCCCGGTGAGACCGGCGGCGGGCATCGAGAACATCACCAGATCGGGGCGCACCGCGCTCAACCGGTCGTAGCCGAGCTCGAGCTCGTTCATGACCCCAGGGCCGAAGTTCTCGATCACCACATCGCAGGTCCGGATCAGCTCGCGCGCCAGCTCCCGCGCCTCGGGCTTCTTCAAGTTGAGCGTCACGCTCCCCTGCCCGGCCCAGCACGCGTGATTGGAGAGACTGCGATTGGGATCGCGCACGCCCTCGCCGAAGGGCGGCAGCTGCCGCGTCATGTCGATCCGCGCCCGCGACTCGATCTTGTAGACCTCGGCCCCCAGGAACCCGAGCGTCTGCCCGACCACCGGCCCGGCCCATACCCAGCCGAAGTTGGCGACCCGAATGCCGGCGAGCGGCAGCCTGGGAGGGACCGGCTCCCGCCGGTCCGGCGTGCGATCGCGATCGTCCGCGGCGCGGCGGGACTCGCGCCCTCCCACCTCGACGTCCGCGTTGTGCTCGCCCAGTCGCGGCGCGGCGCGGGTGGGGCCGCCTGGGCTCTTGGGCAGCTTGAACGGTGCGCCGAGCGTGCGAATTCGGCCCAGGTCGGGGTGGTCGAGCTCGACCAGGTAGCCGCGCGCTTTCAGGTGCGCCTGCTCGGCGGCCTCACCCACCTGGAAGACCGCGGTGACCGGCACGCCCGCGGCCTGGCAGCGCTCCATCACGTCGAATTTCGACTTGTCCGCGAGCCACTCCTCGATGAAGGGATAGATCACGTCCGAGTTCTGCGCGCGCTGGAACATGTCCTGGAACATGTCGAGCTGCGCCCACTCGGGATCGCCCATCACCTTCACCAGGCCGTTCCACTGGCCGGGCTCGAGCGCCAGCATCCACACGTGGCCGTCGGCGCACGGGAGGATAGTGGCGGGAGCGCCGAGCGGCATGCCGACGCCGGTGCGCCGCTCCCATTTTCCGTCCTGCGCGTAGCCGCCGATGTTCTGGCCGCCCACGAACGCGGCCGCGATCGCCTCGGCGGTCGAGACGTCGACGTGCTGACCGCCGCCCACGTTCGTGCGCCCCATCACGGCCGCGAGCCCCCACGTAGCCGCGGTCATCGCGCCGAAGAAATCCGCCGCGAAGGTGCCGTGCTCGAGCGGCGACTCTCCGGGGCGACCACAGTAGCGGTGGCTCGCGCCGGAGAGGTGGTAGGCGTTGAGATCGTGGCCCTTCCAGCTCGCGTAGGGACCGTTCTGGCCGAACGGCGTGATCGAGATCACCACCAGATCCGGATTGAGGCGCGCGAGCGACGCGACGTCGAGGCCAAGCTCGGCCAGCCGCCCCGGCGTGAAATTCTCGATCAAGAGATCGGCGTTCCGGATCAGATCGAGCAGCCGCTGGCGCGACGCGGCGTCGCTCACGTCGAGCGCCACGCTCTGCTTCCCCGTATTGAGGAAAAAGAACGTGCCGCTTTTCTCGTGATGCGGAGCGTCGCCCGGAAACGGGCCCCAGGTGCGGGTCACGTCGCCGCGGCCCGGCGGCTCGATCTTGAGCACCTCGGCGCCGTAGTCGGCGAAGACCTTGGCGCAGAACGCCGCCGACACGCCCTCGCCAAGCTCGATCACGCGGATCCCCGCGAGCGCACCGTTGTTCATCGGCTCGTCATCTCCTCGGGTTGGCACGACAGCGCGGCGGGCCGATCCCGCTCGCGCGCATGGCGTGCGAGCGACCGCACGCGCTCCACGCCTCGCAGGCCCGGTGGATCACGCCGCGGAAATATGGCCCGCGCCGGCGGCCCGCGGCGAGCGATCGATCGCTCGATGGAGCCCATTCCAGCGCTCGCGCGCGAGGAGCGCCACAGGCGCGGGCGCGCGCTCCAAACGGCATCCCCGCGATTCCGGTTGGAGGGCCACCGGTCCCTCGGTGGCCGGCGGCGGCGCCTCGAGTCGCTCGAATCACGTTCCATGCCGCGCGGTGCTGCGGTGGAACCGGACATTGCGGATCGCGCGGCTCATGTCGACCGTGAAGTCGGCGCCGGTGCCGGTGACCGCGACGCCGTCGATCGCGTCCTCGAGGCCGTTCACGGCCCACACCTGATCGAAACCCGAAAGCGCCGTGGTCACGTGCACTGGACCGGCCGTGTCGCCGTGGCGGACGAGGCGCATCACCAGGTCGTCGCTGCGGTCGTAGGCGCGCTTGAGGGTGCTGAGCGTCACGTCCGCGCGGTCGATCGAGAGCCACGAGCGGGACGCCGGCAGCGTGCCCGCCGCACGCTGGATCGACTGGACCACCACCGGCTCGCGCGCTTCGGTGCTGCGACGATACGACTGGCCGTCGAGCCAGCTGGCACCGGGCCGCCCGCCGACCTCGATGCGGGTGGTGTAGCTCTGCCGATCCTCGCCGCCAGGGCCCAGGAAATCCCAGAAGGTGTTGCGGGTGAGCATCACCTCGGCAACGCCGTCCGCGGAGGCGGCGACACCGCGGCTGCCCTGGAACGAGAGCCACAGGCCGCCGCTGCCGGTCGGCGACGCGAGATCCGCCCACTCGGTGACCGGCCAGAAGGTGGGGTCGAAGAGCTTGCGGCGCGGCCGGGCGAGCTCGCCAAACGGAACACTGGTGGTCAGCCGATCGCCGTGCATCGGAGTGCGGAAGCGCGCCACCACCGTCGTGAGATCGGGCGCCGCGAGCGTGGTGTCGAGCTCGAGGCCGGGCGAGCTGGCACCCAGCACGATCTCGCGCACCAGCGGTCCGAGCTCGCTCGGCTCGGTGAGGCGGATCCGCGCCGAGACAGGACCGCGCTCGACCAGCTCGACCGTGCGCGCCGGATTCGGCGTGCAGCTGCTGGCGATCTCCTGAAAGGTGCGGCCCATCTCGCTGCCGATCCGGTAGGCGCCGCCCAGATCGCGGTAGGTCACGATGTCGTTCGAGGGACCGTTGAGCAGCTCGGCGCCGCTCGCATCGTGGATCGATGCTAAGCAATAACCCTTCTCCTGCGCGATCACTGCGCGCACCGTGCCATTCTCCAGCACGATCGTGTCCGCGCTCGCCACGTCGTCCACCGGCTGGCCCGCGGCGAGAAGCTCGACCTTCACCGAGGGCAGCGACGCGCGCGCCACTCCGGGCGCGCCGTCGAGCGCAACGCCCCAGGTGCGATGCGAGAGCGGCGCCAGCGGCGGCGTCTCGACCCGGACGTCCGCGAACCAGGCGAGCCTGTGCTCGTCGAAGGCGATGCCGAGCACCTGCGTAGGTAGCACGCCCGCCTCGGGATCGACCGCCACGGGCTGATCGCCCGGCCCGCTCACCTCGATCGACGTCTCGACCTCACCGGCCCGCTCCCAGCTCGCCGGGTTCGCCACCAGCAGCAGCGCAGCGCCTCCCGGCACGGCCGGGGTGTCGAGCCCTTTGGCCAGCTCGGCGATCGAGCTCGAGAGTGCCTGATTGCCCTGGCTCCAGGCATTTTCGGACCACGGCACCAGATCCACGGCCAATCCCGCCGAGGTGGTGGTGCCGGTGATCGCGTCGTGGTGATCCATGAACGCGGACGAGTCCCAGCCCGAGTCGATGACATCGAACGGATAGTCGCCACCGGCCGCGGCCGAGGCGATCGCTCCCAGCTTCTCCGCCGAGGTGAGGAACGCGTTCGCCTGGCGAACCGTGTCCTTCAAGCCGGCGTGAGTGTCGTAGAAGCCGGTCCAGTAGGGATTGATGTCGAGGGCCAGCGCCGGCAGCTCCGCGCGGCGCGCGTCGATGAGCGACGTGTAGTCCTCGAACGTTCCGACGGCGATCCACACGCCAGTCGACGGGTAGCGCTCCGTGTTCCATTTGCGCGCGTAGTCGAGCAACGGGTGCTTGGGCCAGGTGAAATCGCCGCCCACCGGTAGAAACAGGTAGGGAGTCGTCCGGTACGGTTCGAGCTTGTCGATGTAGCCGGCGAACCGGTCGTTGGTCACGCTCGCGTCCGTGAAGGCCGGCACGTTCCAGTTGATGCCGATTCCGGAAAGGCCCGTCAGTGGATTCGAGAAGTCGAGGTCGTCGCCCATGCCGTAGCCGTACGGCATCCAGTGCGCGAGCACCTCCGCTCCGTCGGGGGCCTGCCACACGAAGGCGGCGCTGTGTGCGTCGCGAAGGGTCGCGGCGGTGGAGCGGGTGTCGCCGGGCGTGGGCGAGCCGTCGGGGTCAGGGCCGTCGGTGCCGCCGTCGACGCGGGCGAAGCCCACCGAGCGAAAGCCGAATTGCTCGAGGATCGAGGGCAGCGTCGCCGCGTGACCGAAGCTATCGGGCTGCCACGCCGAGGTCGGCGTGACGCCGAGATTCTTGCGGGTCCACTCGATCCCGAGCTGCCAGTCGCGCATCAGCGACTCGCCGGTGGGCAGGATCGTGTCGGGGCTGGCGAGCCCGCCGCCCACGATCTTGAGCGCGCCGCGCTCTGCCGCCGCCTTCATGCGCTCGCGATCGGCGGGGTGATCGTCCCAGTAGCGGCGCACCCACGCGACCTCGGCGATCGAGTAGTGGTAGTCGGGTTGCTGATCGAGGACGTCGAGCGCGTCGTGGAAGATCCAGCGGATGCTCGAGTCGTAGTAGCCGTCGAAGGTGTCCATGTAGTTGAGATCGAGGTGCGCCGACTGGCTCGCGAGGAGCACCCGCTCGGCCTCGGGCGGGACGCCGAGCCGCGCGCGCAGCGCGGCTTCCGAGGTCATCGATCGGGTGGTGCCGCTCGACCCGCCGCAGGCCGCGGCGAAAGACAGCAGCGCGGCGCAGAAGCCGGACCGGCAACGCCGGCGGAGCTCGGGGTACTCGGCCATGGCCTTCGGAGAATACGCGTGAGCGGTGCGGTCTGGTAACGCGCGATCGAGCGCTGCGGACGCGAGGGACCGCGTCCCTCCAATGCCATCGCTCCCGACCGCAGTCGGAGGGCTGCGGTCCCTCGCAGCCGCAGCGCTCCATCACGAAAGACGAGGACCGGCGGGAGCCGGTCCCTCCCAACCACCCTCCGGGACCCGATTCGTGAGCTCGACTCGCCTGGTAGGATCGCGAGCCCATGACCCCGGACGCGGACGATCCTGCTCCCCTCGTGCCGCTCGCCGGGCGGCGAGTGGTCGAGCTGGCCGGCGAGCCGATCGCCTACTGCGGGCGGGTGCTCGCCGATCTCGGCGCGCAGGTCACCCGCGTCGCGCCGCGCGGCGATTCGTCACGCCCGGGACGCGAGGCGTTTCACCTTTACACCGATGCGGGAAAGCGCCCGCTGGCGCTCGATCTCGCGTCGTCCGCGGATCGCGATGCCGCGCTCGACCTGATCGCGAGCGCCGACGTGCTCCTCGAGTCGCTCGCGCCCGGCGCTCTCGACTCGTTCGGTCTCGGTCGCGCGGCTCTCACCGCCGCCCCTCGCCTGGTCCACGTGTCGGTGACCGGCTTCGGGCTCGACGGCCCGCGCCGCGACTGGCTCTCGTCCGATCTGGTCGCCACCGCGATGGGCGGCGCTGCTTTCGTGATCGGCGAGGCCGCCGACCCGCCGGTCAAGCTCGCCGGCTCGCAGGCCTACGTGAGCGCCTCGATCATCGCCGCCGCGGTCGCGCTCCTGGCGCTCTTCCACGCCGATCGCACCGGACGCGGCCAGCTGGTCGAGGTGTCGCTCGAGGAGGCGGTCGCGTCGATGGCGCACGTGTGCGGCGTCGCGAAGTTCCTGGACGACGGGATCGTGCCGGTGCGGCGCGGCACCAGCCTCTTCGCGTCGGTGCCGTCGGGTGCCTACGCGTGCAGCGACGGCTTCGTTTACGTGATCGTGAACCGGCCGCTTCACTGGCAGGCACTGGCGCGCTGGATCGCGGACGTGAGCGGCAACCCGGACGTGCTCGATCCGATGTTCGACGGTCCATCCTCGAACCGCGCGCCCTATCGCGAGCTGCTCGATCTCTGGATCGGCGAGCTGGCCGCGCGCATGACCCAGCGCGAGTTCCTGCGCGAGGCCGCCGCTCGCCACCTGGCGGTCACGGCGGTGAACGGTGCCCAGCAGGTGCTCGCCGATCCACAGCTCGCGGCGCGAGGCTTCTTCTCCGAGGCGGCGCCTGCAGCGCGCGGGACCGTGCGCGTCCCCGGCTCTCCCTTCCGCTTCGCCCGCGGCGGGC
>CAZYWA010000030.1:0-26733 GCA_964650975.1 uncultured bacterium
ACATCCGGTTCGGCGCAGAGCCCGTGTTCGGCAACGGGACCATCACGATCCGCCGGGAAGCGCAGGTGTTGATCCTGTGACGCACCGGCGTCACCAGGATCGATAGCGGATCGCATCGGAGCGAGAGGGAGCGCGCGAGTGGACTCGAAACGCCCATATGTCCTGGTGGCGCTGATCGCCGTGGTCTCGGCGTCGTTCGCCGGCGTCCTCTACGGCCAGCTCGCCTCTCGAAGCTCCGGCGGCCGGCGGGACGGTGGTGTGGTCCGGATCGCGGTGGCGAGCCAGGATCTCGTTCCAGGCACGCGGATCACCACGGATCTGGCCGGTGCCGCTTTCGCGCAGCGCGACTGGCCTCGGGACCTGGCACCCCGCGACGTGGTCGAGGACGCCAGCTCGACGGTCGGCCAGATCGTGCGCGAGCCGATCTACGCCGGCGAGCCGCTCTACTCGTTCAAGCTGGCGTCGCCCGACTCGGGAGCCGCGCTGCCGGCCGCGATCGGCAACGGCATGCGCGCGCTCACGGTGCCGGTCGACGAGGTGAGCGGTGTGGGCGGCTACGTGAACGCCGGCGCGTACGTCGACGTGATCGGGACTTTCCGGAACGTACGGGACGCGATGTTCGGCCACGGCCGCGGCGAGACCTTCTCGAAGGTGATTCTCGAGCACGTGAAGGTGCTTGCGTCCGGTACCCAGATGGAGCAGAACGACGCCGCGTCGCGCGCCAAGGCGGCGTCGAGCGCGGCGGGCCGGGCCGCGCTGCTCTCCAGCACCAAGGGTGCGCCGTCGACCGCCACGTTGCTCGTGACGCCCGCGCAGTCCGAGAGCCTGGCGCTGGCGGTGAAGGAAGGCTCGATTCACCTGGCCTTGCGCAACTACGACGACGAAGGCTCGGGGCAGACGACCGGCATCACCAAGGAAGAGCTGCTCGGGCTGGCCGAGCCCGAACCCGTGTACGAGCCGCATGGACACGCGGCACCTCCGCAGACGGGACCCACGGTCGAAGTGATCCGCGGAAGCGATCGCTCGTCGGTGAATTTCTGAGCGCCTCGACATGCCACGGCGCGACCGGCGAGTGAACGCGAGCACGCAGGGGAGGATCAGCGGAATGCCTCGACCCCACCGGCTTACCGGCGCCCGCGCGCTGCGCTGGGCCACAGCCATCGGATTGCTCGCGCTGGTCGGTGCGACCGGCTCCGGGCCCGAGTCGCTGCGCATCCCGGTCGGCCAGAGCGTCGCGATTCCGCTCGGCGCTCCGGTCGCGAAGATCAGCGAGGCCGATAGCTCGGTCGTCGGTTACTTCCTGAATGCGCCCGACCAGATCGAGGTCGTGGGTCGCGGCACCGGACGCTCGCCGATCCGGGTGCGGCTCGCCGACGGAACCTCGCGGCTCTTCCAGATCGACGTCGTGCCGCCCGAAACCAGCGTTTCCGCGCCGGAGGCGATGGTGGTGGTGCCGGTCGGCGCGGCGCACGCGTCGGCTCAGCCGGTTGCCGACGCTGCGCCCGTCGCACCGGTGGCGCGTCCTGCCGCCGCGCCGCCCGCCGACGATGCGTCGAGCCTGATCCTCTCCGTCGGCGAGTCGCAGTCGTTCGACGTGACGGGCCAGGCGACCCGCATCGAGGTGGCGTCGCCGGGCGTCGTCGACGTGCAGCGCAACCAGCCCGGTGACGTGACGCTGATCGGGCGCACCGTCGGTGAAACCGATCTGACGCTCACGGGCGACGGAGGTGCGGTCTCGCGCTACCACGTGCGAGTCCGGCCGGCGAGCGCGCCGCTGATGGCGAGCAATGCCGCGGTCGGGGAGCATCCCGGCGGCGAGGGCTCGGACGTGCTCACGGTCACCGAGGTGCCGGGAGCCGAGAACGGCGCCGCTCAGGCCGAGCTGCCGGTGCCGCCGGCCGAGACCGAATCGGAGCTGCCGCCTCCACCTCCGCCCGCGTATCCGCCGCCAGAGAACATCGGCCCGATGCCGGCGAATCTCGAGGCGCCCACGCCCGAGTTCGCGACCGACGAGCACATCGGAGAGCTCAAGAAGAGCATCGACCAGCTGCGTGGCCAGCTGGCTGCACAGCAAAAGCCCGTTGCACCGGCTCCCGCGCCGGCGCCCGTGGTCACGGTGCCGCCGGCCGAGATCAAGCAGGCGGTGCGCGAGGCGATCCGCGAGTCGAACGACGAATCGACCCGGGTGTGGCGACCGATGCCGCACTCGCCGCCGATCCAGCCGCCACCCGTGAGCTTCGACGTGCAGCGTGACGGACGCTCCGCGAGCACCGCGGTTCCGCCACCGGCGGCCCCGGCGGCGCAGCCCGAGCCCATGCGCCCGGCCGAGCAGGCTCCGCAGGCCCCGGAGCTGCGCCCGATCGTGCGGCTCTCCGATCTCAAGGACGGCACGCTGTCCCTGGGCGTCGGACGATCGCGCGTGCTGCTGCTCGACTCGCCCGCCAAGCGGGTGGCCATCGCCAATCCCGCCGTCGGCGACGTGGTCATGGCCACGCCCTCCCAGCTCGTCGTCAACGGCCACTCGAGCGGCACCACCGATCTGGTGATCTGGGATCACGCCGATCACGGGTCGCAGATCAAGCTGCGCGTCGAGTCGCAGGGCACCACCGAGAAGCAGGTGCTGCTCAAGTGCAAGGTCGCCGAGGTGAAGCGCCAGGCGATGCGGGAGCTGGGCATCGACATGGCGGTGCTGCTCGACAGCAACGTGGTGAAGGGCGGTCTGGGAGTGGTCACGCAGAGCGGTGGCGTATTGCCGGGCGCCATCCCCGGAGTCGCCGGCAGCGACGTCCTCGGCTCGAGCGGCAAGCTGCCCACCGGATCCGACCTCACGATCTTCCAGCCGGATCGCGGCATCTTCGCGTTCCTGCAGGCGCTCGAGCAGCGCGGCATCGCGCGCATCCTCGCCGAGCCGAATCTGGTCGCAATCAACGGCCAGGAGGCGAGCTTCCTGGCGGGCGGCGAGGTGCCCATTCCGATGGTCACCTCGCTGCAGACCGGCGAGCTGCCGCGAGTGACGGTGGAGTTCAAGGAATTCGGCGTGAAGCTCAACTTCCGCCCCACGGTGCTCGACGACGACACCATCTCGCTGCACGTGTCGCCGGAGGTGTCGAGCCTCGACTTCTCGAACGGGGTGGTACTCTCGGATTTCAAGATCCCGGCGATCGACACCCGCAAGGCCGAGACCACGGTGCAGCTCCACGACGGCCAGTCGATCGTGATCGCGGGCTTGATGATGACCAAGCGCGAGACCGGCGAGTCGAAGGTGCCGTGGCTCGGCGACGTGCCGGTGATCGGCAACTTCTTCCGCAACGACGACGTGAAGAACGAGGAAACGGAGCTGGTGATCCTGCTCACGGCGCGCATCGTTCGCCCGTTGCCGGCGGGCTCGGCCCCGTCGCTGCCGTTCGACCGGGTGGCCAACCGCTGACGCGTGCTCGGTCAACGGCGCGGGTTCGGCGCATGCGTGCCCGGCTTCATCGCGACGACTCGGGGCAGGCGATCCTGCTGTTCGCGGTCGGGCTGCTGACCCTGGTGACCGTGGTCGCGGTGATCCTCGACCTGGGGATCGTCTCGACGGCGCGCACCGAGCTCGAGGACTCGACCGGTCAGGCGGCGGTCGCGGCCACCACTCGCTTCGACGAGTGCCCGAAGCCGGCCGCGGACGTGCTGGCCGACGCCCGCGCGCGCGCGAAAGAGGTCGCGTCGGCAAACGCCGTCGCCGGCACCGGGCTCACGCTCGATCCGGCGGCCGACGTGGAGATCGGCTTCATCGTGCCGACCACCCAGGCCTACACCAAGTCGAACCCGGGCGAGGAGTACAAAGGCAACGCGGTGCGCGTCACCGGGCGGCGGAACGAGGGATCCCCCGATGGCCCGGTGCCCCTGGTGATGGGCGGCGTGCTCGGAACGTCCCAATCCGCGACCAGCTCTCAGGCCTGGGGAATCGCCGACGGTCCCGGCTACCTGAACACCGACATCGCGCTCGCGCTCAACGAGTGTGGCGTGCTCGGCTCGTTCGGCCCGGGCACGGGACCGGTTCCGTATCCACTCAGCGTGAACATGGACACGCCGAGCTTCGATCGCGGTTCGTTCGGCGTCCGTCCGCTCGATCCCGCCGCGCGAAACCTCGCGGTGTGCCCGCCGCCCACCACGCCGATCTTCCCGGACCTCATCGCCAATCCGCCGCTCTCCTCGGACCCGGATTGCAACGATCAGCTGCTCTACGCCGCGGGCGCCGTCGGATTCAACCTGCTGTGCGAGGGAAGCCCCACTCCGCCTTCGGTGTGCAGTCTGATCGGCGATCTCTTCGGCGAGCCGATCATGCAGGTCCACGACGATCTGCTGCTGCAGAACTCGTTCCTGCAGCCCGAGCTCGCGTTCGCGTTTTCGGGCGGCGATCTCTCCCAGCTGATCGGGGAGTACATCGTGCCGGTCTACTCGAGCCAGGAGATCGAGGAGTTCACGAGCTTCGATTTCACCTCGATCTTCGTCCAGTCGATCCCGCTGCCGCCGCTCGAGCTGGTGAGCCCGGTGTTCGGCACGCTCGACGTCTCCCTGGTGGTGGACCTCGACTGGCCCGATCTGCCGGTCACGGTGAAGTACGCACCCACGGTGGGCTTCGCGAAGTACCAGGTGACGAGCGCGACGGCGATCATGAAGGACATCACGCTCACGGTGAAGCTCGACCTGGCCAGCTGCACCGCCGAGGGTGGGCTGTGCGGCGGCGTCGATTGCTGCGCGCTGCTCGACCTGCTGATCTTCCCGATCGAGCTGCCGGTGACGATTCCCATCGTCTCGGGCATCGACTTCCAGGGCCAGGTGCTGCGCGACCAGAAGGTCGACACCTACCTGGTGGGCGGGGTGAATCTCGGGATCTCCGCGACCGGCGGCACCGGCCCACGGCTCATCGACCCGTCCAACAACGGCAATTGACGTTGGTCGCCCGCGCATGCGTTCGATAACATGCCGTCACCGGGGTGAGTGCCGGGCTGCACGTCACGCCGAGGAGCGCGCTCGATGAGCTTGCGAGACAGGTTGGCCGGCACCGCGCGGCGCTCCGCCGAGGCCGACGCGCCGCCGCCGGGACCGGACGCTCGGGTCGATGCCCTCAAGGCCGATCTGCACCAGCGGCTGATCGACCGCCTCGACCTCACCAGCCTGCGCTCCGGCGACCGCGACTCGCTGAGCCGGGAGATCCGCGGGGTGGTGTCGACGCTGCTCGATCAAGAGCGGGTGCCGGTCGACCGCGATCGGCGCGAGGCGCTGATCGAGGAGCTGGTGCACGAGACCATCGGCTTCGGACCGATCGAGCCGCTGCTCGCCGATCCGTCGATCACCGACATCCTGATCAACGGCAGCCAGAGCGTGTACGTCGAGCGTCTGGGTCGTCTCGAGAAGAGCGCGGTGCGGTTCCGCGACGACGAGCATCTGAAGCTGGTGATCGACCGGATCGTGGCGAAGGTGGGCCGGCGGATCGACGAGGCCTCGCCGATGGTCGACGCGCGCCTCCCCGACGGCTCGCGCATCAACGCGATCATCCCGCCGCTCGCTCTCAACGGACCGTGCCTCTCGATCCGCCGTTTCTTCTCCGAGCGTCTCACCATGGACGAGCTGATCTCGCTCGGCACGGTGACGCTACCGATCGCGACACTGCTCAGGGCGGCGGTGCGCGCACGGCTCAACGTGCTGGTGAGCGGTGGAACCGGTGTCGGCAAGACCACGCTGCTCAACATCCTCTCGGGCTACATCCCGGCCACCGAGCGCATCGTCACGATCGAGGATTCGGCGGAGCTCAAGCTTCACCAGGAGCACGTGGTGCGGCTCGAGACCCGGCCGCTCAACGTCGAGGGGCGGGGCGAGGTGACGCAGCGCGACCTGCTGCGGAATAGCTTGCGGATGCGTCCCGACCGCATCATCGTGGGCGAGGTCCGCGGCAACGAAGTGTTCGACATGCTGCAAGCGATGAACACCGGCCACGACGGCTCGATCGCCACGATCCACGCCAATTCGCCGCGCGACGCCCTGCACCGGCTCGAGATGATGATGCTGCTCTCCGGCATCTCGATGCCGGAGCACGCGATCCGCGAGCAGATCGCGTCCGCCGTCCAGCTCCTGGTCCACGCCGTGCGCTTCCCCGACGGCAGCCGCAAGATCACGCGGGTCTCGGAGATCGTGGGGATGGCGGGCGAATCGATCGTCGTCGAGGATCTGTGGGTGTTCGAGCGCCGCGGCCTCGATCCGGACGGCCGCGTGCTGGGACGGTTTCGCACCACCGGCTACCGCCCCCGATTCCTGCCGCTGCTGCTGGCGTGCGGCGAGAACATCCCCGACGCGATCTTCGAGCCGAGCGAGGTCGATTGACCGTGCCCGTCCTTCCTCCCCTGCCATCCGCGGTGCTGGGCGGCGTCACGCTGTTCGTGGTGCTGATGCTGATCTACGCCTGGTACGAGTCGTCTCGCCGCTCGGCTCCGGCGAACGGTAACGGGCACGGCGCTGCCGGCGCCCCCGGGGAGCGACGCGGCGGCCCCCGTCCCAGGCTGGCCGCTCCGTCGAGCGCGGGGCAGTCCGCGGTGTTCGTGGCGGTGCTCCTGGCGTTCTCGGCGCTCGCGCTGGCGCTGCCGCCCAACCGTCCGATCCAGTTGTTGCCCGGTCTGGTGGTCGGTGCGATCGCCGCGTCGGCGGCGGCGCGCTGGTTCGCGCGCCGCAGGCTCGACGCCTTCACCGCGGCCCTCCCCGACGCGCTGGATCTGCTCTCGAGCTCGCTTCGCACCGGGCAGCCGATCCGCGCTGGTCTCGACCTGGTGGCGCGCGAGATGCCGGATCCGCTGGGCGAGGAGTTCGGCGCGGTGGTGCGCGAGATCGAGCTCGGGCAGGGCGATGTCGATGCCCTGGAAAACCTCGCGGCGCGCCTCGACTCCCTCGACGTCCAGATGCTCGTCACTTCGATCGCCGTGCAAAAGGAAGTGGGCGGCAATCTCGCGGAGGTGCTGAGCACACTCGCGAAGACCATTCGAGCGCGCTTCCGGATCCAGGGGCAGGTCGAGGCCTATACCGCACAGGCGCGGTTGTCCGCCGTGGTGCTGGTCGCGTTGCCGCTGGTGTTCGCCACGATCCTGTACGCGATCCGGCCCGCCTACCTGGGGCTCTTGGTCACCGATCCGGCCGGCCACGCGCTGCTGCTGGCGGCCTTGCTCGGCTGGCTGGCGGGCTGGCTGGTGATCCGGCGCATCCTCGCCGTGCAGGTGTGAGGAGCGATCGTCGATGGCGAACGCGACCGGGCTCTGGGTGCTGATCGGGCTCTTGCTGCTCTCGTCGGTGGCCATGCTGGCGTGGGCGCTCGACGGATGGATGCGTCCCGCCTCGGAACCGAGGGAGCCCGCCGATTCCGGACGAGAAGTCCCGAGCGGACCCACCCACGCACGGGGCGGCGTCTTGACGGGCCTGGCGCGATTCTCCGGTCCGGCGCCGTCCTTCGTCCGCGATCGTTATCAGCCGGTGCTCGCACACGCGGGCTTCCAGCGGCCGGAGGCGGTCGACGGATTCTTCGCGCTGCTGGTGATCGGGGCGGTCGCCGGGCTGCTGCTCGCGACGTTCGTGGTGCCGGCCTGGCGGCTCCCGTACCCGGCGCTCACGGCGCTGTGGGTGCTCGCTCTCCCGCTCTTCGGGGTGGTGCTGCCGATTTTCTGGATCGGCGCGCGCGCTCGCGAGCGCCAGGCCGAGATCGCGGTCACGCTGCCCGACACGCTCGATCTCATGAAAATCTGCCTCGACGCGGGCTTGGCGATGGAGCCGGCCATGACTCGCGTGGGCGCCGAGCTGGTCAAGCGGGGAGCTGTCCTCGGTTACGAGCTCTCCCTCACCAGCGCCCAGATTCAGGCCGGGCGCGGTCGCGCCGAAGCGCTGCGTGCGCTCGCCGCGCGCTGCGGCGTGCCCGAGCTCTCGAACGTCGTGACGCTGCTCAACCAGACCGAGCGGCTGGGCATGGGTGTCGGCGACGTGCTGGCCACGGCCGCCGAGACGAGCCGCACCCGGCGCCTGCAGCGCGCGGAGGCGGAGGCGGCCCGCACCTCCGTGAAGATGGTGTTCCCGCTCGCGCTGTTCCTGCTTCCCGCGATGCTCCTCGTGGTGCTGGGCCCGGCCTTCATCCAGTTGCACCGTGGCCTCGCACCGCTCCTCGGGTCGCCCTGATCCGGTCCCCGTCGCCGTGACCGTTCGAAACCTGACGCGTGCAGCCGACGTGGCGAGCCGCCTCGACGTGGCGGTCCGGACCCTCGATCGGATGCGAGGGCTGCTCGGGAGAGCCGCGTTCGAGCCGGGTGCGGGGTTGTGGATCGCGCCCTGCACCAGCATCCACACGCTGGGGATGCGGTTCGCGATCGATGCGGTGTTTCTGGACGGCAAAGGCAGTGTTTTGCGCTCGTATCACGATCTGGCGCCGGGCCGCGTGACTCGGATCGTGTGGAAAGCCGCCGGCGTGCTCGAGCTTCCAGCCGGGACGCTCAGGGCCACCGGCACCGAGGTCGGCGACCGGCTCGACCTGGGAATCGAGCCCCGACTGGCCCTTGGGCTCTCCGGCCCCCGCACCGGGGAGCACCGCGCACCGCTCGTGGATTCTCAGGATCCTGCTCGGACAGGAACCCGCGAAGCCCTGAAATTACTTCCGTTTTCCCTTGACCAGCGAGCAAGGATTCCGGTATACCCGTCGCGGTTCGAACGCATCGGCCGCCTGGCTCGGTGACGGATCGACAGCGGAGAGGCCATGCGCGGCTTCGCAAAGTTCACGCTAGGTCTGCTAGGTGTCGTGGCGGCCATCGTGGTCCTCGGGCCGCTCGGCATGAAGCTCATGGACCTCGTGTTCAAGCTGTTGGTCAAGTGACGGGCGCAGGTCTCGGAATGAGGCGTCGACCGACTCGAGTCGAGATTTTGGCAGCGCGACCGGTTCGATTCGCCTCCACGGCGCCGCGCGGGGCCGTGGGTTTGGCGCGTGCCGTGCTGGCGGGCTTGCTGCTCGCCGTGGTGATCCTTCCCGGCTGCGCGGAGAATCTCGGCACGGCCGAGCCCGCTGCCCCCGCGCCCGAGGCTTCGTCGAGCGCAGGGCCAAAGCTCACGCCGCGAGGCGCCCCCACGTCCGTGGCGGCTCAGCCTGCGTCCGCGACCGAGTCCGGAGGCGCGCCGCCCTCGAGCGCGGCTCCAGGATCCACCTCGTACGTGATCCAGCCCGGCGACCAGGTCGAGGTGCGGTTCCTCTATCATCCGTACTTCAACACCACGGTTCCGGTCCGTCCCGACGGCAGGATCACCCTGCAGATGGTGCACGACGTCCCCGCGGCCGGGCTCACGCCGATGCAGCTCTGGTACTACCTTACCAAGCGCTACGAGAAGCTGCTCGATCGCGAAGACATCACCGTGACGCTCAAGAGCTTCTCCACCACCACCCAGAGTCAGGCGATCTACGTGGGCGGCGAGGTCGCGCTGCCCAAGATGATGGAGATGACGCCCGGCATGACGGTCGTCCAGGCCCTCTACGAGGCGGGCGGACTGCGTGAGTCGGCCAACACCGAGAGCGTGATCGTGCTGCGCAAGGGGTATTCGGCGCAGCACCAGGTGCTGGCGGTGAACGTCGACGACGTCCTCGAAGGGAAGGCGGCGGACGTGGTCCTCGAGGACCGCGACGTGGTCTTCGTTCCGAAGACCTTCATCGCCCGCGCCGATGTGTTCGTGGACCAGTACTTGAACAAGATCGTTCCCCGGTGGGTGACGTCGGCCTTCGCGTTCACCACGCCACTCACCACGGTGCACACCCAGACGCAGGTCATTCCTCAATGAGGCGATGGCCGCCCGAGGCGGCAGCGGTTCGAGCATGAGCAAGAACTTCGAAGTCCTGGAGCGCAGCATGCGCGAGCAGACCGGCACCGGCGTCACCGCCGAGGCGCTGGCGCCCGGCGGTCTCAGGCCGCCCCCGCTCGCGCAACCGGCGTCGGTGCCGTCGCGTTTCCGGCTGCCCGAGGACGTCGCCGAGGAGTACATCAAGCTCAAGACCAACCTGGTCATGGTGAAGACCGGGACGCCGATCCGGCTGCTGACCGTCGCGAGCGCCAAGCATGGCGACGGCACCACCTCGGTCGCCACCAACCTGGCGATCGCCTACGCCAGCGACGGGACGCATCGCGTGCTGCTGGTGGACACGAGCTTCCACCGGCCCGCCCTGCACCGGGTGTTCCGCTTTCCTCGCGACCCCGGGGTCACCGACCTGCTGGTCGGCTCGGGGCCGTTCGAGGAAGCGCTGCGAGCCACCTCGGTCCCGCAGCTTCAGGTGCTGACCTGCGGCTCGCCGATCGGCAATCCCGCGCGGCTCCTCGAGACCGAGCGCCTGGCGGCGTTCCTGACCTTCGCGCGCGAGCACTTCGACGTCACCATCTTCGACGCCAGCCCGATCCTGCCGTACTCGGACGCCCGCGTTCTCGCGACGCGCACCGACGGCACGTTGCTGGTGATCCAGGCCAATCACACCCAGACCTCGGCCGTCGAGCGGAGCAAGCGCCAGCTCACGACGATGGGCGCCCGCGTCGTCGGGGCGGTCATCAGCCGTCAGCGGCACTTCGTGCCCGAATTCCTCCACGACTGGGTGTGACGGCGAGACGGGGAGCCGATTCCGTGAACGGAGCGAGCGGCGGGCCGACCTATGAGTCGAGCCTCTATCACTTCCTGTTCGTGCTGTTCAAAAGGAAGTGGACGGTGCTCGTCACGCTGACCGTGACGCTCGGCACCGTGCTGCTCGCGACCTACCTCGAGACGCCTCTCTACGAGGCGGCCACCCGGGTGTGGATCCACAAGAACCCGAAGCAGTCGATCCGGTTCTTCGGCGACCTCGAAACACCGCAGATGCCGATCAACTTGTACGCGCCCACCGCCAACATCGTGGAGGTCGCGGTCAGCAAGGAGATCGCGGTCAAGATGGTGAAGGAGAACGGGCTCGACGAGCGCCGGCGCCGCGTCAAGGAGGATCCGACCGAGCTCCGCGACGTGTTCATGTACTGGTACAAGACGATCCTCAAGTCGCCCATCACGGCCGTCAAGTGGGTGCTGGTCGAGATCGGCCTGCTGCACCCGTCCGAGCGGGCGTGGTTCGCGGAAGCGGTCGACGACTTCCAGCACAAGATCCTCGACATCAACTCGGTCGGGGTCGAGACCGAGGTGATGAGCGTCGGGGTGTGGCTCGACGACCCGATCCTCGCCGCCAAGGTCGCGAACGGAATCACCGACGAGGTCATCACCCGGCTGCGCAAGCTCGACACCCACGAAGCCGACATCTCGTTCGAGTTCGCCCGCGATCAGGTGGTCAACGCCGAGCGCAAGCTGCGCGAGGGCGAGGCGGCGGTCAGCGAGTTCAAGCGCCAGACCAACGTGCTGAGCCTCGACGACGAGAAGCGCATCAAGCTCGACCAGTTCGCGAAGCTCGAGGCCGACCGCACCGAGATCCTGAGCAACCTGGCGCTCTATGCCGAGAAGCGGAAGCAGTCGGAAGGCGATCTCAAGGCGCAGCAGCAGCGCTTCGGCTCGCTCGAGACCTACCGCGACGTCGAGAAGAAGACCCTCGAGTACCGTCAGACCGAGGAGAGCCTGCGCGCCAAGATGCAGGTGCTCGACGAGGAGATCGAGCGCCAGAAGGGCGAGCTCGCGTACCTGAACGAGGTCGAGTTCGAGCTGTCGCGGCTCGAGCGCGACGTGACCATCCGACAGACCATCTACAACAACCTGCGGTCGAAGGTCGAAGAGCTCGAGATCCAGCGCATCAAGCAGCTTCCCGAGTACGACCTGCAGGTCATCGACCGGGCGCTGATCACCCCGGGCGCCGACCCCGACTGGCCCGACTGGACCATCAACACCATCGTCGCGGTGGTGCTGGCCATCGCGCTCGCCCTGGGATTGCCGTTCCTGCTCGAGTTCTGGGACGACACGCTCAGGAACGCGCGCGAGGTCGAGGACCGGATCGAGGTGCCGGTGCTGGCGTCGATTCGCGAGTACCGCTCGGTCGGCTGAAATCGCTCCGCCGGACCGTCGTTCCCGGTCGTTACCACTCCTGGCGGTCGTGTCGATGCGCGCGTTCCTCAAGAGCTCGGTTTTCTGGCTCGCCGGCCGGTTCGATCGCACGGGCGGCGGAGTACCGGTCTTGCTCTACCACTCGCTCGACGACGGCGGGTCGGCGCTTTCGGTTCCGCCGCGCCAGTTCCGCGCGCAAATGGAGCACCTGGCGCGGAGCGGCTGGCGCGGCGTCGGGATCGGCGCGCTGCTCGACGAGTGGGACGGCCGCGGGCCGGGGCCGCGCCGCACCGTGGCGATCACCCTCGACGACGGGCTGGTGAGCCAGCGCGACGTCGCCTTCCCGATTCTCCGCGATCTGGGGCTCGGCGCCACCGTGTTCGTGCCCACCGCGCAGCTCGGCCGCTCGGCCGAGTGGAACCGGGTGGACCGCTTTCCCGAGTTCCCGATCATGGGCTGGAAGGACGTCGAGACGATGGCGGCCGCGGGCATCGAGATGGAGCCCCACGGGCGTCTGCACCGCTCGCTCCCGGGCCTCGACGACGCGGCGCTGGCCGACGAGGTCGCGGGAAGCGCCGGCGACCTCTGCGACCGGCTCGGCAGAGCCCCTCGGGTGTTCTCGTACCCGTTCGGTCACGAGGACGAGCGGGTGCGCCGCGCGGTCCGGGCCGCGGGAGTTCCCGGTGCCGTCGCTGTGGCGGACCGCGTCCACCGACCGGGGGACGACCGGCTGCGAGTCCCGCGGCTCTGCATGGATTGGTCGAGCGCCAGCTCCGACCGGCAGTCCGTGTTGCTGCTCGAGAGCGCGCTCAAGGGCGGCATGGTCGATGTGCTGCGGCTCAAGCGGGCGGTGCTCGAGAAGCTCCGCCTGGCCCCCTCGACTCCCGCCCACTGATCGGGCGCCCAGGGACTTGGGTTTGGGGCGACCCGGACGCGGCCGTATACTGTTTGGACGCGTCGAACCGAGCCGGTGGCGCCGATAGGAGAGACCCCCTTGCTCGACAACGAGGCCAGTACCTCGGGCGGGGTCGAGTGGCACAGCCACGAGACCACCTGGACACGACGCCCGCGCACCAACAAGAACATCCACTCGGTGAGCTTCCGGGCTCACGGTGGGAAGCTGCTCAAGCACAACTCGCTCGGGGTGCTCAAAGCCCTCGAGGTGATGAAGCTCAAGACCAAGGCGAGCTCGTACTGCTACAACGACCCGGTCGTCCTGCAGATCGAGAATACCAACGTCTGCAACCTGAGCTGCGAGTTCTGCCCGCGGCACCGCGACAAGAAGTACATCCCCAAGGAGATGGGGCTCGACGAGTTCAAGGAGATGCTCGATCCGTGGATCGGGAGTCTCTTCTCGATCCACATCTTCGGCCGCGGCGAGCCGCTGGTCGGGAAGCACATCTTCGAGATGATCGACCACGCCGCGGGGCGCGGCGTGCCGCACGTGTCGATCACGTCGAACGGCTTCCTGCTCACCCGCGAGCGGGCCCGCGAGCTGGCGCGCTCGAAGCTCATGGAGCTGCGCATCTCGGTGGACGGCGCCACGCCCGAGACGTTCCGCAAGATCCGCCAGGACGACCTCGGCAAGCTGCTCGAGAACGTCCGCTATTTCACCTCGATCTCGGACATCCCGGTGTCCTTCAACTTCGCGCTCAACGCGGTCAACTGGGACGAGATCAAGATGATGCCGAAGCTGGTGAAGGAGATGGGCGGCGAGGCGCTGCGGGTCTTCCCGGTCAACACCTACGACGAGGCGATCGAGGACGACATGGGCCTCAACAAGGAGCGGCAGCGCCAGTACGGCGCGGTCGGTCGTGAGGTCGAGGCGCTCTGCAAGGCCGACGGCCTGCAGTTCATCATGGACCAGGAAGTCGTGAGCGAGTGCATCATCCCGTTCGTGATGGCGTTCATCAACGTCGACGGAATGCTGACGCCGTGCTGCAAGCTCGAGGAGATTCCGCTCGAGGACGTGAAGGCGGACGGATTCAAGGCCGCCTGGAACGGCCCGCGCATGCGCGCTTTCCGCAATGCCTTGATCACCAAGAACTACCCGACGCCTTGCACCAAGATCCAGTGCATCCGGGATTTCCGGCCCCCGGCCGGCGAGACCTGAGCCACTCCCGCCCGCGCTGGTACTGCGGCCGAGCAACCCATCGAGCCCCGCGCGCGCGGGGTGGAAGGAAATCCGCGTGAAACCGGCGATGGTCGATCTGTTGTGCTGCACCGAGTGTCGCGCGTTTCCCCTGCAGGTGACGGTCGCGCGCGGCGAGCCCGACGAGGTCGTCGACGGCACGCTCAGGTGCTCCGCGTGCCAGCGTACCTACGCGATCGAGGACGCGATCCCGGTCATGCTGCCCGACGCGGTGCGGGTCATCTCCGACGACCAGAAGGCCAAGTGGCTCGAGGAGCGCCGCCAGCTCGAGGAGCAGCTGGTCACCTCCGATCACAGCACCTACAAGGAGAAGTTCCGCGAGCTCGCCAAGAACGAGGGAATGGACGAGACGCGCGACGGCTACCTGTGGGAGGTGCGGCTCTACGAGAACACCATCGAGAAGTGGGGCCAGCACTGGGAGCACGTGCCCGGTCGCTTCGGCGTGAAATGGGCGCGTGACGAGATCGGCGAGCGGTTCCGGAACACCGCGACCTTCGGCTACCTGCGCAAGGTCGAGGGCTCGCTGGCCGACCGCAAGGTCCTCAACCTGGGATCGGGCGGCGACGTGGACATCATCCAGCGCATGGAGAAGGACGGCGCGATGGTGGTGTCGAGCGACATCGTCCCCGCGGCGCTCAAGCACCTCCGCAAGTCGCACGCCGGCACGAGCTTCCAGGGCGTGTGCGCGGACCTGGCGCGGCTGCCATTCCGCGACGGTGTCTTCGACCACGTGCTGTGCGTCGAGGTGATCCACCACGTGCAGCCGATCGACCGGGGCACCAAGGAGGTCGCGCGGGTGCTGAAGGAAGGCCGCCGCGCCTACCTCGTCGAGGTGAACCCCAAGCACCTCTTCACGATCCCGGGCCGGATCTTCCCGGTGTGGGCCAAGAAGGTGATCCGCAAGGTGATCGGGCTCTTGTTCCGCACCAAGGCGCGCTACCTCGAGGGATCGCCGTACGAGAAGATCACGCCCATCGAGGACTTCGCGGCGTCGCTCGAGCGCAGCGGCCTCAGGCAGGTGAGCGTCGACGCGGTGGTCCATCCACCCGGTGTGTTCTCCGAGCGGGTCATGAGCACCTGGCAGCGCTGGGCCGAGCGCTGGCCCAGGCTCTTCAATCCGATCGGCTTCGAGTACGCGATCTTCGGCACCAAACCCGCCGGTTCCTCCTGACGCACTCGACCCCTCGCGCGGCGGTTACGCTGCGTAGACAACGCACGTTCAACCGCCCTCGGGCGTAGGAGGACGCAGCGATGGCTTCGCCACGTCGCGCGGCGCTTGGTTTCGTCGCGATCACGTTCCTGATCACCGGTCCGCAGTTCGCGTGCGCCGGCGCGCAGTGCCCGGGGTTCACTCCGCTCAAGGCACCGCTGCCGCAGCGCTCGGCGGGCGAGCGCACCGCGATCGGTCTCGAGTACGTCTACATCGACCAGCACGACGCGGTTCCCATCCAGGCGCAGGCGCTCGCCGAGACCGGCCTCACCGCGGTCAAGCATTACCCAGAGCACGTGCAATGGGGCGAGATGCAGAAAGGTCCGAACGACGCAATCGACTTCACGCGTCTCGACGACTACGTCCGCGAGTACCAGAAGGCCGGCTTCGGCGACCTGGTGATCTGCCTCAAGGCGAACGCCAAGTGGGCGTCGCGGGCGCCCGGTCTCGTCCACTGGGACGACGCCAATCCCAAGCCCGAGTTCTACGACGCTTACGAGAAGTGGATCGGCTCGGTGGTCGAACGTTACGACGGCGACGGCGTCAACGACATGCCCGGCCTGCGCTGGCCGGTGCGATACCTGGAGATCGGCTCCGAGTTCTCGAGCTACGAGCCCGGTCCGGTCGCGCACTACCTCGAGACGCTCGGCCACGCGTATCGCGCGGCGCATCGCGCGTCGTCCACGATCGAGGTGGCGCACGCCGCCTTCTTGCCGACCACGGCGTTCCGCTCGCATCCGGCGCCCTCGGCCGAGGCCTACCAGCGCGCCTTCGACTCGATCGAGGTCGACCGCACCCACACGCTTCAGGACATGTGGTCGATCCTCGACCACCCCGAGCTCTTCGACGTGGCCAACTTCCACGCGCTCGCCGACCCGACGGAGATCGAGGACACGGTGCGCTGGCTGGGGTTCGAGATGAGCCGCCGCGGCTACCGGAAGCCGGTCATGATCAGCGACACCCTCGTGACGCCGCTCATCGCCTGGGGCCGCGCGACCAGCTGCGACGGCCCCAAGGACAAGCTCGGCAAGCTCATCCCCCCGGTCACCGAGGCCGATCGGTGCAAGGTCGCCGAGGTGTTCTCGAAGCTGGTCTCCGACGACGCCAAGACCATCCAGTGGGCGCAGGCCTTCACCGCCGCCGACACCGTGCAGCGCGCGGTGGTCTCGGCGGAGCAGGGCGTGCGCCTGGTCGACCTCGCTTACACCACCGATCTTCCGTCGCTGCCCTTCAAGACGCGGCTCTTCGGCGCCGGCGCCGGCCTCACGACCTGGGCCGGTTTCATCGATCTCAAGGGCAAGTGCGTCGACGAGAAGCGTCCGGTGCTCTACGCGACCAAGCAGCTCATGGGCTACCTGCGCGACTACCAGTCGGTGCGCCGGCTCCCGTACCCCGATCCGCAGGTGCGCGTGTACGAGGTCGAGCGACCGGGTGGAAAGGTGTGGGTGGCATGGCTCGATCCAGGTCGCGTCACGCTTCCCGGCGAATCCGAGCCGACCAAAGCGGTCACGATCCCGATGGGCGGTGGGCAAGCGTCGATCGAGGCCGTCATCGACGCTCCCCAGCAGACCACGGGGCGCCGTGTCGGGCTTGCGGCGTCGGAGGGCGGCGCCAGCGTGACCCTCACCCCGCGGCCGGTTTTCGTGATTCCCGGGGCGTGACGAAGGGTCGCGTCCAGGCACCGCTCGCGCCCGTCTAAGGCGCCGATTTCACACGTCCGTGACGCGCCAGCCGACGGCTCCGGCGGTGCAGCGCGGAGCGCCGGGACACACTCGGCCGCGTGTTATGGTATGCGGATCGCCGGCCTCGGCTGCGGCGCGAGCACTGTTCATGATCGAGACCACCTCCGGGCCGGGTGCCACGGCCGATGAGCGCTACCGAACCGAGCGCGAGTACTTCGACTCGATCGGCGACCGTCACGGCGATGCCATCGCCAGCAAGGTCATCGACGAGAGCCTGATCCCGCCCAACATGGCGAAGTACGTCGAGGTTCTCTCGAGCTTCGTCGCGTCGCGCGGAGACCCATCGAAGCTCCACGTGCTCGACCTCGGGTGCGGCTACGGGGTCATGTCGGTGCTGCTGGCGCGCCGTGGCGTCCAGGTCACCGCCATCGATCTCAGCCCCAAGCTGGTCGAGGTGACGAAGCGGCTGGCGGAGCGAAACGGCGTCGCGGACCGGATCGAGGTGCGGGTGGGCAGCGCCGAGCAGATCGATCTCGGCGACCAGACCGTCGACGCGGTGGCGGGAACCAAGATCCTGCACCACGTCGACGTCGCCAGGACCAGCCGCGAGGTGTTGCGCGTGCTGCGGCCGGGCGGCGGCGGGTTCTTCTGGGAGCCCACCTACAAGAATCCGCTGTTCGACTTCTTCAACAAGCTGACCCGCGCCATCCCCAAGTTCCCGATCGCCGGCACCCGCTACGAGCATCCGCTCTCGCGTCAGGAAGTGGGCGCGATCGGCGAGGTGTTCGGTGGCGTGCACCTCTACGCCGCGCCGTTCGCGTTCTTCAGCCACCTGGCGCTCGTGGCCACCCGCGGCGAGGGCGGCCCGATGGTCGAGCGCGGCGAGGAGCTCGACGGCAAGATCGACCGCCGGTTCCCGTTCCTGCGCCGGTTCTCGTTCCACCAGATCATCGAGGTGCGCCGGCCGGACGCGGGGCAGGCTCGAACCCCATGACCGCGGCCGTTCCCGAGAGCCACGCCGAGCCCGACGTCACGCTCGGGATCATCACCTGGAACGCCCAGGGGCTGATGCGTCAGCTCCTCGACTCGATCCGCGCCAACGTCCGCGGCGTCAGCTACGAGATCGTGGTGGTCGACAACGACTCGAAAGACGGCACCAAGGACATGCTGCGCGCCGAGTACCCCGAGGTGCGGCTCTTCGAGAACGAGCGCAACGTGGGGGTCGGTCCCGCGCGGAACCGGCTGCTCAACGTGTCGCGCGGCCGCTATGTGCTGAGTCTCGACAACGACACCACGATCCTCGACAACGATGCGGTGGCGCGGCTGGTGCGGGTGATGGACGCCCACCCCAAGTGCGCCGTGGGCGGCCCCAAGCTGGTCTACAAGAACGGCGCGCTCCAGCTCTCGTGCCGCCCGTTCCCGCGGCCGCTCAACATCCTCTTCGAGGGAACCGCGCTCCGGAAGTGGTTCGGCCGCACCCACTGGGTGCTCGACTACACCCTCGAGGACTGGGACCACGCGACACTTCGCGAGATCGACTGGATGTACGGCGCGGCGCTCATCATCCGGCGCTCGCTCCTGCCGGAGGTGGGGCTCTTCGACGAGGGCTTCTTTTACCTCTACGAGGACGTCGAGTTCTGCCTGCGTGCCAAGCACCTGGGCTACTCGGTGCTCTACATCCCCGAGGCCGTGATCTGCCATCACCTGGAGCGGGAAGGGCGCAGCGTGCTGTCGAAGACCCTGAAGGTCCACGTGCGCAGCATCCTGCGGTATTTCCGCAGGCTCTATCTCGGTTACCCGGACGGCTTCCCGGGAGTGGCGCGGGTCACGGCATGAGCACCACGGCCAGCGCCGCTCCGCATCCCACGCAGTGCGCCCTGTGCGGTAGCAGCCCGCCCCGGCTGCGCTTCCGGCTCGACGGGTTCGACACCGTCGAGTGCCCGCGCTGCGGGCTGGTGTGGATCGTGCTCCAGATGTCGGCCGACGAGCTCACCAAGCTCTACGGGGCCGAGTACTTCCAGGAACGCGGCAGCTACTTCTTCGACAACGCGGTCGCCGACCCGGGGAAGGGCGAGGAGACCGAGGTCATCCGCGACTTCGGCCGCGGCATCGATCGCATCGAGCGGTTCAGGAAGGCCGGCCGGCTCCTCGACGTGGGCTGCGGCGTCGGCGTCTTCCTGGGCGTCGCCAAGTCGCGCGGCTGGGACGTGACCGGTGTCGACGTGTCCGAGTACGCCTCCGGCTACGCGCGCGACCGGCTCGGCCTCGACGCGCGCACCGGCCATCTCGACGAGGTCGGCCTGCCCGAGAAGAGCTTCGACGTGATCACGCTGTGGGACGTGTTCGAGCACTTCCCCGATCCGGTCCGTCAGCTCGGCGAGGTCCGGCGGCTGCTCAAGGACGACGGCATCATCCTGCTCGACACGCCCAACGAGCGCGGGCTGCTGCGCGAGCTGTCGCGCTGGATCTACAAGGCCTCGGGCGGCACCGTGCAGTATCCGGCCAAGAAGCTCCACCACGTGTACCACCTGTTCTACTACTCGCCGGAGACGCTGAAGCGGATGCTCGAGAAGGCCGGCTTCGAGATCGTGGACTTCGAGAAGAAGGTGATTCCGCCGCTCAAGGCGCGCGGCTCGGCGCTCGAGAAGGCGATGGTGGGAGCGTTCGGTCGCGTCGAGCGAGCGCTGGGCCGCGAGTTCGAGCTGCTCTTGATCGCGCGCAAGGCAGGCGAAAAGCCGGTCCAGAACGCGTCCCGAGCGGAGGCCCGATCGTGAAGCCGCCGAGCTCGGTCTTGGTGCTGGGCGCGGGGCTCGGCGGGTTGCGTGTCGCCAATTTGCTCGCCGAGCAAGGGGTGAAGGTTCAGGTTCTCGAGCGCGGCGACGAGACCGGCGGTCTCTCCCGTTCGTTCGAGCGCGGCGGTTTCTCGCTCGACATCGGTCCGCACGCTTACTACGAGCGCCAGGCGCCGATGTACCGCGACTGGATCGGCGCCGAGAATCTGCTCGACGTGAAGGGCGTCTACGGCGTCGGCTACAAGCGCCGCCAGATCACCACGCCGATCAACCCGGTCAACCTGATCCAGAATCTGCCGATCGGCGACTCGGCCGCGCTGGTCCTCGACATGGTGCTCAAGAAGCTGCGGAAGGCCCAGGTCGACCCCGAGCACTTCGCCAACGTCGACGAGGTGCTGAGGGCGCGCTTCGGCGAGAAGGTCACGCAGTTCTTCTTTCGCGACTACATCCCCAAGGTCACCAGTCGCCAGTCGCGCGACGTGCACGAGGACTGGTTCCTGGAGCGCGATCGCTTCTACAAGGAGCACAACCTCTGGGCGAACCTGATCAAGACGCTGCTCAAGATCGTGAAGCCGGTCTCGACCGACGGCGCCGCCGGGCAGCACGGCACCCTCCAGTTCCTGTATCCGCGCGCCGGCGCGGGCCAGATCGCGCGTGGGCTGAGCGACCGGGTCTCGAGCCAGGGAGTCGACATCCGGCTCGGCTACACCGTGACCTCGATCGAGCCGCACGGCGACGGCCCGGTGACGGTGAAGGCCGTGAATGGGAGCGGCGCCGAGGAGGTATTCGAGGCCGACGCGGTCGCGAGCACCATCCCGGTGACCGCGCTCGCCGCGAGTCTCCGGCCGCTCGACCCCGCGCTGGTGAACGCCACGTCCGGACTCCAGTACAGCGCGCTACGGATGTTCTATTTCATCCTCGACCGGCCCCGGCTATCCGACAAGATCCAGATCTACTTCCCCGAGAAGAAGTACCTCTTCAAGCGCATCTACGAGACTCGCAACCTGAATCCGGACATGGGCTCCGCCGGGCGTACCGCGATCGCGATCGAGGTGTGCATCGCCCCCGGCGACGCCAACGACAAGCTTCCCGACGAGGCGATCCAGGAGCGTCTGGTGGGCGAGCTGGGCGATTTCTACGGCGTGGGACGGGGCGAGGTGGTGGACTGGTTCACCAAGCGCGTGACCGAGTGCTACTCGGTCTACGCCAGCGATTACCGCACGAACCTCGATCCGCTGGTCCAGCGCCTGTTCCGCGAGGACCGCCTCGTGGCCTACGGCCGCACCGGTGCCTTCCGCTACAACTTCCTGAGCGACCGGGTGCTGGCATCGGCCGGCAAGGTCGCCGAATACCTGCTCTCGGGCCGCACCAAGGCCGAGACGCTCACGCAGCCGGATCCCAAGACGCCGTTCCTTTGAACCGCAAACCGAGGTAGCCAGTCGTGAACTCCCCCCAAGCCCAAGCCACAGAGCCGACTCGCAAAAAAGAAGAGATCTACGCCTCCGAGGCGGCGTTCTTCGACGCCATCGCCGACGGCGAAGTCGAGGCCCGCTACGGCGGCGAGCTCGCGATCCGGCCCGAGGAGCACCTCGCGACCCTCAAGCTCTACGGCCTCGAAGGCGATCTCACCGGCAAGCGCGTGGTCGATTGCGCGTGCGGCACCGGGTTCTTCTCGTCGCTGCTCGCGATGCGCGGCGCCGAAGTGTGGAGCTTCGACCTCTCGCCCCGCTGCGTCGAGGTGACCGCGCAGCGCGCCGTGGCGAATGGCGTCGGGAACCGCGTGCACGCGGTGGTCAAGCCCTTCGAGCAGCTCGACTTCGAGCCCGGCACCTACGACTACGTGGTGGGGAAGAACATCCTCCACCACATTCCCAAGATCGAGGAAGCGGGAGCGGTGATGTACCGGCTCTTGAAGCCTGGCGGGCAAGCCAAGTTCTACGACCTGCAGGCCGCCAACCCGATCCTCATGTTCTTCCGCAAGTACGTGATCGGGAAGGTCAAGCTCATCCCCAAGCGCGGCACTCCCGACGAGCATCCGCTCACGGCGGACGAGATCGCGGCGCTCTCGAACGTGTTCCAGGGCCGGATCAAGGTCACGTATCCGAAGTTCCGGTTCTTCGGAAAGTTCGACCGCCAGCTCTTCGCGCGCAAGTACAAGCTCATCAGTGCCATGACCGATGGGCTCGATCGCTTCATCTACGAGTATTTCCCGTCGCTTCGAAAGTACAGCTACAAGATCTTCGTCGAGCTGACGCGCTGACGTTTTTTCGGGGGTCTGTTCCAGACCCCCGCCCCGCCAAGAGCGCGGTCTTGGCGAGGCCCCACCCCCAAGTCGGCGCGGCAACGCGCCGACGCGCCTGCGGCGCTTGGGCCACGCTTCGAGCCAATCGACCTCGAGTTCGAACGTGATCGCTGCCACAGCCGAGCCGCCGCGCGTCTACCAGGTGCTGGTCGGCCTGGCCCTCCGGGGAGCCGAGGTCCATGCGATCCGGCTCGCCTCGCGGCTTCGCGAGCTGGGTTGCGCGAGCGGCCTGATCTTCAACCACGACCTCGAGCCCGCCGCCGACGCGCGCCGTCGCGGGCTCGACGTTCACGTCATCCAGAAGCACGGCCGCGGAGATCCGACCGTCATCCCGCGGCTGGCGCGGCTGCTTCGCCGGCTGCGTCCCGATCTGATCCACACCCATCTCCTGAACGGCAACTTCTACGGGCGGCTCGCGTCCATCTTCGTGCCGCGGCTCGCGGTGGTCTCGACGGTCCACAACTACGGCGACGCGATGGTCCAGGTGCGCAACGAGGGCGAGCGCAAGCTCATCTGGCGCCTCGACATCTGGACCAGTGTCCTCTCCGACGAGGTCATCGCGGTCACCGAGAGCTTGCGCGACAAGCTGATCGCCGACGGCCTGTCCGCGCGACGGGTGGTCGCGATCCTGAACGGCGTCGACACCGACCGCTTCGATCCCGCTACCGTGAAGCGCGGGCCGGCCCGTGAATCGCTGGGCGTCGATCCCGCCTCGTTCCTGCTCGCGTCGGCCGGCCGGCTGGTGCCGCCCAAGGGGTTCGACCGGTTTCTCGAGGTCGTCGCCCGGCTGCGGGAGCGAGGAGTGAACGCGTCGGCCCTGGTGCTGGGAGACGGGCCCGAGCGGGAAGCGCTGGTGGCTCTCGCCAACCGGCTCGGCCTCGAGCGCCGCGCGTTCTTTCCCGGCTACCGCGACGACCTCGAGCAGCTCTACGCCGACATCGACGGATTCGTGCTGTGCTCGGAGACCGAGACCACCTCGCTGGTCACGCTGGAAGCGATGGCGATGGAGAAACCGGTGGCGGTGTGGGCGGTCGGCAGCCTGCCGGAGGTGCTGGCCGGTGAAGCCGCGGGCTTCCTCGTGCCGCACGGCGACGTGACCGGCCTGGTGGACGCGGTGCAGCGCTTCGCCACGGATCCGTCACGAGCGGCGGCGATGGGGAAGGCGGGCCGGAGCGTCGTGGTGGAGCGCTTCAGCGAGCACGCGCAGATCGCGGCCACCGTGGCGGTGTATCGTCGAGCGCTCGCGCGTCACGGTCAGCGGGCCTGGCCCGAGTTGGAACCACGCGGCGAGCCCAGTGGAGCGTCTCGATGAGGATCGTGATGGTCAACTCGGTGTCGGTGTTGCCGAGCCAGGGGCGTTACCGGTGGGTGTACGCGCAGGCCAAGAGCCTGGTCGAAGCCGGCCACGAGGTGCACATCCTCGCCTGGGACCGGGCGCTCGAAGCGCCCGAGCACGAGGTGATCGACGGGATCCAGATCGAGCGCATCCGGGTGAAGGCCGGGTTCGGCCGGCTGACGCCGATGCGCACCGCCTTCCGGCTGCTGGTCTTCTACTGGCGGCTCTTCGTCCGGATGGTGCGTATCCACGCCGACGCATTCCACACCTTCAACCCCGACGTGATCCCGCCGGTGGCGCTGATCGCGCGGCTCACCGGCAAGCCGCACGTGATGGCGCTGATCGAGCCCCACTACTACTACAACTGGCCCGATCGCTACCGGCCGCTCATCAAGCTGCTCGACGGCGCCGAGCGCTACTTCGCGCTCCACGCCAGCGCGGTGGTGGTGCACAACCTCTACCAGGTGAACAAGTTCACCAAGATGGGGGTGAAGAACGTCGTGCACTTGGCGCAGGTACCCGACCGCGCGCTTCGCGACGACGAGCTTCCCGACCGCGCGGGGCGGAACGGCCCGGTGGTGTTCGGCCGCATCGGCACGGTGTTCGGCGGGATCAACGGGATCGAGGAGCTGATCCCGGCCTTCCAGATGCTGCTCGACGGCGGACACTCGGCCAAGCTCTTGATCGCGGGGCGGGTGGCGCCCGAGTTCGAGCCCACGTTCCGTACGCTCGTGGCCCCTCTCGGTGACGCCGTCGAGGTGACGGGCTTCTTCCACCCGAACGAGATCGCCAAGCAGTACGACCGCATCGACGTGTCGATCCAGCTCACCCCGCGGACCATCTTCTACCGCTACATCACGCCCACGAAGTTCACCGACTCGCTGGCCCACGGAGTGCCGGTGATCTCGTCGGCGATCGGCGACGTGCCCTACCTGGCGGAGAAGACGGGCGCCGCGATCCTGGTCGACGAGACCGATCCCCAGAGCATCCGCGACGGGCTGGCCAAGCTCATGGTGGATCGCGAGCTCCGGCTGCGAATGGGCCGGGCCGGGCTCGAGCTGGTCCGCAGCGAGTACTGCTGGGACCAGATGCAGCACCGCCTGATCGCCCTCTACGCGAGCTTCGGGCCGCCGGCCCGGCACTGAGTCTCCCGGGGGGCTTTTCAAGCCCCCGCCCCGAAAAAAGTGCTAGTTTTTCGGGGCCCCACCCCCGAGTCGGCTCGCTACGCTCGCCGCGCGCCTGCGGCGCGGTGCTTCGGCAGCGACCCGCCGCCGCGACGGGCACGGGCCGGCGGCGCGGGCCGGTCGGCGCTTCCGCGCCGACCGGAAACGCGCGTGGCGGGTTCTCCTCGCCTCGGCAGCTCGCCGACTCGCTCACAGGGGCTCCTTCGGACGGACCGTACGGGCTGGGGCGCCGGTTTGTACCTGCTCGTGGCGGTGTGCGACACTGAAGAACGGTGTCATCGCGCCCGCGTGGCGCGTCCAGGACGGGTGCGAGCGGGGCCTCCGGTAGGGTGGAGAGGCCGGCACCGATCCTGCCGCCGGGAGGCCCCCTGTGACCGTCGTGACCATGAACTCAGAGACCGCAAGCCGCGACGACTCCGTCGTCGTGTCGTTGCTCGAGCCGCCGCTGCCCACGCAGATCCAGCTCGAGCCCACCACCGTGTGCAACCTCGACTGCATCATGTGTCCCATCAATTCGCTGCAACGGGACAAGAACATGATGACCCTCGAGGAGTTCAAGGACCTCGTGGGACGCTTCCCCCATCTCGACCTCATCACCATGCACGGGATCGGCGAGCCGCTCATGAACCGCTACTTCTTCGCCATGGTCGAGCACGCGAAGTCGAAGGGCATGAAGGTCTACTTCAACAACAACATGACCTACATGACCGAGGACAACGCGCGGAAGCTGCTCGGTCTGGGCGTCGACGAGATCCGCACCAGCCTCGATACGCCCTACAAAGACGAGTACATGCGGATCCGTCCGCCCCGCAACCAGCGCACCAACTTCTTCGACGACGTGGTGCGGAACGTCCGCACGCTGGTCCAGGTGCGGAACGCCATGGGCTCCAAGACCAAGATCAAGCTGGTCGGCGTGTGCATGGACGAGACCATTCGCCAGATGCCCGATCTCACCCGCCTCGGCCTCGAGCTCGGCGTCGACGAGATCATGATCCAGAACATGCAGCTCTGGAGCGGCAAGAGCGAGTTCCGCGAGGACCGCGAGGGGAAGGTGGTCGCGGACCAGGTGATGGCCGAGGTCTACGAGGAGTGCCGCCAGATCGCCGCCAACAAGGTGCCGCTCAAGATGTGGCATCCGGGCGTCAGCCACGGCTGCAACTGGGCCGAGACCTCGTGCTACGTGACGGTCGACGGCTACGTGACGCCGTGCTGCAACTGCCCGGACCCCAAGGTCAAGAATTTCGGCAGCCTGAACGAGAAGAGTCTCGAGGAGATCTGGTGGGGCGACGATTACAAGGAGTTCCGCCGCCGCCTCGCCACCCCCGAGGACATCCCGGAGATCTGCGACGGCTGCGTGATCTACGGCGGGCGCTTCAAGGAGTACTGAGGCGCTCGATGCCTCGCCCGGAGGGCTGCGGTCCCTCGCAGCCGCGGCGCTTCGATTCCATCCGGGCCGCCGGACGCGAGAAGCCGCGTCCCTCCGCGCCGCGACGCGGCCGGACTTCGCTTGTCGCGTGATCCCGCGCTCTGGTAAGAATTCCAGCCTTTGCGCCGGGGAGATGAGACCGCGATGAAGAGCCTGCCGCTGGTGGTGCCCGCCGCGGGAAGAGGACACCGGGCCCTCCCGTACACGATGGAGCACCCCAAGGCGCTCCTCGAGGTGGATGGCAAGCCGCTCCTCGGACAGGTGCTCGATCTGGCCCAGTCGATCGGCGTCGAGCGCGCCTACGTGATCGTCGGCTTCAAGGCCGAGGAGATCAGCAAGCGCTTCGGCGACCGCTACGGCTCGATCGCGCTCACCTACGTCGAGCAGCCCGAGCTCTTGGGCCTGGTGCACGCCATCAGCCAGCTCGAGAAGCACCTCTCCGAAGACTTCATCATGATGCTGTGCGACGAGATCTACTTCGACACCCGGCACCGCGAGGTCATGCCGCACTTCCGCAGCATCAACCCGGACGTGCTGTGCTGCGTCATGAAGGGCACGCCCGAAGAGATCATGAAGAACTACAGCGTCGAGTTCCAGGGCGACCGGATCA
>CAZYWA010000031.1:0-26658 GCA_964650975.1 uncultured bacterium
CTTCGCCACCGCGGTCCGGCTGGGCGGGGTTGCGTCGGGCGTTCTGGTCGAGAGCCACGAGGGCCGCCCGACCAAGATCGAGGGCAATCCCGATCATCCGGCGAACCTGGGATCGAGCGATCCCTTCATGCAGGCCGAGATCCTCGAGCTCTACGATCCGGACCGCGCCCAGACCGTCACGCTCGACGGCGCCATCCACACCTACTCGGACTTCGTGGCGACGCTGCGCGACGCACTGGCGCTCGCGAAGGTGAAGGGTGGAGCGGGCGTGCGCATCCTGACCGAGAACGTGACCTCGCCGACGCTCCAGGCGCAGCTCGAGGCGATCCTCGCGGACTTTCCGCAAGCGCGCTGGCATCAGTGGGAGCCGGTCGCGAACCGCGATGCCGAGAGCGCCGCGACCGTCGCCGTGTTCGGTCGTGACCTGACGCCCGTTCATCGTTTTTCCGACGCCGATGTAGTCGTTTCACTGGATTCCGATTTCCTTGCGTCGGGGCGCGGGCACGTGCGCCACGCGCGCGACTTCGGAGCGCGGCGCACGCCGTCCCACGGGGTCGCGAATGCCGCCGCGGTCGAGATGAACCGCCTCTACGCGTTCGAGAGCATGCCGAGCTCGACCGGCGTGGTCGCCGATCACCGGTTCCGGGTGCGCTCGAGCGACGTGGCAGCGGTCGCGACGGCGCTGGCGCGTGCGTTGGGCGTCGAGGGCGTCGCGGCCGGCGAGCTCCTCGGCACGGTGAAGCCTGCGCACGTGGCCGCGATCGCGAAGGATCTCGCCGCCCACCGGGGCCGCGCGCTGGTGCTCGCCGGCGAGGCGCAGCCCGCCTACGTGCAGGCGCTGGCGTGCGCGATCAACCAGAAGCTCGGCGCGATCGGGCACACCGTCGTCTACATCGAGCCGCCGGACGCCCGCCCCGAGTCGCATGCGGCCTCGATCTCGGCGTTGACCGAGGACATGAAGGCGGGCCGCGTCGAGGTCCTGCTGATCGTCGGTGGGAACCCGGTGCACACCGCGCCGGCAGATCTCGGTTTCGGCGATGCGCTCGCCAAGGTGCCGCTCAGGATCCACGGAAGCCTGCACGCCGACGAGACGTCGCAGCGCTGCCAGTGGAACGTGCCGCTGGCGCACGACCTCGAATCGTGGAGCGACGGGCGCGCCTGGGACGGCACGGTCACGATCCTGCAGCCGCTCATCGACCCGCTCTACGGCGGCAAGAGCGCTCACGAAGTGCTCGCCGTGTTCTCGGCCAAGCCCACGCAGCCAGGCGCCGAGATCGTGAAAGAGCACTGGCTTGCGAAGCTCGGCGTGGACGCCGAGAAAGCGTGGCGGCGCGCGCTTCACGACGGCTTCGTCGCGGGCAGCGCTCGCGAGCCGGTCGAGGTCAGCGTGCGCGCCGGCTGGAGCCAGTCGGTTCCATCTCCAGCACGGACGGACGGTGTGGAGCTGGTGCTCAGGCCGGATCCCTCGATTTACGACGGCCGGTTTGCCAACAACGGCTGGCTCCTCGAGTTACCGCGGCCGATGACCAAGCTGGTGTGGGACAACGCGGTGCTGATGAGCCCCGCGACCGCGCAGCAGCTGGGCGTCGCGGCCGAGCAAGTCGTGGAAGTGGCGGCGGGCGAGCGCAAGATCGCAGGCCCGGTGTGGATCGTGCCCGGTCACGCCGACCAGTCGGTCACGGTGCATCTGGGTTATGGCCGCCCGCGCGCCGGGCGCGTGGGTAGCAAGATCGGATTCGACGCCTACCCGGTGCGCACCCGGCGGCGCCGTGGATCGTGCCGGGAGTCCGCGTCACCAAGACCGGCGCCAAGTACGACCTGGTCACGACTCAAGAGCACGACTCGATGGAGGGTCGTGAGCTGATCCGGCACGCGGCGCTCGAGGAGTTCGAGAAGAAGCCCCACTTCGCTCTCGAAGGCCACGAAGAGCCCACCCAGAGCATGTACGCCGCCCACCCGTACGAGGGCTACGCGTGGGGGCTGCAGATCAATCTCTCCTCGTGCATCGGCTGCAACGCCTGCACGATCGCCTGCGTCGCCGAGAACAACATCTCCGTGGTGGGCAAGGAAGAGGTCGAGCGCGGCCGCGAGATGCACTGGATCCGCGTCGACCGCTACTTCGAGGGCAAATCGATCGACGAGCCCGACGTGTGGCACCAGCCGGTTCCGTGCATGCAGTGCGAGAACGCGCCGTGCGAGCAGGTGTGCCCCGTCGCGGCGACCGTGCATTCGAGCGAAGGCCTGAATGACATGGTCTACAACCGCTGCGTCGGCACCCGCTATTGCTCGAACAACTGCCCGTACAAGGTGCGTCGCTTCAACTTCTTCGCGTTCGCCGATTTCGAGACGGAAAGCCTCAAGCTGGCGCGCAATCCCGACGTCACGGTGCGCAGCCGCGGCGTGATGGAGAAGTGCACGTACTGCGTGCAGCGCATCAACGCGGCGCGAAACGACGCCGAGCGGGACGGCCGCAAGATCAAGGACGGCGAGATCGTGACCGCCTGCCAGCAAGCCTGCCCCACCCGCGCCATCACCTTCGGCGACCAGAACGATCCCGAGAGCGCCATCGCCAGAGCCAAGGCCGATCCGCGCAACTACTCGATCCTGGCCGAGCTCAACACCCGGCCGCGCACCACGTACCTGGCCGCGGTCCGCAACAAGAACCCGGAAATCGCCTGACCCGCGACTGACGGACGACCAGCGCGATGGAACTCGAGCCACTTTCGTCCGCCGAATCCGCGCCGATGCGCGGGGCTCCTCCGCCGATCGTGGCGGGGGACCAGTCGTTCGCGACCGTCACCGACCAGATCAGCTCGTTCGTGCTCTCCTCGAGCACCGGGCGCACCTGGTTCATCGGCTTCACCATCGGCTTCGGGTTGCTGTGCCTGCTGTTCATCAGCGTCGGCTACCTGCTGGTCAAGGGCGTCGGTATCTGGGGAATCAACATCCCCGTCGGCTGGGGCTTCGACATCATCAATTTCGTGTGGTGGATCGGCATCGGTCACGCCGGCACGCTGATCTCCGCGATCCTGCTGCTCTTGCGCCAGTCGTGGCGGCGCTCGATCAATCGGTTCGCGGAGGCGATGACGATCTTCGCGGTGGCCTGCGCCGGGATGTACCCGATCCTGCACATGGGCCGTCCGTGGTTCGCGTACTGGCTCTTGCCGTACCCGAACATCATGGCGCTCTGGCCCAACTTCCGGAGCCCGCTCGTGTGGGACGTATTCGCGGTCTCCACCTACGCCACGGTGTCGCTGCTCTTCTGGTACGTGGGTATGATCCCCGACCTCGCGACCTTTCGCGATCGCGCGCAGAACCGCGTCGCCAAGGTCCTCTACGGCTTCTTTTCGCTCGGGTGGCGCGGCGCCGCCACGCACTGGCACCGCTACGAGACCGCGTGTCTGCTGCTCGCCGGTCTCTCGACGCCGCTCGTGCTCTCGGTCCACACGGTGGTGAGCTTCGACTTCACCATCGGCATCATCCCCGGCTGGCACGCGACGATCTTCCCGCCGTACTTCGTCGCTGGCGCCATCTACGCCGGCTTCGCGATGGTGCTCATCATCTCGATCCCGCTGCGCGCGGTTTGTCACCTCGAGGACTTCATCACCCAGAAGCACCTCACCAACATGGCGAGCATCCTGCTCGCGACCGGCATGATGGTGTGCTTCGGCTACACGATGGAGGCGTTCTTCTCGTACTACAGCGGAAACCTGTACGAGCGGTACATGATGTACAACCGCATGTTCGGGCCTTACTGGTGGGCCTACTGGGCGTTGCTCTTCTGCAATCTGCTGACGCCGCAGGTGCTGTGGTTCAAGAGGTTCCGCACCAACACGGTGTCGCTCTTCATCGTGTCGTTGATCGTGAGCGTGGGCATGTGGCTCGAGCGCTTCGTGATCATCGTGACGAGCTTGAGTCGCGATTTCTTGCCGTCGTCGTGGGGCATGTACATCCCGACGCGCTGGGACTTCGCCACGTTTCTGGGGACGATCGGGCTCTTCGTGAGCCTCTTGTTCCTGTTCCTGCGGTTCCTGCCGATGATGTCGATGTACGAGATGCGGGCGCTCCTGCCCGAGGCCAAGCTCGGCGGCGGGAGCGGCAGCGGGAATGGTGCGTCGTCCGAGGGCGGCCATGACGCGTAGGCAGCCGCTCTACGGCCTCATGGTCGAGTTCACGGAGCCCGAGGCGGTGGTGCGCGCCGCGCACCGGGCGTTCGAGGCGGGCTATCGCAAGATGGACGCCTATTCGCCGTATCCGATCGAGGAGCTGGCCGAGGCCCTAGGCCGCCACAAGCGCGGGCGCTTGCCGTTCCTGGTGCTGATCGGCGGCATCACCGGGCTCTGCGCCGGGCTCGGGCTCGAGTACTACGCGTCGGTCATCTCGTATCCGCTCAACATCGGCGGCCGGCCGTTCGCGAGCTGGCCCGCGTTCATCCCGCCGGCGTTCGAGACCACGGTGCTCTTCGCCGCGTTGTTCGCGGTGTTCGGGATGATCGCGCTCAACGGGTTGCCGATGCCGTATCACCCGGTGTTCAACGTCCCCGCGTTCGCCCACGCGACTCGCGACCGCTTCTTCCTGTGCATCGAGGCGAAGGACCCGCGGTTCGATCCAGCCGAGACGCGGCGTTTCCTCGAAACGCTCGAGCCCGAGGCGATTCATGAAGTCGATGAGTAGCCGGGCGCGAGCGTCACGGATCGTGTGGTTCGCGGCGCTCGCGCTGCTGACCGCCCTGATCGGCTGTCGTCAACGGATGGCGGAGCAGCCCGCCCCACGGCCTCTCACGCCGAGTGCCTTCTTCGCCGACGGGCGCTCGAGCCGTCCGCTGGTCGTGGGCGCGGTGCCGCGCGGCGAGCTCCGCGAGGACGAGGCGCTCTACACCGGGCAATCGGCGGGAGCGCCGGTCGAGGAGTTTCCGGTCGTGGTGACCCGCGAGATGCTCGATCGCGGTCATCAGCGCTTCGACATCTACTGCTCGCCCTGCCACGACCGCACCGGCGACGGCCACGGTGTGGTGGTGCGCCGTGGTTACGCGCAGCCGCCGTCGTTCCACACCCAGCGGCTGCGCGACGTGCGGCCCGGATACGTCTTCGACGTCATCACCCGCGGCTTCGGACGCATGCCGTCCTACGCGGCGCAGGTTCCAGTCGACGATCGCTGGGCCATCGTCTCGTACATCCGCGCGCTGCAGCGCAGCCAGCACGCGACGCTCGCCGACGTGCCCGAGGCGGATCGCGCGGCCCTGGGAGCGAATCCATGAGCGGCGCGGGCATCACCGCGAGCCTCGCCGAGCTGCGTCCGCCCGAGTCGTGGGCGCAGACCCGGAAGCTGGCGCTGATCGTGGGCGGCGTCGCCACCGCGCTCATGGTGGTGGGCTTGCTCCTCGATCGCCAGCAGTTCCTGCGCTCCTGGCTCCTGGGCTGGATGTTCTGGATCGGGCTCGCCGTGGGCTCGCTGGCGCTGCTCATGCTCCAGTACCTGACCGGCGGTGCCTGGGGAATGGTGATCCGCCGGCCGCTCGAGGCGTCGACTCGCACGCTCTGGCTCCTGGTGCTGCTCTTCGTGCCGCTCGCGGTCGGAGTGAAGACCCTCTACGTGTGGGCGCACCCCGAAGACCCGGCCCTGGAGGAGGTGCTTCGCGAGGCGATCCACACCAAGATCGGCTACCTGAACGTGCCCTTCTTCCTGGCTCGGGCGGCGCTCTATTTCGGCGCCTGGATGGGCCTGGCGTTCTTCCTTAACCGCTGGTCCGAGGAGCTCGATCGCACGGGCGATTTCGCGGTCGAGAAGAAGATCCGGACGCTCTGCGGGCCGGGCCTGGCGATCTACGTGCTCACCATCGCCTTCGCGGCGGTCGACTGGGTGATGTCGCTCGAGCCGCGCTGGTTCTCGACGATCTTCGGACTCCTCTGGCTCGCGAGCCAGGCGCTATCGGCACAGTCGTTCGGGATCGCGATCCTCTACTTCCTCACCCGCGAAGGGCCGATGTCGGAGCTGGTGAGCCGCGCGCACTTCCACGACCTCGCGAAGCTCCTGTTCGCGTTCGTGATGATCTGGGCCTACTTCGCGTTCTCGCAGTACCTGATCATCTGGAGCGGCAATCTGCCGGAAGAGATCACCTGGTACGTGACGCGGCTCCAGAACGGCTGGCAGTGGTTCGATCGCGCTGGTGGTGCTGCAGTTCGTGGTGCCGTTCCTGTTGCTCATGCCGCGCAGCTTCAACTTCAACAAGTCGCTGGTGCTCAAGATCTGCGGGCTGGTGCTGGTGATGCGGCTGGTCGATCTCTTCTGGATGACGGCTCCCGCGTTCCACCCGAAGGCGGTGTCGGTGCACTGGATGGACCTGGTGGCCCCGGTGGCCATCGGAGGTCTGTGGCTCTCCGAGTACCTCCGGCAGCTGGCGCTTCGGCCGCTGTTGCCGGTCGGGGCCTCGGGTCTCGAGGAGGCGCTGCGTCATGGCGGGCACTGATCCGCACGCTGCGCACGAGTCGCAGCCCACCACGGACTACGAGAAGCGCGACGTTTCGGCGCGTCCGGTGGTGATCGCGGCCTCCGTGATCCTGGGGATCTCGGCGCTGATGATCATTCCGGTGCGGATGCTTTACCTGCAGCTCGAGCATCGCGAGAACGCGCAGCAAGCCGAGCCCAGCTCGACCTCGCGCCCAGCCGCCGTGCAGACGCCCGAGCCGCGACTCGAGCCGATCATCGGCCAGACCCTGGCCGAGGTGCGGAAGCACGAGAACGAGGTGCTGGGCTCGTACGGCTGGGTCGATCGATCGGGCGGGGTGGTGCGGATTCCGATCGAGCGCGCGCTCGAGCTGGTCGCCCGCGAAGGTCTGCCCGCGCGCGCCGGAGCGCAGCCCTACCACCGCTTCTCGCCGCAGGAGCGCGGTACCAAGGGCGCCGGCGGCTCGAACTCCCGTGCGATCAGCCACGACGGCGATGTCCTCGATGGCAACGCGGCCGGCGCATCCCCCGCCGCTCCCGCAGGCTCTGAATGAGCGCCACGAACGCCGCCAAGCTCGCCGTGGCGTGGATCGCCGTCGCGCTCGCGTGCGCGTCCGCGCGCGCCTCCGACTTGCCCGCCGATCATTTGCCCAAGGGGCTCGAAGGCGTCGGGTTCGATCAGCGTCTTGGCTCGCAGGTGCCCCTCGGCCTCACTTTCACGGACGAGAGCGGCCAGCCGCGAACCCTCGCGGAGCTGGTGCACGGCCGGCCGGTGGTCCTCACGCTCAACTACTTCCAGTGCCCGATGCTGTGCACGGCCGAGCTCAACGGTCTGGTGTCGAGCTTGAAGGGCGTGAGCTTCGCGCCCGGTGTCGACTTCGACATCGTCACGGTGAGCATCGATCCCACCGAGAAGCCGGAGCTCGCCCGCGCCAAGAAGGCGCAATACCTGAAGACCTACGGCCGCGCGGGTGCCGAGAACGGCTGGCACTTCCTGACCGGTGACGAGGCGTCGATTCGCACCCTCGCCGAGTCGGTCGGGTTTCGCTACCGCTACGACGCCGAGAGCAAGCAGTTCGCGCATGCGGCGGGCCTGGTGGTGCTGACACCCGGCGGGCTCGCGTCGCGCTATTTCATGGGCGTCGAGTTCGCGCCGCGCGACCTGCGGCTGGCGCTGGTCGAGTCGTCGGCTGGCAGGATCGGCACGCTCGCCGACAAGGCGCTGCTCTTCTGCTTCCACTACGATCCGACCACCACGCGCTACGGATTCGCGGCCCTCACCGCGATCCGCGCCGCCGGGATCGCGACGGTGATCGCGCTGGGCGCATTCGTGCTTCTGGGGAACCGTCGCGGCGCGCGACCGCCGGTGATGCCCGTGCCGGCACGGGAGGTGACCCATGGGGTCTAACTTCCCGCTCTTCCCGGAAGCGGCGTCCTCGACCGCGCTCCGGGTCGACGCGCTGTTCTTCTTCTGGCTGGCGGTCGCGGCGTTCTTCACGATCGCGATCTTCGTGCTGCTGCCGGTGCTGGCGATCAAGTACCGCCGCCGCCCCGGACGGCTGATCGGCAAGGCCGTGCACGGCTCGACGCCGCTCGAGATCGCCTGGTCCGCGGCGCCGATGGCGATCGTGATGGTGCTCTTCGTGTGGGGCGCGGAAGTCTTCTTCCACATGTACCGGCCGCCCAACGAGACCTGGGACGTGGACGTGGTCGGCAAGCGTTGGATGTGGAAGCTCGAGCACCCGAACGGGAAGCGCGAGATCAACGAGCTGCACGTGCCGGTGGGCACGGCCGTGAAGCTCCACATGACGTCCGAGGACGTGATCCACAGCTTCTACGTGCCGGCCTTCCGGGTGAAGCAGGACGTGCTGCCCGGCCGCTACACGACGCTCTGGTTCCGCGCCATCAAGACCGGCAAGTACCACCTCTTCTGCGCCGAGTACTGCGGCAACGAGCACTCGAAGATGGGCGGCTGGGTCACGGTGATGGAGCCGGCCGACTTCCAGCAGTGGCTCTCCGGCGAGACCGCCGGAGCCACGGGCCCGCAGGTGTCACCGGCCGCAGCCGGAGCGGAGCTGTTCACGAAGTTCGCGTGCTCGAGCTGCCATCGCAAAGCAGGCCCCGGCGAGCCGCCGTCGCTGGGCCCCAACCTGGAAGGCATCTTCGGCACCACGGTGAAGCTCCAGGGTGGCGCCACGGTGACCGTCGACGAGAACTACGTCCGCGAATCGATCCTCGACCCGACGGCCAAGGTGGTCGACGGCTTCTTGCCCGTGATGCCCACGTTCAAGGGCCAGATGAACGAAGACCAGGTGCTGGCCCTGGTTGCCTACGTGAAGTCGCTCACCAAGTCGGACGCTTCCGCCTCCGCCGCGGCGCCTGCAGGAGGTGGATGAGCATGAGCACCATCGCTTCTGACAGCGTGGCCGCCGCACACGAGCTCGACCACGAGCCGCTCGACGAGTCCCTCGACTACATCAACGCGAGCTACGGCATGAGGTCGTGGCTCTTGACGCTCGATCACAAGCGGATCGCCATCCTCTACCTGTGCTCGGTCACGTTCGCGTTCTTGCTGGGCGCCGTGTTCGCCGCGATGGTGCGGATCGAGCTGCTGACGCCGGCCGGCGATTTCATGCAGGCGGAGACCTACAACAAGGTCTTCACGATGCACGGCGTGATGATGGTGTTCTTCTTCCTGATTCCCGCCATTCCGGCGGTGCTCGGGAACTTCCTGGTGCCGCTCATGATCGGCGCCAAGGACCTGGCGTTCCCGCGGCTCAACCTGGCGAGCTGGTACCTCTACAACCTGGGGATCGCGTTCACGCTCTACGCGATCGCCACCGGTGGCATCGACACGGGCTGGACCTTCTACGTGCCGTACAGCACGCAGTGGTCGACGTCGAACGTGATCCCGGTGGGTCTGGGCGTCTTCATCATCGGCTTCTCGTCGATCCTCACCGGGCTCAATTTCCTGGTGACGATCCACCGCATGCGCGCTCCGGGGCTCACCTGGTTCCGGCTGCCGCTCTTCATCTGGGCGATGTACGCGACCTCGCTGGTGATCATGCTCGGGACACCGGTGATCGCGATCACCGTGGTGCTGCTCGCGCTCGAGCGCATCTTCCACATGGGCTTCTTCGATGCGTCGCTGGGCGGAGACCCGGTGCTCTTCCAGCACCTCTTCTGGTTCTACTCGCACCCGGCCGTCTACATCATGATCCTGCCCGCAATGGGCGTGGTGAGCGAGCTGATTTCGACCTTCTCGCGGAAGCGCATCTTCGGCTACGAGTTCGTGGCGTTCGCGAGCCTCGCCATCGCGCTCATCGGGTTCCTGGTGTGGGGCCATCACCTGTTCGTGAGCGGCCAGTCGGTGTACGCGGGCCTGATCTTCTCGGCGCTCACCATGCTGGTGGCGGTGCCGTCGGCGGTGAAGGTCTTCAACTGGATGGCGACGCTCTACGAAGGCTCGGTTTCGCTCGAGACGCCGATGCTCTACGCGCTGGGCTTCATCGGTCTGTTCGTGATCGGCGGGCTCACCGGGGTCTTCCTGGGAACGCTCGGGCTCGACGTGCACGTGACGGACACGTACTTCGTGGTCGCGCACTTCCACTACGTGATGGTGGGCGGCACGATCATGGCGTACATGGGCGGCCTGCATTTCTGGTGGCCCAAGATCAGCGGCAAGCTCTATCCTGAATTCTGGGGAAAGATTTCGGCCGCGCTGATCTTCATCGGTTTCAACCTCACGTTCTTTCCCCAGTTCGTGCTCGGTTATCTCGGCATGCCGCGACGCTACTGGTCGTATCCGCCCGAATTCCAGGTGCTGAACGTGCTCTCGAGCGCCGGCGCGTCGATCCTCGGCATCGGCTACCTGCTGCCTCTCATCTACTTCATCTGGTCGATGCGCTACGGCAAGGACGCGACCGAGAACCCATTCGGTGCCACCGGCCTCGAATGGCGCACCTCGTCGCCACCGCCCACCGAGAACTTCGCGGTCACGCCCACGGTCACCTGGGAAGCCTACGACTACTCGAGCGTGCCGATGCCGGAGGTGAGCGGTGGCTGATTCGGCCTCGACGAGCCACGGCGGCGCGCCGCCGGTCGCGCACCAGTTCGCGACCGCGCGCCAGCAGCGAGAGGCCGCGAACCTCGGCATGTGGTTCTTCCTGGTTCAGGAAGTGCTCTTCTTCGGCGGCCTCTTCACCGTCTACGCGGTCTACCGGTTCCGCTTCCCCGAAGCCTGGGCCGAAGCGAGCCGCGAGCTCGACGTGAAGCTCGGCGCGATCAACACCGCGGTGCTGATCACCAGCTCGCTCACCATGGCGATGGCGGTGCACGGCGCACAGCTCGGCAAGCGCTCCCAGCAGATGGTGTCGTTGCTGCTCACGCTGGCGCTCGGCGCCACGTTCCTCGGCATCAAGGCGATCGAGTACCACCACAAGTGGGTCGAGCACCTGATGCCGGCCCCCGGTTTCCAGTTCCACGGCGCCTCGTCGGGCCCCGAGGTCGGACACGCGCGGCTCTTCTTCGCGTGCTATTTCGTGATGACCGGCATGCACGCGCTACACATGGTGATCGGATTCGGCCTGCTGCTGTGGCTGCTCAAGAACGCGGCGGCCGGGGTGTATTCGGGCGCATACAACACCCCGGTCGAGAACGTGGGCCTCTACTGGCACTTCGTCGACATCGTGTGGATCTTCCTGTTTCCGCTTCTCTACCTGGTGCACCCCCGCTGAGCGATACGTCTCCAGCGCCATCGAGGAAGCCGTGTCATCCGACCATTCGCCGCTCGACGATCACGGCCAGCACGTCGCGTCGCCCAAGCTCTACGTCGCGATCTTCGCGGCGCTGCTCTTGGGCACCGCCCTCACGGTCGTGGCCGCCTACCAGGACTTCGGCCACCTCAACTTGCCGATCGCGATGCTCATCGCGTGCGCCAAGGCCACGCTCGTGGTGCTCTTCTTCATGCACGTGAAGTACTCGACGCCGCTGGTGAAGCTGATGATGCCGACCGCGATCGTGTTCCTCGCGGTGCTGCTGAGCCTCCTCGCCTGCGATTACCTCGGCCGGATGATGCCGGTCACGCCGTAGGGCGACCGCGTCTTTCGCTCACGCGAAGTCGTCCTTGGTGATCGTCACGTGACGCGGCAGGGCCGCGAAGCGTGCCAGCCACGCCTGGATGCGCGGGTAGCGCGACAGGTCGAACTGACCCTCGTCGGCCACGTGCGTGTAGGCGTAGAGCGCGATGTCGGCGATCGAGTAGCGCTCGCCGACGAAGTAGGTCTTCCCTTCCAGGTGGCGCTCCATGACGTCGAGGGCGGCGTAGCCGCCTTTCCACTTCTCCTCGATCGAGGCGCGGCGCTGGTCGTTCATGCCGAACACGTGGAGCCACGCGCGCGCCACGGCGACGTAAGGCTCGTGGCTGTATTGCTCGAAGAACATCCATTGCAGCACCTGGGCGCGCTCGAACTTGTCGCCGGGCAGGAACGGCGTGCCGTCGGCGAAGTACCAGAGGATCGCGTTGGATTCGGCGAGCAGCCGGCCGTCGCCGAGGTCCACGGCGGGGATGCGCCCGTTGGGATTGATCGCCAGGAACTCGGGCGTCCGGGTCTCGCCCTTCAAGAGATCCTTCTGCACCAGCTTGAACGGGATGCCGAGCTGGTGAAGCAGGAGCCGGACCTTGTAGCCGTTTCCCGAGGGCAGGTAGTCGTAGAGCGTGATCATGGGGTGTCGTCTCCTCGCGATGGGACGCGAATTCTCACACGGGCGCTGGCTCGGCCGGCAAGATACAGAAGCTCCAGGATTCGAGCCGTGAGCTGAAGCGGTTCGGCGGGCCGAATCCGAGATCGGCGGGAGTGTCGATCGCGACCTCGACCGCGGCCCCAGACCAGTTGACCGCCACGACGCGGCGCGTGCCGGGCGCCACCCACGCCCACGCGAGCACCGGTGGCGCAGCCCCGAGCGGCGTGAAGCGGCCGTCGCGAAACACGTCGGCGGCCGTGGTCTCGAGCAGCGATCGATGAAAGGCCTGGTCGGCCGCCGAGCCTTCGCTCGGATTGGCGCGTCGCAAGTGAATCGGCGCGCGGGTGCGTGTGCCCTCGAGCTGGCCGTCGTGAACCAGCCGCATGCCCGGCAGCGTGAGCGTCACGGCGGCGGCGGCGCGCGACCGCGCGGGCCCGAAAGCCGTCGCCGCCCGCGGCTCGTCGTGGTTCTCCGTGAAGTGAACGCCGCGAGCCAGCATGCGGTCGCCGCGCGCGATGCGCTCGCGCAGCTCGGCCACGCGATCCGCCAGCAACAGGTCGTAGACCGTCTTGTCGTACGCGTAGTCGAAGCCGCGTCGCAGCAGCTCGGGCTCGAGGTCCCAGTACGCCTCGGCGATCAGGATGACACCGGGATGTCGCTCGCGGACGCGTCCGACGATCTCGGTCCAGAAATCAGGTGCGGGCTCGGCGCGCGCCGGCAGCACCTCGCTCCAGGTGCGCTCGATGACCTCGTCGAGCCCGAGCATGGCCATGTCGCAGCGCACTCCGTCGGCGACTCCGGCGATCGCCTCGAGCTGAGACGCGAGCGCCGCGCGCGCGTCGGCGCTGGCGTAGTCGATCTGCACCGTGTCGCTCCACGGCGCGAAGTAAGGGTCGCGGCCGTGCGCGAGCCACGAGCCGTCCGGCCCGCGGAAGAACCAGTCCGGATGGCGCGCGACGGCGCGCTCGTCGCCCCGCACGAAGCGTCCGGGATGGGTGCGCGTCCACGGATGGTCGAGGGCCAGATGGTTCGGCACGAAGTCGAGCACCAAGCCCAGTCCCAGCCGGTGGAGCCGATCGCGGAGCAGCGCCAAGTCCTCCGGCGATCCGAGCCCCGGATCGAGCTGATATGCGAGCACCGCGTAGGGCGATCCCAGCACGTCGTCCGCGCTCCAGCCCTGCACCTCCGCGTCCCACGCCTCGCGCAAGGCACTCGACGCGAGGGCCAGCTCGCGTCCCGCGGGGCTGCGGCGCCAGACGCCCATGACCCACACGAGATCGAAACCGAGCGCCGCGAGGTCGCGCCACGCTTCGTCGGGTACGCTGGCCAGCGTGAGCCTTTGCCCGAAGCGCCGCGACTGCCGTTCCAGCCACGCGGGTGCGTGCAGCTCGTAGAGTCGTGGATTCGGGCGCACGGTCAGGCGCGATGGAGTTGGTGTGTTTACGCCACGTGCGAGATGCCCGTTGCTTGGCTACCATGGCAGGTCAGGGTAGGTAACCAGCCATCGTGACCCTTCGTTCCACCGTGGAAGACACCGACATCCGCGAAGCCGCCGGCGCGGCCCGCGGCTCGCACGTCGACCCCGCGCCGGGCGCGGCAACCGATCCCGAAGGCGCGCGCGCGATCTCGGTGATCCTCGCCGACGATCACGGGATGGTCCGCCAGGCGCTCGCGTCGTGCCTCGCGGCATCGCCCGGCGTGGCACGAGTGGAGCAAGCCTCGAACGGGCGCGACGCCGTGCAGCTGGCCCGGCGAGTCAAGCCGGACGTGGTGGTGCTCGACATCGACATGCCGGGCCTCGGTGCCTTCGACGCCGCGCGCCAGATCCAGCGGGTGAGCCCCGGCACGCGCGTGGTGTTCCTGAGCGCCTTCTTTCACGATCGCTACATCGAGCAGGCGCTCGCGGCCAAGGCCTCGGCCTACATCACCAAGAGTGAGCCGCTCGAGACGATTCTGCACGCGATCCAGACGGCGGCGCGGGGCCGGGTGTTCTTCTCGAGCGACATCTTGTCACGCATGGTGGTGGATGCCTCGGGTCCGCGCCTGGCCGAGGCGGCGCCCACGCGCGCTTCGAAGCTTTCGCCTCGCGAGATCGAGGTGCTGCGCTGTGTCGCGCGCGGCTTGGCGAAGAAAGAGATCGCCAACCACCTCGGCATCAGCGTGCACACGGTCAATCGTCACGTCACCGACTTGATGGAGAAGCTCGACATCCACGACCGGGTCGGGCTGGCACGTTTCGCCATTCGAGAAGGGCTCGCCGAGCCCTGACGGTCCGCGCATGGGCCGTCACGCGAGCCGGCCTGGGCCGCGCCGGAGACCAGGGCCGAAGAGCGGGCCCAAGCGGCGGCCCGAGCGGCCGCTGGAGCGCGGCGAGACGCTCGCGCTGCAGCGGATGGAGCTGATCGGCAAGCTCGCCGCCGGGGTCGCGCACGAGCTGGGCAACGTGCTCAACGTGGTGGGCCTCGAAGCTCGGCTGATCCACGAGTCGACCGCCGAAGGCGACTCCCGCGCGGACCTCGCGGAGCGCATCGTCGCGGCCACGCGCCACGGAGCGTGGCTGGTGCGCCAGCTGCGCGCGCTCAGCCGGAGCCGCGCGCCGGAGCCGGTGACCCTCGACCTGATCGACGCCACGCGCGCCACGCTCGCGCTGGTCGAGCCACTGCTCGGGAAGAGCATCAAGATCGAGCTTCACGAGGGCTCCGGCCCCGCATGGGTCCGCGCCGACCGCACCCAGATCGACCAGGTGATCCTGAGCCTCGCTGTGCGCGCTCGCGATGCGATGGCGGGCGATGCCGGCAAGATCGACGTGTTCGTGTCGGCGATCGACATCGGGTCGGCCTCGTCGCCGCTGATCGAGGGCGCTCCCCCGGGCCAGTACGTGCTGCTCTCGGTCCGCGACTCGACCGACCAGGCCACCGAGCACGCGGCGGAGGCTCCGAACGGCTGGAATCCGCGCATGCTCGGCGCCTGGGACGAGAGCTCCGAGGAGGGGTTACTGCACATCGCCCCCGTCGTCGACATCGTGGAGCAGCACGGCGGCTTCGTGGACGTGGTGGACGACTCGGACCGGGGTTCCACCTTCCGGATCTTGCTGCCCGCCGCGCGCGACGCGCAGGAAGCGCTCGCGGGCTCGGCGGCCTTCCTCGATCTCCCCGCCGGCGACGAGGCGGTGTTGCTGGTCGAGAGAAACGTTTACACCAGCGACATCCTGAGCGAGATCTTGCTGCAGAAGGGTTATGAGGTGCACGTCGCGCGGAGCGTGCGGGAAGCGCTGGCGATGTGCGCGCGTCCGGTGACGCCCTTTCGCGCGCTGGTCGTCAGTCAGCACGAGGACGATTCGAACGGCACACCGCTGGTCACCCGCTTTCGCCGCGCTCAGCCGCAGCTCGCGGTGGTGCTGCTCGACCACCGGACGGAGCGGCGGCCATCCGCCGCGCTCGAGTCCGAGGGCGCCATCCGGTTGCCGCCACCGATCGGAGCGCGTGAGCTGCTCGGCGCGCTCCGCACGGCGATCGACGCTTCGGCTTCCGCCAAATCCTGAGCGAGCTTCGCTTTTTTCGTTTGGCGTGAATCCGCCATCGACGGAGCGGATCGCGCGGTCCTAGTTTCACGATCGCAAGCATCGACCCCATCCCCTCCGTCGATGGTCGGGTGCCGCGTCTCGCCATGGGGGCGAGGCGCGGCACCCTTGGCCTCGCAAAAGGGGGCTCCCCCATGCAGCTGCGCCGATCCGCCGTTCGCCATCGCATCCGTCCGGTGGCCCGAACCCGAGCCCTGCGCGACGCGGCGAGCCGCGTCGCTCCCGTCCGCGGTGTCGAGTCGGCCGGATCGGTGCCGCCGCTCTCCGCTCCGCCCATCCCTGCTCCACCCAGCGCGGCCTTGGAGCACGCCGTGCAATCCGCGCCAGGAGCGGTGGCGGTGCTCGACGGAGCAGGGCACGTGGTCACGGCCAACGAGCGTGCTCGCGCGCTGCTCGCCGGCGGCACGCCCTCGTCGCAGGACTCACCGGAGCGGCTCGAGATCGCCTCGTTCCCGCTCGCCGGCTTCGGCGACGGACTGCGGTTGGTGCTGCTCGATCCACGCGACGTCCGCCAAGACCGGCCGGAGCTGGCGTCGCAGGTGGAGCGGCTCGGCTACCTGGCGGGCGGTATCGCGCAGGCCCTCGACGCCCGTCTCGCGCTGATGGAGGCGATCGCCGTGGATCTTTCGGCCAGCGCTTCCGGCCAGCGAGAGCAGATCCTTCAATCGGTGGCGCTTCTCCGGACTTGCTTGCTGCGTAGCCACCAGTTGCTCGATCAGCTTCTTCCGCACGCCGGAACGCGCCGCACTCGCAACTGCCGCTCGCTCTGACCGCGCCACCCTCCCGATCGACCCCGAGCTCATTTGGATGGTGCGAACGCGCCATTCCCGGGAGGAAGCTCGTGGTGCCTAGATTGTCCGTGGTGAATTCCGCGCCGACTGCGTCCCTGGCGAGCACCCCGCAGCTCACTCGGCAGCCGCCGAGCAGCTTCGTGGCGCCCAGCGTGGTGCATGCAAGCTCGCCTCGGGAACGCGCCGGATACGGCTGGGCGGTGGGAGTCGTCGCCGCCACCGCCGTGCTCCATGCGGTGCTGGTGCGCGGCCTGGGCGCGGCGCCCGGCTGCGCGCTCTTCTTGCCGGCGGTCGCGATCGTCGCCGTGCGCTTCAGCACCGCGGCGGGCCTCGTCACCGCGGCGCTGTCCCTCGCCCTGGCGGAACTGGCTCCGTGGCCGGCGCTGGCTGGGCCGCGGGGTGGCGTCGCTCGGCTCCTCGACGGCGGCCTGTTCGCGGTTTGCAGCCTGCTGATGATCGCGCTCGCGCAGCAGCTACGCGGCGCGCGCTCCCGTGGCCACGCGGACCGGCAGCTCGCCGAGGATGCGCAGCGTCTCTCCCGGGCTTCCCAGTCCACCCTCGACCTGGCCACCGAGGAATACCGCGGGCTGCTCCTCGAGGCGCGGCAATCCCGCGATCGCGCGGAGCGCGCGGCGCGCCTCGAGCACGCGATCCTCGAGTTCTTCGGCCACGACCTGCGCTCGCCGCTGGTGTCGGTGGTGGGCTTCAGCGATCTGCTCGCCCAGCACCCCGAGGAGACCCAGACCCGCGACCGCGCGGTCCAGACGATCGCCCGCAACGCGAGACGGCTCAAGGAAATCCTCGACGAGCTGATGGACGCGAGCTCGGTGCTGGCCGGGAGGGTGCGGCTCGAGCTCACCACCGTCGATCTCTCGGCGGAGATCGAATCCGCGGTGGCGCTCGCGAGCTCGGCCGCGCGTATCAAGGACGTGAAGCTCGACCTGGCCCCGGCGGGGCGGGCGCTTCCGGTCCACGCCGACCCGCGCCGGCTGCGCCAGATACTCCGCTACCTGCTCTCGAACGCCACCGAAGCGAGCCCGATCGGCGAGGCGGTCGGTGTCGCGATTCGCGAGCGCGACGGGCAGGTCGAGGTCGAGGCGACCGATCGAGGCGACGGCTTCGACGCGCAGGCCGTGCAGCCGCTCCTCGACGGCGTCGGACGAAAGGACCCGGCGCATGCGCGCGCCGCCGGACGCTCCGGACTGGAGCTGGCGCTGCTCACCGCGCTGGTCGAGCTGCACGGCGGCTCGTTCCGTGCCGAGAGGGCCGCGCCGGACGGCGGAGCGACTCTGACGATCACGCTTCCCGCCGAATCCTCGGAACCGACCCACTCCCAAACCCAGAAACCAGACCCAGCCCAAGACGAGACGAGGTGACTCGATGAGAAACCTGCAGGCGATCCCGGCTCGAGCCAACGGGGACCCGGAAATGGCGGCATTGCTCGCCGCGCTCACCGCACTCAAGAAGGGGCGCTCCGGCGTCAGGCTCCCCGTCGAATGGACCGGCGTCGCCGGCAAGGTGGCCGAGGCCTTCAACGAGGTCGTCGAGCTCAACGAGCAGATGGCGGGCGATCTGGCGCGCTTGAGCAAGGTGGTCGGCAAAGAAGGAAAGCTCGAGCAGCGTCTTTCGCTGGGCGGCGTGCACGGCTTCTGGCAGCAATCGGTGCTGTCGGTGAACGAGCTGATCGGCGACCTCGTGCATCCCACCAGCGAGACCGCGCGCGTGATCGGCGCCGTCGCCAAGGGCGACCTGTCGCAGACCATGGCGCTCGACGTCGACGACCGGCCGCTCAAGGGCGAGTTCCTGCGCACCGCCAAGACCATCAACAAGATGGTCGAGCAGCTCGCGTCGTTCGCCGCCGAAGTGACGCGTGTCGCTCGCGAGGTCGGTACCGAGGGAAAGCTGGGCGGGCAGGCCGACGTGCCGGGCGTCGGCGGCACCTGGAAGAACCTGACGGACTCGGTCAACTCGATGGCCGGAAATCTCACCGGCCAGGTCCGAAACATCGCGGAGGTGGCGACCGCGGTCGCGAACGGCGACCTGAGCCGCAAGGTCACGGTCGACGTGAAGGGCGAGATCCTGGAGCTCAAGAACACCATCAACACGATGGTCGATCAGCTCCGCTCCTTCGCGTCGGAAGTGACGCGCGTCGCTCGCGAGGTCGGCACCGAAGGAAAGCTCGGCGGCCAGGCGCGGGTCGAAGGCGTCTCCGGTACCTGGAAGGACTTGACCGACTCCGTGAACTTCATGGCCGGTAACTTGACCGCGCAGGTGCGCAACATCGCGGCGGTGACCACGGCCGTCGCGAACGGCGACCTCTCCCGCAAGATCACGGTCGACGTGAAGGGCGAGATCCTGGAGCTCAAGGACACCATCAACACGATGGTCGATCAGCTCGGCTCGTTCGCGTCGGAAGTCACGCGCGTCGCTCGCGAGGTCGGCACCGAAGGAAAGCTCGGCGGCCAGGCGCAGGTGCCCGGAGTCGGCGGTACGTGGAAGGACCTCACCGACTCGGTCAACTCGATGGCGTCGAATTTGACCAGCCAGGTGCGCAACATCGCCGACGTGACCACGGCCGTCGCGAACGGCGACCTGTCGAGGAAGATCACGGTCGACGTCAAGGGTGAGATCCTGGAGCTCAAGAACACCATCAACACGATGGTCGATCAGCTCGGCTCGTTCGCCGCGGAAGTCACGCGCGTTGCGCGCGAGGTCGGCACCGAAGGAAAGCTGGGCGGCCAGGCCGACGTCCCGGGCGTCGGCGGTACCTGGAAGAACCTGACGGACTCGGTCAACTCGATGGCCGGTAACCTGACCGCGCAGGTGCGCAACATCGCCGACGTGACCAAGGCGGTCGCGGCCGGCGACCTCTCGAAGAAGATCACGGTCGACGTGAAGGGTGAGATCCTCGACCTCAAGAACACCATCAACACGATGGTCGATCAGCTGCGGTCGTTCGGCGCCGAGGTGACGCGCGTCGCCCGCGAGGTCGGCACCGAAGGAAAGCTGGGCGGGCAGGCCGACGTGCCGGGTGTCGCGGGTACCTGGAAAGACCTCACCGAGTCCGTGAATTTCATGGCGTCCAACCTGACCGGCCAGGTGCGGAACATCGCCGACGTGACCAAGGCGGTCGCGGCCGGCGACCTTTCCCGCAAGATCACCGTCGACGTGAAGGGCGAGATCGCAGAGCTCAAGAACACCATCAACACGATGGTCGATCAGCTCGGTTCGTTCGCGTCGGAAGTCACGCGCGTCGCGCGCGAGGTCGGTACCGAAGGAAAGCTGGGCGGGCAGGCGAACGTGGAAGGCGTGGCCGGTACCTGGAAAGACCTGACCGACTCCGTCAACTTCATGGCGTCCAACCTGACCGGCCAGGTGCGCAACATCGCCGACGTGACGAAAGCCGTCGCGGCCGGCGACCTCTCCCGCAAGATCACGGTCGACGTGCGCGGCGAGATCCTGGAGCTCAAGAACACCATCAACACCATGGTCGATCAGCTGGGATCGTTCGCCGCGGAAGTCACGCGCGTCGCGCGCGAGGTCGGTTCGGAAGGAAAGCTGGGCGGCCAGGCGCGAGTGCCGGGCGTCGCGGGCACCTGGAAAGACCTCACCGACTCGGTGAATTCGATGGCCGGTAACTTGACCGGCCAGGTGCGCAACATCGCCGACGTGACCACCGCGGTCGCGGGCGGCGACTTGTCGAAGAAGATCACGGTCGACGTGAAGGGCGAGATCCTGGAGCTCAAGAACACCATCAACACGATGGTCGATCAGCTGCGCTCGTTCGGCGCCGAGGTGACGCGCGTCGCGCGCGAGGTCGGCACCGAAGGAAAGCTGGGCGGCCAGGCCGACGTGCCAGGCGTCGCCGGTACCTGGAAGGACCTGACCGACTCGGTGAACTTCATGGCGTCGAACCTGACCGGCCAGGTGCGCAACATCGCCGACGTCACCAAGGCGGTCGCGAACGGCGACCTGTCGCGCAAGATCACGGTCGACGTGAAGGGCGAGATCCTGGAGCTCAAGAACACCATCAACACGATGGTCGATCAGCTCCGTTCGTTCGCGGCGGAAGTGACGCGCGTCGCGCGCGAGGTCGGCACCGAAGGAAAGCTCGGCGGCCAGGCCGACGTCCGCGGTGTCGCGGGTACGTGGAAAGACCTGACCGACTCGGTCAATTTCATGGCGTCCAACCTGACCGGCCAGGTGCGCAACATCGCCGACGTGACCAAGGCGGTCGCGGCCGGCGACCTCTCGAAGAAGATCACGGTCGACGTGAAGGGCGAGATCCTGGAGCTCAAGAACACCATCAACACCATGGTCGATCAGCTGCGTTCGTTCGCGGCGGAAGTGACGCGCGTCGCGCGCGAGGTCGGTACCGAGGGAAAGCTCGGCGGCCAGGCGCAGGTCGAAGGCGTCTCGGGTACCTGGAAGGACCTGACCGAGTCCGTGAACATGATGGCCGCAAATCTCACAGGCCAGGTGCGCGGTATCGCGAAGGTCGTGACCTCGGTCGCGCGCGGCGATCTCAAACGGAAATTGACCGTCGAGGCGAAGGGCGAGATCGCCGAGCTGGCCGACACCATCAACGGCATGATCGACACGCTCGCGACCTTCGCCGACCAGGTCACCACGGTGGCCCGCGAAGTCGGCGTCGAGGGACAGCTCGGCGGCCAGGCGAAGGTGCCGGGCGCCGCCGGTACCTGGAAGGCGCTCACCGAGAACGTCAACCAGCTCGCCGACAACCTGACCCGTCAGGTGCGCGCCATCGCGGAGGTCGCCACCGCCGTCACCAAGGGCGACCTCACGCGATCGATCGCGCTCGACGCGCAGGGCGAGATGGCGGCGCTCAAGGACACGATCAACGAGATGATCCGTAACTTGAAGGACACCACGCTCAAGAACAGCGAGCAGGACTGGCTCAAGACCAACCTCGCGAGCTTCAGCCGCATGCTCCAGGGCCAGCGCGACTTGACCAACGTCGGACGCATGGTGCTCTCCGAGCTCTGTCCGGTGGTGAGCGCGCGACAGGCCGAGTTCTACGTGCTCGACAACGCCGACAATCAAGGTGCGCAGGGCACGCTGACGCTGCTCGCGAGCTATGCGTCCGACGGGCAGGAAACCCACGGCAAGCAGATCAAGCTCGGCGAAGGACTGGTCGGGCAGTGCGCGCTCGAGCGCCACAAGTTCGTGATCGACGATCTGCCGGGCGACTACATCCGCATCGCGTCCGGCCTCGGCGAGGCGTCGCCGCGCAGCGTGCTGGTGCTGCCGCTGGTGTTCGAGGGGCAGGCCAAGGGCGTCCTCGAGCTGGCGTCGTTCGAGGGCTTCAACCCGACTCACCAGGCGCTGCTCGATCAGCTCACCGAGTCGATCGGCATCGTGCTCAACACCATCGAAGCCAACATGCGAACGGAGGGATTGCTGAAGCAGTCCCAGTCGCTCGCCCAGCAGCTCCAGACCCGCCAGGAAGAGCTGCAGCAGACCAACGAGGAGCTGCAGCAGAAGGCGCGGCTGCTGGCGCAGCAGAACGAAGAGGTCGAGCGCAAGAACAGCGAGGTCGAGCAGGCCCGCCAGGAGCTGGAAGAGAAGGCCAAGCAGCTGGCCCTCACCTCCAAGTACAAGTCGGAGTTCCTCGCCAACATGTCCCACGAGCTACGCACGCCGCTCAACAGCCTGCTGATCCTCTCCGACCAGCTGTCGAAGAACACCGGCGGCAACCTGACCTCGAAGCAGACCGAGTTCGCCAAGACGATCCACTCGTCCGGCAACGATCTCCTGATGCTCATCAACGACATCCTCGACCTCTCGAAGATCGAGTCGGGAACCGTGGTGGTGGACGCCGGCGAGGTGCGCCTCGACGATCTGCAGGGCTACGTGGAGCGCACCTTCAAGCACGTCGCCGAGTCGAAGAACCTCGACTTCCTCATCCGCTTCGACCAGCGCTTGCCGCGCTCGATGGTCACCGACCCCAAGCGCTTGCAGCAGATCCTCAAGAACCTGCTCTCGAACGCGTTCAAGTTCACCGGCCGCGGCCAGGTGACGCTCACGGTGGAGCCGGTCATCGCCGGCTGGAGCTCCGACGCCGAGGACCTCAACCGCGCGGCTTCGGTGCTGGCCTTCGGGGTCACGGACACCGGCATCGGCATCGCGTCGGACAAACAGCAGATCGTGTTCGAGGCCTTCCAGCAGGCGGACGGCTCGACCAGCCGCAAGTACGGCGGCACCGGCCTCGGCCTCGCCATCAGCCGCGAGCTGTCGCGGCTCCTGGGCGGCGAGATCCGGCTGGTGTCGACTCCCGGGAAGGGCAGCACGTTCACCCTCTATCTGCCCGCGACGTACTCGCCCGCGCGCTCGATGCGCCGGGCGATGGGGTTGCCCGAGGCCACGGGCTCGAGCGCGCCGCAACGCGCATCCTCGCTCCAGAGCCTGGCGCTTCCCGCGCCCTCCGAGGTGGTGGAGGACCGGCCAGTCCCACAGGCTCGGTCGGGTCCCGAGGGCAGCACCATCGCGGAGCCCGTGGCGGAGCTCCTGGTGGACGAGGTGGGAGACGATCGCAACGACATCCAGCCCGGCTCGCGCGTACTGCTGATCGTCGAGAACGACCTCGCGTTCGCGCGCTTCCTGCTCGACACGGCGCGCGAGAACGGCTTCAAGGGGATCGTCACCTCGCTGGGCGCCGCGGCGCTGACCCTCACCCGCGAGTACTCGCCGGACGCGATCTCGCTCGACATCTACCTCCCCGACATCGGCGGCTGGCGAGTGCTCGAGCGCCTCAAGAACGACGTCACCACCCGCCACATCCCGGTGTGCGTGATCTCCACCGATGATGCCCGCGAACAGGCGCTCGCTTCGGGCGCCGTCGGTTTCCTCGCCAAGCCGATCCAGAGCAAGGACGTGCTCGATTCGCTGCTCGAGGCGCTCGGCGAGTTCGTCGACCGCTCGGTCAAGACACTGCTCATCGCCGAGCCGGACCTCGAGCGCCGCGACCGGATCGTCGACTGCATCGACCCCGAGGACGTGCTGGTGGCGAGCGTCTCCGACGGGGCGGCCACGCTGCAGGCGCTGCGCGAGCGGCAGGTGGACTGCCTGATCGTGAACCCGGCGCTGGTCGACGTCGCCGAGGGCATCCTGTCGATGAACGGCGACCTCGCTTCCACCCTCGCGCGGCCGCCGGTGATCGTCTACGGCGACGGCGAAGGCTCGCCGGTCGACGACGGCGTGTGGAAGCGGCTGGCGCAGGTCTGCACCGTGCGCCGCGTCCACTCGCCGGAGCGGCTGCTCGACCAGACCACGTTCTTCCTGCACCGGAACGCGGTCAACCTCTCGGAAGGGAAGCGCCAGCTGCTGCTCGACCTGCACCAGTCCGACAAGATCCTGGGAGGCCGCAAGGTTCTCATCGTCGACGACGACATGCGCAACATCTTCGCGCTCTCGGCGGTCCTCGAGGACCGCGAGATGGAGGTGCTGTCGGCCGACAACGGCCGCGACGCGATCCGCATCCTCCACGACGAGCCGGGGATCGACATCGTGCTCATGGACATCATGATGCCGGAGATGGACGGCATGGAGACGATGCGCGAGATCCGCAAGGTGCCGCGGCTCCGCGACCTGCCGATCGTCGCCGTCACCGCCAAGGCCATGAAGGGAGACCGCGAGAAGTGCATCGAGGCGGGCGCCTGGGATTACCTTGCCAAGCCCGTCGACACCGAGCAGATGCTCACCGTGCTGCGTGCCTGGCTGCATCGATGAACGACCAGACCAACATCCTGATCGTCGACGACCTGCGCGAGAAGCTGCTGGTCTACACGTCGATGCTCGAGGATCTGGGCCAGACCCTGGTCGCAGTGCAATCGGGCGAGGCGGCGCTGAAGGAGGTGCTGCGCACCGACTTCGCGGTGATCCTGCTCGACGTGAACATGCCCGGCATGGACGGGCTCGAGACCGCCCGGCTGATCCGCGGCCGGCGCGGCTCGGCGCACGTCCCGATCATCTTCCTGACCGCGTACGCCGACGAGGTGCGCACCGCCGAGGGCTACGCGCACGGCGCGGTCGATTACATCACCACGCCCGTGGTTCCCGAGATCCTGCGCGCCAAGGTGCGGGTGTTCGTGGAGCTCTACCAGATGCGCCAGCAGGTGGTGCAGCAGGCCGGGGAGCAGGCCAAGCGCCAGGTGGCGGAGGACAGCGCGCGCATGGCGGCGTTCCTGGCCGACGCGAGCCGCACCCTCGGCAGCTCGCTCGATCCGCGCGCGACGCTGCGCAGCCTGGCCCGGCTCGCGGTGCCGTTCCTGGGCGAGGTCGGCTTCGCGACCCTCTCCGACGGGCGTGGCGGATTGGTGGAGACCGAGTGGGCATGGACCTGCGGACGTGATCGCGTCGAGACCTGCGCCGGGCCTGGTCTCGGAGTGCTGGACGCGGCGCTCGCTCCCGCCGTGGAACGGGTGCTGGCAAGCGGCAGCGCTGCGAGCTTCCGCTCCCAGCTGCCCGAGATCGGCCTCCGCGACGACCCGCCCGACGGCGAGATCGCGAGCATCGAAGGCGTCTCGACCTTGCCGGTGATGGTGGAGCGCAATGCTCTCTCGGGGCTGGTCTTCCCGCTCGCGGCGCGCGGCCGGATCCTGGGTGCGTTCGGACTGGCGCGCGGCGTATCGGGCCGGCTCCTCGAGCTGAGCGACATCGCGGCCGCCGAGGACCTCGCGGGACGCGCGGGCGCGGCGCTCGACAACGCGCTCTTGCTCCAGGACATCCAGGATCAGGACCGGCGGAAGAGCGAGTTCCTGTCGATGCTGGCCCACGAGCTGCGCAATCCGCTCGCGCCGATCCGGAACGCGATCGAGATCCTGAAGCGTCGCGGGCCCGATCAGCCGGAGCTCAGCTGGGCGCGCGAGGTGGTCGACCGGCAGGTCACCCAGCTCACCCGTCTGGTCGACGACCTCCTCGACGTGTCGCGGATCACCAGCGGCAAGGTGCGGCTCGATCGCGCGCTGCTCGAGGTCCGCGCGGTGGTGGCGCGCGCGGTCGAGACCAGCCGGCCACTGGTGGAGCAGCACGGCCATTACCTGGCGGTGAGCGTCGCGGCGGAGCCGATGTTCGTGATGGCGGACGCCGCGCGTCTCGAGCAGGTGCTCTCCAATCTCCTCAACAACGCGGCCAAGTACACGCCCGACGGCGGGCGGATCGACCTCACCGTCGAACGCTCGGGCGACGACGTGGTGTTCCGGGTGCGCGACACCGGCGCCGGGATCTCGGCCGAGATGCTCGACCACGTGTTCGAGCTCTTCACCCAGGTGGACCGCTCTCTCGACCGCTCCCAGGGCGGCCTGGGCATCGGCCTCACGCTGGTGCGCACCCTGGTCGAGCTGCACGAGGGCACGGTGCGAGCCGCGAGCGAGGGGCCCGGGCGCGGCAGCGAGTTCGTGGTGCGGCTGCCCGCGCGGCCCGGCGCGGCGCAGCCGTCCGAGGAACGGCGTGCTCATCGGGTTCGCGACCCTTCGACCGCCGGCGGCGCGCGGATCCTGGTGGTCGACGACAACGTCGACGCGGCCAACAGCCTGGCGATGCTACTCGAGTCCTCGGGACACGAGGTCCGCTCGGTGCACGACGGGCCCAATGCGCTGGTGACCGCCGAGCAGTTCCGGCCCGAGATCGTGCTGCTCGACATCGGGCTCCCGGGTCTCGACGGGTACGAAGTGGCGCGACGGCTGCGCCTCGACCCGGCGAACAAGAGGATGCTGCTGGTCGCGGTGAGCGGTTACGGTCAGGAGAAGGATCGCCAGCGCTCGCGGCAGTCGGGTTTCGACCACCACCTCACCAAGCCGGTCGACCTGGGTACGCTCGACGAGCTGCTCCTCTCTCCCCGGGCCCGCGGGCTCGATGCGGATGGCCACGATGACGCCGGGCATGCCGATCAAGCGCGCTGCTGACGGATCCGACCGGACCCGTGTGCTGGTCATCGACGACAGCCGCGACGCGGCCGACACGCTGCAAGTGCTGCTCGAGCTCGACGGCTACGCCGTGGAAGTGGCCTACGACGGCCGGCGCGGGCTCGAAGCCGCCGCTCGCTTCCGGCCGGACGTGGTGCTCTGCGACATCAGCCTGCCG
>CAZYWA010000032.1:0-25817 GCA_964650975.1 uncultured bacterium
TGGGGGTCGAGGTGGGCCGCTACCAGCGGCACGCCAACATCGACCGCGCGTGCATGCTCGCCGAGTACGTCGAGCGGCTCGAGGAGAACCAGTCGTTCGACGCCGTGATCGCCGCGGCCGACGCGGGCGCCATGCTGCACACCAAGGCACCGCTGGTCCTCTACTGGCACAACCCGTATCGCGACATCGCCGACCACCTGCACCGGCAAGGCTCCTACGACCGCTCGAAGTGGTACGAGTACGCGAAGCAATACCCCGCGCTCGAGGAGCACGGCGGGCGCCGGGCGTTCGCGAACGTCGCCGTCAGCTCGTGGATGCGCGGCTACCTCGGCCGCTGCCGCACCCGCGCCGACTCGGTGATCCCGCTCGGCATCGATCCGGAGGTCTTCTCTCCGGGCTCGCCCGGCGAGCGGGGGCGGATCCGGCTCAGTCTCGGTCTGCCTCCCAACCAGCCCGTGGTGCTCTTCTCGGGCGCCTTCCATCCGGTCTCGGGCTTCGCCACCGTGCATCGGCTCGCGGCGCAGCATCCCGAGTGGTCGTTCCTCTACGTGTTCAAGGAGCGGAAGCCGCAAGACCCGTTGCTGCTCGGCACCGCCGACGTGCGCTTCCCGGAGAGCGGGCCCAACTGCTGCGTCCTCGACTGCCTGCCCCGCTCGGCGATGGCCGCCGTCTATCGCGCCGCCGACGTGATGGTGAGCGCGTCGCCGATCGAGAGCTTCAACCTGAAGGCGATCGAGGCGCTCGCCTCCGGCACGCCGGTGGTCACCACCCGCGCCGGCGTGTTCGCCGACTGGCCCGAGAGCGGCCCCTTCGGTGTGGTATGCGGCACCGGCGACGTCGAGGACATGGCCGCCGGCATCGAGCGCGTGCTGGCCGGCGAGGCCGGCACCAACCCGCGCTCGGCGGTGGTGCCCTACTTCACGCTCGACCGGTTCGAGCGTGACTGGCGCGCGCTGCTCGGGCGGGTCGTCGATCGCGACCATCGCGAGGTGCGCCCGCGAGCGCTGCACTTGAGGTCGCTGGTCGCGGCGCGGACCATCGGCGGCCACGCCCAGGTCCACCGAACGCCGAAGTAAGCCCGACCGAGGAACCTCATGGACATCGTTCTCAATGGCGCCTTGACCGCGACGATCTCGGGGAGCGCCTCGTCGTCCGAGCTGCTCGCGTATCTCGCGAGCGACGTGGTCCCGAGCGGTCACGTGATCCACTCGCTTCGGCTCGCGGGGCGCGACTTCGCGGAGCTCGGCGCGGGCGACGCCGCCTTCGACCTCGACGAGGTCGGCCCGCTCGAGGTGAGCACCGGCGACCAGGCACAGATGCTCGCCGACGCCACCGTCGAGATGCGCATCTGGCTGCCGAAGCTGGGCGAGGCGCTCTCCCGCTGCGCCGAGCTGGTGCGCCGCGGCGGCGGCTGGACCGCCAGCTACGTGCAGTGCCTCGACGGAATCGAGATCTTCGCCCGCTACGCCCAGGCCGCCCGCCTGCTCTTGCTCCAGCGAGACGCGGCACCGCCGCCCGCGATCGACACCCTCGACGACACGTTGCGGAATCTGGTCCGCGTCCACGAGATCGGCGACGAGGTGGGAGTCGCCGACACCCTCGAGTTCGAGATCGCGCCGCTCGTGACCGAGTGGCAGACCTACCTCACGCGCCAGTCGCAGTAACGCACTCCGCCCTTCGATCGCGTGTTTTTTTGGAGGGCGGCGGTCCCTCGCCGCCGCGTCGTCTCATCACGGATGCCGTTCGGCGATCCAGCGTGAGGTGATGTCCCACAGCCGATCCTGCGTCGTCCGGTCGAGCGCAGCGGACGCTGGCTTCTTCTCCCGGAGGTCGGTGAAGTAGCGACCGCCGCGATCGGCGAGCTCGCGGGCGGTCGCGACCCACACCGACGTGGCGGCCGCTTGGCTCGGCGTGGGCGAGAACGGCGTCGCCAGGCGGAGAGCCAACCGAAGGGTCGACGAGTCCTTGTCGATGCCCGTGGCGACGAGGTTTCCCGGGTGCAGGGCGTAGCCGCGGATGCCTCGGTCCGCGTAGCGCGCGTCGAGCGCCAGGGCGAACAGAATGCAGCAGAGCTTCGCCTGACCGTACGCCCGCAGCTCGGAATACCGCTCGGGTGGTATGGGAAGTGCCTCGAAGTCGAGCGACGGAGGCCAGCGATGGTTCTCCGACGAGACCATGACCACGCGGGACGGAGCGCCGGCCGCCAGACGATCGATCAACCCGAGCACCAGCGCCGCGTGACCGACGTGACAGATCCCGAGCGTGCGCTCGAATCCGTCCTCTGTCGTGGCGTAGGCACCGCCGTAGACACCGGCGTTGCAGATGACCGCGTGGAGCGGGCCGGCCGGAAACGCTTCGGCCGCGCTCGTCGTCTGACGCAGGCTGCCGAGATCGAACGCGATGGGACGAACGTCGACGCCGGGATGCGCGGCCACGATACGCCCCGCGGCGGCCTCCCCGGTCTCGCGTCGCAGGCAGCCAAGCCAAACTCGCGCGCCCCGCGCCGCGAGCGCACGAGCCGTTTCGAAGCCGATGCCCGAGTCTCCTCCCGTCACGAGGATGACCCGCCCGGAGAGGTCGAGCCCCGCGATGGCTTCGTCGGCGGTCGGACGGCGCCGGAGCAGGCCGAGCCTCATACCGGCTCCGCGCACCGCTGCACGATTCTCTCCGCGCTCGTCCTCGTCGGCGACGCGTCGGCTGCGGTGGGCATGCCGGCCATCCTACTCCCCAACGCGCTCGTTACCCTGGAAGTGATGTCGGCCAAGCGGTTGAAACGCGGGGACCACGTGTCGTGGAACTCGGAAGCGGGTCGCGTGCGCGGCCGGATCACGCGCGTGGTCACCTCGCCCACGAAGTTCAAGAGCTACACGGTCCACGCGAGCCAAGACGAGCCGCACTACGAGATCCAGAGCGACACCACCGATCACGTCGCGATGCACAAGGGATCGGCGCTCACGAAGCTCCGGAAATGAACCACGACGCGCGCGGTCCGATCTTCACCGTCGGTCACTCCACGCGGACCCTCGTCGAGCTCGTGGCGCTCCTGCGGCAGGTCGACGTCACGCTGGTCGTGGACGTGCGTTCCAGCCCGCGCTCGCGGACCACGCCGCAGTTCAACGGCGACACGCTGCCCGAGCGCCTCGCCGCAGACCGCATCGGCTACCGGCATCTGCGCGCTCTCGGCGGCCGGCGTCATCATCGCAAAGGCGCGCCGCCCTCGCGCAACGGGTACTGGCGCGTTCTGGCGTTCCGGAATTACGCCGACTACGCGGAGACCGGCGACTTCCGCGCCGGTCTCGACGAGCTCTTGGCGCTCGCGCGCACCGAGCGGTGCGCGATCATGTGCGCCGAGGCGGTGTGGTGGCGCTGTCACCGCCGGATCATCACCGACTATCTGCTGGCCGGCGGGACGCGCGTCGAGCACATCCTCGGACCTCATCAGGTCGTCCCCGCAACGCTCACTCCCGCCGCGCGCGTGATGCCCGACGGGACGCTGGACTATCCCGGCCCGGAGGACGCCGCGGAGGAACGCTAGCCGCAATCGGCGGCGTCTCGCCCGCGGCTCGGTCACGCGATCCAGAGAATCGTCATCTCTCGCTTGCCGCCCGGGAGCTCGACCTCGATCGAATCGCCCGCGTGGGAACCCATCACGGCCCGCCCCAACGGGGATGCGGGAGTGACGGGACGGATCGAGACGCCGTCGACCTCGAGAGACTCCCCGCCGCCGGCCGCCACGACGAAGATCACGGACGTCTTACCGCCGGCATCCTCGAGCCCCGCGAGCGCCGAGAGCGCCACCGGGTCGTCGGGCCCGAACGCCTTCAGGGGAAATACCGAGAGCCGCTCGGCTTCGCTGCGTAGCTCGTCGACGCGCTGCGCGAGCCCGCGCGCCAGGTAGCTGGCCTCGGTGGAACGCATGTCCTTGGGATCCTCGGCGCGGGTCTCCTCGTGAACCGCGCCGGCCTGTGCCGTTTTCTGGGACCCGACGAGACCGCCGAGCGTCTCGGCGACGCGAGCGCGCAGAGCTTCGAGGACGCGACGCTTGTCCATATGGATCATCGGTTTACCAGTCCCCAGCGAGGCGGGCCGACTCAGACTAAATCATCGGCCAAGCGCCAGAGCGATCTCGTGGGGAGGGCGCCCGCGCCTTCAGCGCTCCTGCCGCGCCGGGCTCGAAGCGGACCGGCAGAGCCGGTCCCTCCCGCAGAGCGCTCACATTCACGGCCGGTGATTTAGCCCGGGCTCGAACGCAACAGCCGGCGCCGCGGAGCGGCGCCCTCCAGAGCGCATTCGATCGTCGTGTGGCCCCGGCAACCTGGCCGGCCACCAGCGCAGCGAGGCGGGTGGACGAGCCACCCGCCTCGCTGCGCTGGCCGTCGCGCGGGTCGCGCGGCGGCGGGACTGCGTTACTGCAGCAGCTTGAGGGCCGCCTGGATCGAGCTGTTCGCCTGGGCGAGCACCGCGATGCCCGACTGCTGGAGGATCTGATCGCGGGTGAGCTCCGAGGACTCCGCAGCGACGTCCACGTCGGCGATCCGCGATTCGGCGGCGCTCTGGTTCTCGTTCGCGGTCTGCAGGTTGGCGATCGACACCTGCAACCGGTTCTGCGTGGCGCCGAAGCCGGCGCGGAAGCTCGACAGCGTGTTGATCGCGCTCGAGATCAGGTTGAGGCAGGCCGAGGCTCCGGCGGCGGTCGAGACGCTCAAGCCCGAGAGTCCCAGGCTCGAGGCGCTCACGTTCACCGCGGTCACGCTGATGACGTTGTTGCCGCCCGAGTTGAGGCCCACCTGGAAGTTGATCGTGGTGTTGCTCGCGAGCGGCTGGCTGCCCGCGAACTCGGTGGTCTGCGAGATGCGGTCGATCTCGGTGGTGAGCTGCTGGAACTCGGTGTTGATGGCGCCGCGATCGGTGTCGGAGAGCGTGCCGTTCGAGCTCTGCAGCGCCAGCTCGCGGAGCCGGGTCAGGATGTCCGACTGCTGACCCATGGCGCCTTCACCGATCTGCAGGAGGCTGATGCCGTCGTTGGCGTTCCGGACCGCCTGGCCCAGGCCGCTGATGGAGGACTTGAGGTTCTCCGAGATCGCGAGGCCCGCGGGATCGTCGGCGGCCGAGTTGATCCGCAGACCCGACGACAGCCGGTTGAGGCTGCCGTTCAGGCGCCCCATGGTGATGTCCAGGTTTCGCTGCGCGTTGATCGAAGCGATGTTGGTGTTGACGGTCAGGCTCATGTCGCATCCTCCTTGATGCGTCGACCCCGTGAGCGGGATGCGACGACGGCTTCCGTGCCGATGTGATTTCGCGGAGGCACCCTGCCTTTGTACCCCGGTCGCCGCCGGGGCCCGCGCTGTCTTCCCTCCGTGTATCGGCCGGCCCGTGCCGAGCTTGAGCCCGTGCAGCGCGATTTCAGCGGCCGGAGGGGCTGGGTCGCGCGGTTGGCACGAGATCGGCATTAGCCAGGGCAGGCCGCGAGGCACATCCCCCTCGTCCCGGCCCACCACCTCATGCGTATCGTGTCCATCCTGGGAAAAGGTGCAGCAATTCAGCCTATTCAGGGGGATTCCCTGGCGGCCCTCGAGGCGCTCGGCCACGAGCTGCTGGTGCTGCCGGCCGAATCGCTCGCCAACTTGGCCCAGGTCCGCGACGCCTTCCGTTCGTTTCAGCCCGACTTCGGCTTCTTCATCGCGAACTTGGCGCTACCCACCGCGGTCATGGAGGAGCTTCAGATCCCGTTCGCGTCGTGGTTCGCCGACAACCCGTTCCGGGTGGTGGACGAGCGGCTGCCCCGGGAGCTGGCGACGATCTTCTGCTGGGACCGGAGCTACCTGGGCGAGCTCAAGTCGATGGGAATCGAGCGCACCCACTGGCTGCCCCTGGCGGCCAACCCGGAGCGCATGACTCCCGGCCCCGAGATCCCCGAGCGCGTGGCGCCGCTCAGCTTCTGCGCCGACTGCGGCGACGACGAGCTCTTCGGCGATCGCGCCTTCGCGCAGGTGCCCGGCCTGAAGGAGGCGATCGGCTTCGTGGTCGAGGTCCAGACCCGTCATCCGGCCCGCACCGCCGTGGCCATCGCGCGCCAGCACGCGGCGCGGTCGCCGGCGCACAGGCTGCTCGACCAGGCGATCGGCGCCGATCCGTCGCTGGCGCGCGAGATCGAGATCTGCGTCCAGGCCTCGGCGGGACCTCTCTACCGCCGCCGCGTGCTGCTCGAGCTCGCCGCCGGCGGCGTCCCGCTCGACGTCTACGGTCCTCCGGGCTGGGTCCGGCAGCTCGGTGGGCTGCCCCGGGTGCGGCTCGGACCGTGGCTCGAGAACGGCGAGGAGCTGGCGCAGCTCTATCGGTCCTCGACGGTCAACCTCAACCTCACGATCCCGCAGCTGCGCACGGCCGTGCCGATGCGCGTGTTCGACGTGCTCGCGGCGGGCGGTGCCGTGCTCAGCGACTGGCGCGCCGACCTCGACCGGCTCTTCGAGCCGGGTGTCGAGGTGCAGGTGGCGCGCAGCGTGCCCGAGATGGTCGATCTCGCCGCGTGGCTGCTGCGCCATCCGCGCGCCGCGCGCCAGAGCGCCCGCGCGGGACGGAAGCGGGTGCTCGCCGAGCACACGTTCCGCCATCGCATGCAGCAACTGGTTCGCCACATGATCCAGGATCACGATCTGCGCTGGAGCGAGGCGGCCTGAGGATCGCGATGCGCAGCTTCTTCCACGACGAAGGCCACCTCGCGGTGATGTCGAGCGGGCCGGCGACTCCGCCGGCGCCGGTCGCGATCCACCCGTTCCTCGGGCGGTTGCTGGGCCGCGCGCCCTGCATCTGGTTCCGCTGGTCGGTCGAGCATGGGCTCGAGCGCATCTCCGGAAACGCGCGCGCGGTGATCGGCATCGACCTCGACCGGATCCACCCCACGGGCATCGCGTGGGACGAGTGGATCGTCCCCGACGACCGCGCGGCGGTGCTCGAATCGCGGCGCGCGGCGCTCTCGAGCCGCGGCGACGGCGAGGTGGTCTACCGGGCGCTCGCCGCGGACGGCTCGGGCCTGCGCCGCATCCGCGAGGTCTACACGTTCGACGCGGGGCCGCGCGGCTCGGCCGGCGCCCTCGAGAGCGTCGCCTTCGTGGAACCCAACGCGGAGGGCGTCGACGGACACCCCGATCTGCAGGACGTCGACGAGAAAGGGCTGCTGCAGCAGGCGCTCAAGCGGCTGGTCGAATCGCAGGAGCGCCTGGTCCGCCAGGAGAAGCTGGTGGCGGTGGGCGAGCTGGTGGGGGGCGTCGCGCACGAGCTCAACAACCCGCTCACCTCGATCATCGGCTTCTCGGAGCTGGCGCTGCGCAGCTGCGAGAGCACCGTCACCAACGGCCTCCTCGAAGGCCTCGCCGACGACGTGCGTTGCATCCACGAGTCGGCGCTGCGCTGCCAGCGCATCGTCAAGAACCTGCTGCGGTTCTCCCGCAAGAACCCGCCGGTCCTGGTGCCCCACGACCTGAACGAGTCGATGAAGCTCGCCCACGAGCTTCTGAGCTACGAGCTCGCGACCCAGAACGTGAAGGTGCTGCTCGAGCTGGCCCCCAAGCTGCCCTTCACGCTGGTCGACCCGCACCAGATGGAGATGGTGCTGGTGAACCTCATCAACAACGCGTTCCACGCCATCCGCAGCACCGCCAAGCAGGGCGTCATCGTGCTGCGCAGCCGCGCGACCGAGAGCGACGTGTTCCTGGAGGTGGCGGACACCGGACCGGGGATCCCTCCCGACATCCGGCTCCGCATCTTCGATCCGTTCTTCACCACCAAGCCGGTCGGCGAGGGAACCGGGCTCGGGTTGAGCCTGAGCCACGGCATCATCGCCGAGCACGAAGGGTCGATCGACGTGTCGAGCGTGGTGGGATCGGGAGCCACCTTCACCATCCAGCTGCCGATCCGGACCGCTCGCGTGGAGAGCGCTCCGACGCCGCGTACGATTCGCCCGCCGGCCGACGGCGTCGCCGCTCCGGCGCTCGACATCGTGCTGATCGACGACGAGGCCGCGGTTCGCGACGCCCTGGCGCGCGGGCTGCGCGCGCACGGCTGCTCGGTCACCGCCGCCGCCAGCGAGGCCGAGCTCAAGACGGCGCTCGCCGGCCGCGAGCCCGACGCGATCCTGCTCGATCTGTGGATGCCGGGCGTGAGCGGCATCGAGATCTTCTACCGGCTCCAGAGCGATCGCCCCGAGCTCCGCGACCGGGTGGTGTTCATCTCCGGTGACGTGGCCTCTCCGGCCGTCGACGACATCAAGCGACGTGAAGGAATCCCGTTCCTCAACAAGCCGTTGCGCGCCAGCGAGGTGGCGAGGTGCGTCCGCGAGCTGGTCGCCGCGCGCCGCGCGCAACCAAGGAGTGCCGCATGAAGCTCGAAGTGGACGAGGGACTGCTCGACGCGGTGCTGCACGGCACCGAGCGCGGGCTCGAGATGACCGGGCTCTGCCCGCCCGCGGTGGGCGCCAGCAAGCTCTTCTCCGCGGACCGACCGCTCGCCGTGATGGTGGGCCTGGTGGGCCGCGACAGCGGCAGCGTCACGCTCAACCTGAGCGAGCGCGCGATGCTGGTGCTCTCGGGCAAGCTGCTCGGCGAGGAGCAGCGGGAGGTCAACGACGACAACCTCGACGCGATCATGGAGATCGGCAACATGATCGCGGGTTGCGCCAAGGACCGCTTGAACGAGCGCGGCTGCGAGGTGCAGGCGATCTCGGTTCCGTCGCTGATCCTCGGCGCCAGCTACGACGTCTATTACGCCCGCGGCATCCGCACGGTCTCGGTGCAGTTCGAGATCGACGCGATCCCGGTGGCCTACCATCGCGACCGGATCTTCTCGACCACCGTGTCGCTCTTGCGCCGGCTCGGCTGACCGTCGAGGAAGCGCCCGCACGAATCGGTCGAGGAGCAAAGAGCACGGAGCGAGAAGTGAAGACCACCGGCCTCGCAGGATCGACCGCACCGCTTCTGGCGGAGAGCGACGCGACGCGCGCGCCCGCGAGCGGCGATGCCGGAGGGTTCGCGGCCCAGTGGACCGCGGCGCTCGAGGGCCGGTCCTCTCCGCCTCCCCCGAGCCCCGCCCATCACACCGTCACGGTGGGTACCGGCGACACGGTGTGGGCGCTGGTGCGGCAATCGCTCGAAGCGGAAGGTGCCCCGGCCGGAAACGGCGACGTGCAGCGCGCCGTGCGCGGCGTGGCGTCGAGCAACGCGCTCGCGAATCCCGACCGGATCTACCCCGGGCAGACGCTGGTGCTCGACGCCGACGCGACCGCGCCCGCCGTGGCCGGGGCCGGGCCCGCTGGATCGGCGGCCGCCGCGCTTCGCGCGGCGCAAAGCGGTGGGCAAAGCGCCGGGCGGAGCGCGAGCCTCGCGGGCCTGGCCACGACCGCGCGCGAGCTGGTCCCCGCGAGTCGCGTGACCAGCGGCTTCGGTGTCCGCTCCGATCCACTCGACGGCGACCAGCGCTTCCACGAAGGCATCGACATCGCGGCGCCCACCGGCTCCCCCATCCATTCCGCCGGCGGTGGCGTGGTGAGCTTCGCCGGTGAGCGCAGCGGCTACGGCCGCCTGGTGGTGGTCGAGCACGAAGCCGGCGTTTCCACCTACTACGCGCACGCGAGCGAGCTCTTGGTGCGGGCCGGTCAGCACGTCGATCGCGGCACGGTCGTGGCGCGCGTCGGCCAGAGCGGCCGCGCCACCGGCCCGCACCTGCACTTCGAGGTGCGCGACCACGGCACCGCCGTCGACCCTGCCCGCCTCGACTCGCTGCTGGCGCTCGACGACTCGCAGTGAGCCGGATCGCTCGTCTGGAGCGCGCGCGGTCCCTCGCGCGCGAGCGCACGATCGCGAATCGACCGGGGAGCAACGCGGTCGTCCGGGCGCGCGTGCTCGAGAGCTGCCCGCCGAGGGACCGGCGGGCCTCCAAGCAACATTCCGAGCCGGGTGTTCGGCCGGAGAGCCGCGGGCGCGAGGGACCGCGTCCCTCCGGACGGGTCACGCGAAGGCGGAGAGGGCCTGGTCGCGGGCTTCGCGGGCTTCACGCACCAGCGCGTCGATCTCGGGCGCGGTGAGCGGGGTTCCCACGGTCACCGCCGCCTTGCCGATCTCGTCGAAGAACACCGAGGGGTCGAGCTCGGCCTCGGTGTCCGCCTCGAGCAGGTAGCAGATCCGGTCGGCGAGGTGCACCGCCCCCACCAGCGGATCGTGCTGGTCGTCGTCCGACGGCTTGTGGTGGTACTCGATGGCGCGCCGGCACACCGCGGGCAGGCTCCATCGCGACGCCACCAGCGCTCCCACCTGCTCGTGGAACTCCTCGAACACCGTCGAGAAATACTCGGCCGGCTCGAACGAGATGCCGCTTCGATCCTTGAGCTTCCGCTCGATGCTCATGAGCGCCAGCACCAGGGTGGGCTTGCCGATGTCGTGCAGCAGCCCGGCCAGGAACGCCTGGTCCATCGACAGCCGCTTCGCCTTCGCCACCTGCTTGGTGACGGTCGCGCACATGAGCGCGTGCTCCCAGAGGTGGGTCATCACGTCCTTGTAGCGCTGGTCGCGAAGGATCGCGGAGCGGAACGAGATCGCGAGCACGATGTCGCGGACGTTCACCACTCCCAGCCGCTGCACCGCCTCGCGCAGGCTCGAGACCTCGCGGGTGCCGGCGAAGAAGGCCGAGTTGGCGCTCTTCAGCACCTTGGCGGTGATGAACTGGTCGCGCTCGATGACCGAGACGACGTCGCGCAGCTGGAACTCGGAGGTCGCGGTGAGCCGCATCAGCTCCACCGCCACCGCGGGCAGCAGCGGCATCTCGATGCGGTCCTCGCGGATGTCCTCCGAGACCTGCCGGCGCAGGGTCTTGAGCAACGCCTCGAGGCGGAGCTGCTCGCGGTCGATCTCGAGGACCGACGACGACATCGGAAGGTTGACGTTGGTCAGGCCCGGGTGAGTCGCGGTACTCGTGGTCATACGCTTCTCCATCCGCCGCAGCGGAATCGAACGGCGCGGGTCAGCCGTGCGAGATCGCATCGTGCGATCCCACCAAACCGGACATCGGCATCCGGCGGCGCCGACTTGAGGCGGCCCGTCCGCGACCGCCGCGACCGGCCGGAATTGCCGCACCGGGCAGCGTTGACCCTCGGTCGGGCCGGTGGGCTCGGACCCCGATCACGCGAAAACCGCTGAAAAACCCCGAGATCGCCCTCGGCCGCGGTCCGGCACGATCGTTGCGTAGCCATGCCGCGACGTAACTCTGCCGGCCATACGTTCCCACCCCGAGCGCGCGGGCCCAAGCCTCGCCTCACGGAGCTCCCTCCATGGAAGAGATGGACGAAGCGATCGTCAACGAGTTCCTCGTCGAGAGCCACGAGAACCTCGATCAGCTCGACCGGGACTTCGTCCAGCTCGAAGAGGATCCCCAGAACCGCGAGATGCTGGCGCGGATCTTCCGCACCATCCACACCATCAAGGGGACGTCCGGCTTCCTGGGCCTCGGCAAGCTCGAGAAGGTGACGCACGTGGGCGAGAGCCTGCTGTCGCGGCTGCGCGACGGGGCGCTGCTGCTCGATCCCGAGATCACCACCGTGCTGTTGCGCATGGTCGACGCGGTCCGCCAGATCCTCTCCAGCATCGAGAGCGACAAGAACGAAGGCGGTGGCGACTACACCAGCCTGATCGCCGACCTCACCCGGCTGCAGGATCCGGCCGCGCGCGCCGCGGCGACCGCCGTCCCCGTGGCGGCGGCACCGGCCACGGCTCCGGCCGTGACTCCGGACGCGAGTCCAGCGGTGGCGCCGCCGCCGAGCCCGGTCTCGACTCCGGCCCCGCAGCCAGTCCACGCCGCCGCCACCGAGACCGCAGAGGCACGCAACGCCGGGCATGGCGTGTCGGACAGCTCGATCCGGGTCGACGTCGGCCTCCTCGACAAGCTCATGAACCTGGTCGGCGAGCTGGTGCTGGCGCGGAACCAGGTGCTGCAGTTCACGACCGCCCAGCAGAGCTCGGCCTTCACCGCCACCAGCCAGCGTCTCAACCTGATCACCTCGGAGCTGCAGGAGAGCGTCATGAAGACGCGCATGCAGCCCATCGGCAACGTGTGGAGCAAGTTTCCGCGAGTGGTGCGAGACCTCTCCGTGATGTGCGGCAAGAAGGTGCGCATCGAGATGGAGGGCCAGGAAACCGAGATCGACAAGACCATCCTCGAAGCGATCAAGGACCCGCTCACCCACGTGGTGCGGAACTCGGTCGACCACGGCATCGAGTCGCCGGAGACGCGAACCGCGGCCGGCAAGCCCGCCGAGGGACGGCTCTTCATGCGGGCGTTCCACGAGGGCGGCCAGGTCAACATCGAGATCGTCGACGACGGCGCCGGCATCGACCCCGAGAAGATCCGCGCCAAGGCGCTGGCGCGCGGGCTCATCTCGGCCGAGCAGGCGTCGCGGCTCGGCGACCGCGAGATCGTGAACCTGGTGTTCGCGCCCGGGTTCTCGACCGCCGAGAAAGTCACCAACGTCTCGGGCCGCGGCGTCGGGATGGACGTGGTGCGCACCAACATCGAGAAGATCGGCGGCACCGTCGACATCCACTCGAAGCACGGCGAAGGCACCACGATCCGCATCAAGATCCCGCTCACGCTGGCCATCATCCCGGCGCTCGTCGTGACCGCCGCCGGCGACCGCTACGCGATCCCGCAGGTGAGCCTGGTCGAGCTGCTGCGCCTCGACGGCGAGCAGGCGAAGCGCGGCATCGAGCGGATCCACGGCGCGCCGGTCTACCGGCTGCGCGGGAACCTGCTGCCGCTCGTCGACCTCGCGCGCGAGCTCGAGATCCCGACCGAGACGCAGGGCGAGGCCGACGCGATCAACATCGTGGTGCTCTCGGCCGAGGACCGCACCTTCGGGCTCATCGTCGAGAGCATCAACGACACCGAGGAAATCGTGGTGCGGCCGCTCGGCAACCAGCTCAAGGGTCTCGACTGCTTCGCCGGCGCGACCATCATGGGCGACGGCTCGGTGGCGTTGATCCTCGACGTGCTCGGCATCGCGCATCGCTCGCGGGTGATCACCGCGGCGCGCGACCGCAGCCTGGCCGAGGCCCAGGTCGCGAGCTCGGAAACCGGCGACGCCGCGCAGGCGATGCTGCTGCTCGGCGTGGGCGGCGAGGGCCGGATCGCGGTGCCGCTCTCGCTGGTGGCGCGGCTCGAGGAGTTCCCCGCCGCCGCCATCGAGCACACCGGGAGGCAGGCGGTGGTGCAGTACCGCGGCGAGATCCTGCCGCTCATCGACCTGGCGGAGCAGCTCTCGCGCGGCGTTGCGGCGCCCTCCGATCCGGTGCAGGTCGTCGTCTACACCGAGGACGGACACAGCGTGGGCCTGGTGGTCGACCGCATCCTCGACATCGTCGAGGAGCGAGTCCAGGGACGGCGAGCCGCGAACCGGTCCGGGCTGCTCGGCAGCGGCGTCATCCAGGGCCGGGTCACCGACCTCCTCGACATCCGCGGCGTCGTGCAAGCCGCCGATCCGAGCGGTGTCGAGGAGCACCGCTCGGCGGCCTGACGGACCCCATTCACCGACACGAGGAGAAGCCCGTGAGCACCAGCCATCAATTCTGCACGTTCGTCGTCGACGACCACTTCCTGGGTGTGGAGGTCGAGAAGGTCCAGGAGGTCATCCGCTTCCAGCCGATGACCCGCGTGCCGCTCGCCCCGAGCACCGTGATGGGTCTCATCAACCTGCGCGGTCAGATCGTGACCGCGCTCGACCTGCGACGGCGGTTCGGGCTTCCCGACCGCGCACCCGAGCGGCGACCGATGAACGTCGTGGTGCGCAGCGACGACGGTGCCGTGAGCCTGCTCGTGGACGAGATCGGAGACGTGGTCGAGGTGAGCGACGACGCCTGCGAGCAGCCGCCCGACACGCTCGTCGGGCCGGCGCGGCAGCTGATCCGCGACGTCTACAAGCTCGACCAGCGGCTGCTCCTGGTGCTCGACACCGAGCGGGCGACGCACGTCGACGACGAGGCACGTCGCTGACCAACCGTGCGAGCCGCGCACCGGGACGCGCGGTCGGACCGGGACGAGAACCAAACCATTCGAGGGAACCGCACTACGTTCCCGGAGGAGCAAATGAAGACGCTTCGAGATCTCAAGACCGTAACCAAGCTCTTGGTTGGCTTCGGGGCGGTTTGCGCGATTCTGGCGACGGTCGGGACCCTGGGCGTGCTGTTTCAATCGCGAGCGGACGTCCAGCTGCAGGCCCTTTACGACGACAACATGCTGGCTCTGGCCGAGATCCAAGAAGCGGACAGCCAGGTGGTCGACATCGACCGGTCGACCCGCCTGATGGTCGAAGACTCCGACCCCGTGCGCATGCACACGGCCGGCGAGGCGGTGCGGAACCTCGTCAAAGACATGCGATCCAACCTCGATGCCGCCGAGAAACGGCTCGTGACCGACGAAGCCCGCCAGAAGATGGGCGAGCTGAAGCAGGATCTGGGGCCGTGGGGCGCGAAGGTCGAGAATGCCGTCGTGCTCGCCCAGGCCGACAAGGACGAGGATGCCAAGGCCACGCTCGCATCCGGGATGGATGCCTTCGCGACCATGCGCGCGGCCATGGACCGGTTGGTCGAGATCAACAAGAAATTGGGTGCCGACGCAGCGGCGGCTTCTCAGCGTGATTACGAGAGGAACCGCACGATCCTGATCGGCTCGATCGCCGCCGGGACGTTTCTGGCCGGTCTCCTCGGGTGGGTCATCGCACGGGGGATCTCCAAGCCATTGGGCCAGACCGTGGCGGTGCTCGAGGCGGTCGCTGCGGGCGAGTTGCGCCGCCACGTGGACATTCGCTCGGAAGACGAGGTTGGACGCATGGGCCGTGCGCTCAACACCGCGATCGATGCGATGCGCGACACGGTCGCGAGCATTGCGGAAACGGCGAGCGGCCTGGCCACGTCGTCGGAGGAGGTCGCGGCGGTGAGCCGGCAGATGGCCGCCAACGCCGAGGAAACGGCCTCGCAGGCCGGGACGGTGTCGGCCGCTTCCGAGCAGGTGACCGGCAACATGGGCAGCGTGGCGACCGCCGCGGAGGAAATGAACGCGAGCATCCGCGAGATCGCGAAGAACGCCCAGGAGGCGGCGCGCGTCGCCTCGCATGCCGTGGAGGTCGCTCGCACCACCAACGAGACCGTGACCAAGCTCGGCCAGTCGAGCACCGAGATCGGCAACGTGATCAAGGTCATCACCTCGATCGCCGAGCAGACCAACCTTCTCGCCCTGAACGCCACCATCGAGGCGGCGCGCGCGGGCGAGTCGGGCAAGGGTTTCGCGGTGGTGGCGAACGAGGTCAAGGAGCTGGCGAAGGAAACCGCGAAGGCCACCGAGGACATCGGCCGCAAGATCGCCGCGATTCAGGGAGACACCCGGGGCGCGGTGGCGGCGATCGACGAGATCAGCGGGATCATCGGCCAGGTGAGCGAGATCTCGACCACCATCGCGGGCGCGGTCGAGGAGCAAAGCGCCACGACCGCCGAGATCGGACGGAACGTCAGCGAGGCCGTGAAGGGCAGCAGCGAGATCGCTCGGAACATCACCGGCGTCGCGCAGGCGGCTGGCGACACCTCGCAGGGCGCCAACCAGTCGCAGACCGCCGGAGGCGAGCTGGCGCGCATGGCCGCCGAGCTCACCCGCCTGGTGGCTCACTTCCAGTGGCAGGGAGCGGACGTCGCGGCGGTCCCGCCGGCACCCGCGGCGACGCCGACGCCATCGGCGTCGACCTCCAGCCCTCGCCCGCCGGCGGCCGCGCGGACCCCGTCACGCGGCAACGGCCACGATCGCGACGGATCGTACGTGCTCCATTCCTGAGCTGGTGACCCGTGGGGATCCCGGCAGCCGGTCCGGCGCCGAACCGCAGGAGGAGACGATGGTGCGCGCAATGGTGATCGACGACTCCCGGGCGATGCGGCTGATCCTGGGCCGGATGCTGAAGGAGATCGGCTTCGAGGTGAGCGAGGCGAGCCACGGGAAGGAAGCCCTCTCGAAGCTCGCGGAGGGCCAGCCGCCCGAGATCGCGCTGGTCGACTGGAACATGCCCGAGATGAACGGAATCGAGTTCGTGGTGGCGGTGCGAGCCGACCCGCGCTTCGCGGGGATGCGACTCATGATGGTGACCACCGAAGCGGAGATCGAACACATGACGATGGCACTCGAAGCCGGCGCCGACGAGTACGTCATGAAGCCGTTCACCAAGGACGTCATCGTCGGGAAGCTCGCGCTGCTCGGCCTGGCGAGCGAGTGATCCATGCCCAAGATCCGCGTTCTGGTGGTCGACGATTCGGCGGTGATCCGCAGGATCGTGTCCGACGTCCTCGTCGAGGACCCGGAGATCGAGGTGGCCGGTGTCGCCCCGAACGGCCGCATCGCGCTGCAGAGGCTCGCCCAATTGAACCCCGACCTGGTGACCCTCGACATCGAGATGCCCGAGATGGATGGGCTCGAGGCGCTCGTCGAGATTCGCAAGACCCATCCGCGCCTCCCGGTGATCATGTTCAGCACGCTGACCACGCGCGGCGGCGAGGCGACGCTCGATGCGTTGGCGAAGGGCGCCTCGGATTACCTCGCGAAGCCTTCCAACACCGGAAGCATGAGCACGGCGATCGAGCGTCTTCGCAGCGACCTGATCCCCAAGGTCAAGGCGCTGTGCGCACGCACGCTCCGGAGTGGCGTCCGGCCGGCGGTCGTGGCCCCGGCCGCTCCCCGGCTCCGCCAACCGCTCCCGACATCGGCGCGCATCGACGCCATCGCGATCGCGGTTTCGACCGGTGGGCCGAACGCGCTGCAGCAGCTCCTGCCGGCCCTCCCTGGCGACCTTCCCGTTCCGCTCTTCATCGTCCAACACATGCCTCCGGTCTTCACCAAGCTCCTGGCCGACCGGCTTTGTGGCCTCTCGCAACTGAGCGTGCGGGAGGCGACCGACGGCGCCGTGGCGCGGCCGGGCACCGCGTGGATCGCTCCGGGAGATCACCACATGGTGGTGAGGCTCGAGAAGGGAACCCCGGTCATCCGGCTCAACCAGGATGCGCCCGAGAACTCCTGCCGCCCCGCGGCGGACCCGCTGTTTCGCTCGGTGGCGGCCGCGTTCGGGGGCGCCGTCCTGGGGGTCGTTCTCACCGGGATGGGTCAGGATGGATTCCGCGGCAGCCAGACACTGGTTGCCGCGGGTGCCCGGGTGATCGCGCAGGACGAAGCAACCTCGGTCGTTTGGGGGATGCCGGGCTTCGTGGCTGGCGCGAGCCTCGCGGACAAGGTGCTGCCGCTCGGCGAGATCGCCGGAGAGATCGCGCGACGCGCGAACGCAGGACGCAACCGAATGGCGCTCGTTCCCCGTATCGCCGGCGCCGCCGGCTGAGCCGAGCCATGCCCGTCGCCGCTCCCGACTTCGACTTCCTGCGCCGGTTGGTCTACGAGCGCTCCGCGATCGTTCTCGAGCCCGGGAAGGAGTACCTGGTCGAGGCGCGGCTGATCCCTCTCGCCAAGCAGGCCGGGTTCGCGAACCTCGAGGCGATGCTCGGGACCATGCGCGCCCAGCCCGCGAACGGGCTGCACCAGCGCGTGGTCGAGGCGATGACCACCAACGAGACGTCGTGGTACCGGGACGCGGCGCCCTTCGACGCGCTGCGCCTCAAGGTGCTGCCCGAGCTGATCGCGCGCCCGGAGAGCGAGCGGCAACTGCGCATCTGGTCCATGGCCGCGTCGAGCGGCCAGGAGATCTATTCGATCGCGATGCTGCTCAAGGAGCACTTCCCGGCGCTCGGCGGCTGGCGCGTCCACCTGCTGGCCACCGATCTCTCCCGCGACGTCCTCGCGAAGGCCCGCGAGGGCCGCTACAACCAGCTCGAAGTGAACCGCGGCCTGCCCGCGCCGCTCTTGATCAAGTACTTCGAGAAGAACGGGCTCGACTGGCAGCTCAAGGCGGCGCTCCGGCAGACGGTGGAATTCCGCGAGATGAACCTCGCGACCTCCTGGCCGGCGCTGCCGCCGATGGATCTGATCTTCCTTCGCAACGTCCTCATCTACTTCGACGTCGAGACCAAGCGCCAGATCCTGGAACGGGTGCGCCGCGTGCTGAAGCCGCACGGCCACCTGTTCCTGGGCGGCGCCGAGACCACCTTCCAGATCGACGACCGCTTCGAGCGCGTCTCGATCGGCAAGGCTACGGCTTACCGGCTGCGTGCCGGTGGCTGAAAGGAGACCCAAACGATGCAAGTCGACGAAGCGCAGCTGTTCGAGCTGGCCGAGACCATCTGGTCGTCGGTGCTGGGCTTGCCCTTGGTGCAGACCGGCGAGGGTGCCGGCGTGGCCCCGCCGGCGCAGCATCTGACGAGCTGCGTGCACATCACCGGCACCTGGGACGGCGCGGTCACGCTCGACTGTCCCGAGCCGCTGGCGCGCCGCGCCGCCGGCATCATGTTCGGGCTCGAGCCCGAGGCCGCGTCCGAGGACGAGGTCCGCGACGCGCTCGGCGAGCTCGCGAACATGATCGGTGGCAACGTCAAGGCACTGCTGCCACCGCCCTGCCAGCTCTCGCTGCCCACCGTGATGGCGGGCCTCGACTTCACGCTGAGCGTTCCCGGGAGCGAGCTGGTGCGGCGGATCGTGCTCGATTGCGAAGGCGTCGCGTGCACCGTCACGATCCTGGCCAAGACCAGCACCAAGCACTGAGGCGAGGATCCGCCGGGCGGATGACAAACCAACTACTGCACACGAGGAGATGAAACGATGAAGATTCTGGTGGTGGACGACAGCAAGGCGATGCGGATGATCGTGATGCGGACCCTGCGCCAGGCTGGATTCGAGGGCCACGCGATCAGCGAGGCCGCGAACGGAGCCGAGGCGCTCGAAGCGATCAAGAGCAGCAGCCCGGACGTGGTTCTCTCGGACTGGAACATGCCCGAGATGAACGGCCTGCAGCTCCTGCAGGAGCTCAAGAAGCAGGGCTCCGGCATCAAGTTCGGGTTCGTCACCTCGGAGGGCTCGCCCGAGATGCGCCAGCAGGCCAGCGAGAACGGCGCGCTCTTCCTGGTGTCGAAGCCCTTCACCGTCGAGGCGTTTCAATCGGCCCTCGACGGTCTTCTCCGCTGAGCGGCGGCGGTTTCGCGCCGCCAGCCGGCGCCAGGGCGGAAGCTCGCCGGGAGCGAAGTCGGTCAGCCGGCCGTGACGCGGCAACGTACTTCGTTCCCGGCCCCCAGATACTCGAGGTTCTGGAACGACAGCAGCCGCGCCAGTGCGATGCCCCGGCCGTTGGGATCGGTGGCGCGCTCCGGCGACATCTCCAGGTACTGCGAGCAATCGAAGCCCTGCCCTCGGTCGGTGATGGTGATCACCAACTCTCCCCGGACGGTCCGTACGTGGACGTCGGCGAACCGGTCCTGCTGCTCGTGAAGCGCCAGGCGGCGCTCCACCTCCGCCTCCCAGGTCCCGGCCAGCACCAGCGCCGTCTTCTCCGCGTAGCTGATCCCGAGATTGCCGTGCTCGACCGCGTTGACCAGGAGCTCGCTCAACCCCGGCACGATCCGCTCCGGCTCGGCGCACCGGTTCGCGACGAACGCCGCCAGGTTGCGGGCCTCGCCGAGAGTCCGGAACCGGAACCGGCCTTCGTCCAGGATCCCCAGGCCGCGACTCGGTTCGCGAACCTCGGCCCGCAGGTTGCGTCTCTTCTGAGCGCCAGACAGCGCCGCCTGCACGATGCCCACCAGCATCGACGCTCGATAGGGCTTCGCGAGGTAGTGGTAGACCCCTTGCTGCATCGCCGCGAGCACGATCTCCGCGGAGACCATGCCGCTCTGCATGACCACCGGGATCTCGCGCCACCGGTCGTGCCTGCTCATCGCGGCGGCGACCCCGAGACCCTCGAGGCCCGGCATCGAGTTGTCGGTCACGACCACGCGCACGTCGGGATGCCGCGCCAGCAAGTCGAGCGCCTCGCGTCCATTCCGGGCGCAGACCAGCTCGAAGCCGGCGCGAGCCAGCAGACGGGTCAGCAGCAGGAGTGGTCCGGCTCGTCGTCGGCCACGAGAACCTTGACTCGCGCGCCCGCGGCGGCATCGATCGATCCGGTCACGGGTGACTCCATCTCTGCACCGGCCAGCGCGCGGGCCCGTCGCAGAGCGAGCGATCGCAGGCGAACTCGAGGAGTGAGACGTCGTCGTGCGGGGCTTGCTCCCCGCAGAATCGCGTGAGCTGCTCCCCGGCCAGTTCCTTGATGACACGGGTCGTCTCGTAGCCGTCGCCGTCGGGGAGGTTGGCGTCCATCACCACCACGTCGATCGGTTCGCGCTGGAACGCGGCGATGGCCTCGGCGCACAGGCCGGCCGCCCGGACGTCGAGCGCTTGCGTCGACAGGGCCCGCAGCACCAGCGCGCGGGTGACTGGGTCGTCCTCGACGACGAGTGCGCGCAGTGGCTGCGCCGCCTGTGTCTCGTTCATGCCGGCAAGCTCAGCGCACGTCGAACAGCCGGTCGAAGTTCGCCACCCGGAGAATCGACGCCACCGTGCGGTTGGCACCCTCGATCGCGACACCCACCCGGCTCGCGCCCGCGTGATCGCGCAGCAAGAGCAACATCCCGAGCGCCGAGCTGTCCAGGTAGTCGGCGTCTTTTAGGTCCACGACGAAGCTCGTGGCCGCTCCATCTGTCTCCCGGTAAGCCCCGCGAAACTCGCCGTGCGTGGCGAAATCGAAGCGGCCCGAGACCTGGATCCGAACCGTGTGTCCATCCGCGGAAATGCGCGCGACCACCGCCATGGCTCCTCCGACCGGCCGCCTCAGAAGAGGTCGACCTCTCCCGCCCCCATGCTTTCTTGACGTACCGCCCGATGCTCCTCGGCGAGGCACTCCGCGGCGCTCGTCTCGCTGAAGCTGGCGAGCTCGAAGGCGGTTCCTTCGTCGCGGTTCGCGGCGGAGGCGACGCGTGTGCCGAGCGCGCCGGCGTAGTCGCGCAGCTTCCGCAGGTCGCGTTGGCCGTGCTCGAGGAGCTGTCCCAGGATGTCGTCGAATTGCAGCGACCGGACCGCGTCGCCCACTCCGCCTTCGATCTCCCTGGCGATCACCGACACGTCGCCGAGACCCGCCGATACCGCCGCGTTGGTCGCCGCCAGGCCACCCATCATGCGGCCCACGGTCTCCCGCGACCGGACCGCCGCGGTCATGTCCTTGGACGCGAACTCGCTCACCAGGCTGGTCACCTGCTCCGTCCTGGCACAGGCGTTTCGCACCGCCTCGCCGATCTGGCTCGAGAACTGAGTCGATCGCTTCGAGAGCTCCCGAACCTCGTGGGCCACCACCTTGAAACCGGCGCCCGCCTCGCCGGCGCGCGCCGCCTCGATGGCCGCGTTGAGCGCCAGCAGGTTGGTGCGCTTGGCGATGTCGGCCTGCTCCGCCAGAAGCTCCTCGATATGGTGCATCCCCGAGGCGATCTCATGGACGCGGTGCACGATCGCCATGCTGTTCTTGCTGACCACCACGATGTGATCGACGAAGCCCGACAGGATGCCGTCGGTCTTGCGGATGAACTCGCCGAGGCCGACGCTGACGGAGTCGCTCTCGGAGCCGTCGTCGCGGCCCAGGTCGCGTACCAGCCCGAGCACCAGCTCCTCTTGGGCGCGGGTCCGTTCGCGAAGCCGCTCGAAGCTCTGGTAGAGCGTGCCGATCGCGTCGCGCAGCACCGCACGGACCTGCTCGAGGCTCGCGTCGGACCGCGCGACCACCACCGTGGTGACCTGGGCCAGATCGGCGACCACGCGCAGCGTCGGGTCGAGGGTGCCCTGGTTGGGCTCTGTCTCCGGAGGCTGCGCCGCGGCGCCGTTCCGCCGCTTCGCGGGCGCGACGTCGGCCATCCAGGCGGCCATCGTCACCGCCACGGCGCCGAGCCCGGCCCAACGGCTCGCGGCCAAAGGCACGATCGCAAGTAGCACGGAGGCGAGCGCCGCGACCACGAGCGGCCTGGCGCGCGAGCGCAGCCAGAGCGCGATCGTCGACGAACCGTACGCCGAGCTCATCGCTTTCCTGTTCATCACGTTCGGCCTCACCCGTTCACCGCGGCGAGCACCGCCCGTGCCGCGCCTGCCAGTGGCAGAACCTCGTCGGCGGCGCCACGCTTCACGGCCTCGCCCGGCATCCCCCACACGACGCTCGTAGCCTGGTCCTGGGCAAATGTCCGCGCACCTGCTTCGCGCATCTCGAGAAGCCCCTGTGCTCCATCCGCGCCCATGCCCGTGAGGATGAGCCCCACGGCGTTGGCGCCGGCGCTTTGCGCCACGGAGCGGAACATCACGTCCACCGACGGCCGGTGGCGATTGACGAGCGGTCCGTCACTCAGCTCGCACACGTAGTGAGCACCGCTCCGCCTGAGCAGCAGGTGGCTGCTCCCCGGCGCCACGTACACGTGTCCCGGGAGCACCTGCTGGCCGTGCTCGGCCTCGCGCACGCACATCGCCGAGGAAGCGTCGAGGCGGCGCGCGAACGGGCCGCTGAACGCCTCGGGAATGTGCTGGGAGACGATCACTCCGGGGGCGTCGGCGGGCATCTGCTCCAGCACCTCGCGGATCGCCTCCGTGCCACCGGTCGAGGCGCCGATGGCGATGATCCGGTCGGTGGTGCGGAACGGTGTCGGTCGTCCGCCACGTGCCAGCACCGCGTCGGCACTGAGCCGAGGAGCGGGCCGCGCGGCCCGCGGCTCGCGTGAGCACACCCTGGCACCGGCCGCGGCGCGCACCTTGGCGACGATCTCTTCCGCGCAGCCGTCGAGGCCGCGTTCGAGGTCGATCGTCGGCTTCGACACGAAATCCACCGCGCCCAGCGCCAGCGCTTCGAGCGTCACGTCCGCGCCTCGCTCGGTGAGCGACGAAACCATGATCACCGGCATGGGCCGGAGCCGCATCAGGTTGGCGAGGAACTTGAGACCGTCCATGCGCGGCATCTCGACGTCGAGCGTCAGCACGTCGGGCTCGAGCGCTTTGATCTTGTCGCGCGCGACGAACGGGTCGGGCGCCGTACCCACCACCTCGAGATCCGGGGTGTCGCTCAGGATCTCGGACAGGAGCCGCCGCATCAGCGCCGAGTCGTCGATCACCAGCACGCGCTTGCGCGCCTTGGGGTCGGCGGGACGTGCGGCGGAACCGGGATCGGGTTGCGCTTTCACGAGAGGACCCCTGCTCAGAAGAGCTCGACGGCGCCGGCGATCGGGGCTGCGAGCTCGAACATGTAGTCGCGCTCGCGGCGCACGATCGTGTCGTTCGCCAGCTTCTTGAGCTTCAGCACGCGCACCCGGCCGGTGCGCGGGAAGTAGTAGACCTTGCGCGGGTACACGTCCTCGACGTCCTCGGCGACCACGCGCAATCCCTCGGCCGCCAGGTACTCGCGCACGAACGCGACGTTGAGTCGGCCGATGTCGGTCATGCCGGCCAGCACCTGACCGCCCCCGAAGATCTTGACCTCGAGGTTGCGACGCACCGATCCACGCTTGAGCAGCTCGTTGAGCAGCCGCTCCATCGCGAAATTGCCGTAGCGGGTGGTGGTCGAGAGATCCGCACTCCAGTCGGACGCCGAGTCCTCGGCCTGGGCGGGCAGCATGAAGTGGTTCATGCCGCCGAAGCCGCGCAGCGGATCGCGCACGCAGGCGGAAACGCACGATCCCAGCACCGTGACCACCAGCTCCGGGTGGTAGGTGACGTAGAACTCGCCCGGCAGGATCTTCGCCGCGAAGCTCTCGTGCAGTGAGTCCCAGTAGCGCGTGACGTGCTCGAAGCCGGCCAGAGCCTCGGGCATCGGACCTGGCGCCCCGGCGGGCGTGCGCACGGCGGTGATCATCGCTTGCGGTACACCGTGTTCCCGCACGATTGAAAAACGTCCTGCAGGCCGGTCAGCGATTCCGAGTGGCCGATGAAGAGATGGCCGTGGCGCGGATCGAGCAGCTCGGCGTAGCGGCGAAACAGCCGCTCCTGGGTCTCGCGGTCGAAGTAGATCGCCACGTTCCTGCAGAAGATGAAGTCGAACGGTCCCTTCATCGGCCAGGCACCCATCAGGTTGAGCTGCCGGAACGAGACGCGGTCGCGCAGCTCCGAGCGCACCCGGCGCATTCCCTCGTTGGGGCCGGTGCCTCGCTGAAACCAGCGCTGCTCGAGCTCCGGGGAAATTCCCTCCATCTTGTCGCGCGCGTACACGCCGCTCCTGGCTCGGGCCAGGATCTCGGTGTCGATGTCGGTGGCGAGCAGCCGTACGTCCCAGCCTTTGCGGATCAGGCCGGCCTCCGCGACCGTGACCGCGATCGAGTACGGCTCCTCGCCGCTCGAGCAGCCGGCCGACCACCCGCGCAGCGTGCGCCTGCCTCCGGGCCCGCCCAGCATCGGGAGCAGCTCGGCCCTCAGGAACTCGAAGTGGTGCTTTTCGCGAAAGAACGCGGTGACGTTGGTGGTGATCGCGTTGACCAGCGCCTCGAGCTCGTCGCCGGGCTGGTTCTCGACCAGGTCGCAGTAGGCGCGGAAGCTGCCGAGACGGAGCGTCCGCAGCCGGCGCGCGACGCGGTTGTAGACCAGGTCGCGCTTGTGGTCACCGAGCCGGATGCCGGTCTGCGAGTACACGACCTTGCGCAGCCGGTCGAAGTCCGTGCCGGTCAGCACGTAGTCGTCGGTGCTGTGGGCGTTGCCCGCGTTGATCACGAAGAGCCTCGGATGGGGGTCGGTTCACGGGTTACGGCTCGGGTTGCTGCTCGAGAGCGCCGAGCCTGCCGGGCCGGCTCCCGGCCGGACGCAGGCTCGGCGCTCCACCGATCGGGCCTCCGCCCGTTTCGGTCGGCTCAGAACTCCTCCCAGTGCTCCTCGCTCGCGCCCTTGACGCTGGTGGCGGGCTTGGCCCCCGCCTTGACGCTCGAGACGGCGCGCAGAGCCGGCTTCGCGGATGCCGGTGCGCGTGTCGGTTGCGCCGCGGCGCGGGCCACCGCTGGCCGACCGACCGCCGCCGTCGAGCTCGCGACCTGGGCATCGTCCCCGCGGAAGAACTCCATCAGCTTGTCCAGGCCTCGCGCCTGGTCGGCCATCGATTCGCTCGCCGCCGCGGCCTCTTCGACGAGGGCCGCATTCTCCTGGGTGGCCTTGTCCATCTGCATCACCGCCTTGTTCACCTGGTCGATCCCGCTCGCCTGCTCCTCGCTGGCCGCGGCGATCTCGGCGATGATGTCGCTCACTTTCTTCACGCCGCCCACGATCTCGCCCAGCGTCTCGCCGGAGCGGTTCACGAGCTTCGAGCCCTCGTCGACCTTGCCGACGCTCTCGTTGATGAGCGCCTTGATCTCCTTCGCCGCGCCCGCGGAGCGCTGCGCGAGATTCCGCACCTCGGCCGCGACGACCGCGAAGCCACGGCCCTGATCGCCGGCGCGCGCCGCTTCCACCGCGGCGTTCAAGGCGAGCAGGTTGGTCTGGAACGCGATCTCGTCGATGACGCCGATGATCTCGGCGATCTTCTTGCTCGACGCGTTGATCTCGGCCATCGCCGAGATCGCCTGACCGACCACCGCCCCACCCTTCTCGGCGAGCTCGCGGGCGCTGGTGGCGAGCTGGTTCGCCTGCTGCGCGTTGTCGGCGTTCTGCTTGACCGTGCTGGTCATCTCCTCGACGGTCGCCGCGGTCTCCTCGAGGGCGGAGGCCTGCTGCTGCGTGCGGTCGTTGAGATTCGCGTTGCCGGTCGAGATCTCGCCCGAGCCCTTGGTGATCGCGCCCGAGGCCTCGTTGATCTGGTCCACCATGTTGCGGAGGTTGTCGATGCACGAGTTGATCGC
>CAZYWA010000032.1:25827-26348 GCA_964650975.1 uncultured bacterium
TTGATCGCGGCGCCGAGCTGCGCGAACTCACCCGCGTAGGTGCCGCTCATGCGGTCGGCCAGGTTGCCGTCGGCCAGGCTCTGCATGACCCGGACGCTGTCGCCGATCGCGGTCTTCTTGTCGGTGATGTCGGTCGCGTACTTCACGACCTTGAAGGGCTTGCCGTTCAGGTCGAGGATCGGGTTGTAGGACGCCTGGATCCACACCTCCCTGCCGCCCTTGCCGAGGCGCCGGTACTCGCCGGCGTCGTACTCGCCGCGGTTGAGCTTCTCCCAGAACGCGCGGTACTCCGGGCTCGCGCGGTACGCGGAATCGGCGAACATGCCGTGGTGCTGACCCTTGATCTCCTCGAGCCGGTAGCCGAGCGTGGCGCAGAAGTTGTCGTTGGCGTGGATGACCGTGCCGTCCATCTGGAACTCGATCACCGCCTGCGACTTGCCGATCGCGGCGAGCTGCGCGGACCAGTCGGCGGCGCGCAGCTTCTGCGCGGTCACGTCGGTGGCGTACTTCACGACCTTGAA
>CAZYWA010000033.1:0-26290 GCA_964650975.1 uncultured bacterium
GGGCCGGCTGCGCGTCGGATGTGTCGGCGTCATCGCCGGCGTCGTTTGCGTCGTCGGCGGTGTCGCCCGCGTCGTCACCCACGGCGGCGTCGTCCTGGCTCGGAGCCGGGGCGCCTGCCCGTGCCAGCAGGATTCGTGCAGCCGGAGTGTCGTGGCGCGCGATGGCCCGCTCGACCGTTCCGGAAGCGGAGCCCAGGAGCGAGCTGGCCGCCAGCGCGGTGACCAGGATCGCGGTGAACGACGTCCATGCGATCTCGACCCGCGCCATCCGGTGCCTCGGCACCTCGGACCAGCGCCCCACCGCCAAAGCCCCGATCACCCCGGCCGAGCTCGCCACCAGGGCCAGGACCGTGAGCCAGAAGATCGGGTGAAGCGCCAGGTCGAGGCCCGAAGCCAAGCGCGACAGAGCCGCGGTGATCGCGCTCAGCATTTGAGTGACCGCCTTCGCACCGAAGGACGAGGTGTGAACAATGACGAGAAGGGGGTGAAGCGTCCGGCGCGAGCGCACCGTGCGCCTCCCGAACCGTCACAATATGCGGAACCGCGGCCCCTCGTGTCAACGCGCATGGCGCTCCGCGTCGTCGGCCCCTCCCGCCGCTGAACTGCTCAAGATCGTTGGTGTTTCGACGGCGCCGCCGGCCGGTCGCCGGCGCTCACCGTCGGGTGGCGAGCAACGCCTGCGCGTGGGTCGCCGCGATCGCGGCCAGCTCGCCCGCGATCGCGAAATCGCCCTCGATTCTGAGCCCGCCCCCGAACATCAGCGCCTGCAGGTTGGGCGTCCGGCCGTCCGCGCCCAGCGACTGGAAATCCGTGGCCCCCATCGAGAACACCGTGTCGGGCGGGTCGCGCAAAGGCCCCGGACCGAAGTGGAAGCCGAGCTTCCAGTCGCGATCCTGGAAGTGGCGGATCACGAACGCCAGCGTTCCGCGCAGCTTGCGAAGCCGTTCCCGCGATGCCGTATCGAGCGGCACCACCGGCGGCGGCTCGGGCGCGACCCGGCTCAGCACCGCCGTGGGCCCGCCCAGCTCGCCCCTGAGCAGCGCCTTCCAGTCGGCGACGCTCTGGAAGACGTGAACGTCCACGTCGCGACCGGAGTCACGGCGCTTGACTCCCAGCTCCCGCTCGTCGAAGTCGAGCTCCCACACGCCGCCGCCCGACCCGGTGAGCTCGACCCGCACCTCGAGCCGGGTGCCCGGTGGGGCGCCGAACCGAGCGACGCCCTCGGCGTAGCGCTCGACCAAGAGCTCCTCGAAGAACTCGTGCGGCTCGAGGCGAGCGAGATCGATTGCCGCGGCCTTGCGCCGTCGTGGGCTGGGACGTTTCTTCGCCATCGATCCGAGGGAGCCCTGGAGCCGGCCGAAAACGACCGGGGGCACCAAGGATACGCGATCGACTCAACCTTCGGCTGTCCGGGAAGCGGAGGTAACGCGGCCGAGGCCGCGCTCGCTCACTTCGGGCACGGTTGCACGACGAGGTCGGCGCGTTTCGAGCCGGGCCTCGGGTCGAGCGAGGCGGGCCGACTCGCCACGTGAACCGCGCGGCATTCCGTCCAAAAAATCGAGCGGCAACGCGGCACGTCGTGGATCCCGGCGAGCAGGTTCTCCCCCAGCGCGTTGCAGAAAGGACGGGGGCCGTCGACCAGCTGGGGGCATTTCATCGGCAGTGGCTGGCTCGATCGGGCGAGCCGTGCTCCGCTCGCCAGCAAGCGCAGAATCCGTGCCAGCCACGCGCATGACATGAAACGAACCACCTCTCGGCCCACGAAAGAAGGCTCGCCCGACGGTTGGCACGAATTCCGTATCCGATCGAGGAGGCGCACCCGTTCGGGTGCGTCGAGGTCGATCGCTCGATGCGCGCTTCGTGGAGAAGCCGCCTGCACCGCCGGCCTTCCACGCTCGAGGGTGAGCGCTCGCGCCGCTCAGAACCGTTCCGCCTGAAACGACTCCGGCAGGCCGCGGTAACCCTCGCAACGATAGAGGCGCTGCACGCCGAGCCAGGGGTTGCCGGTGGGGTCGTCGAACGGCTCGATCTCGGTGCAGCGCTCGAAGGCCAGCTCCACCGCCGGATGGATGCCGGCGCCGCCACCGACGTAGAGCGCATTCGCGCCGCCCGCCACCGACGCCAGGTCGTTCCACACGTCGTACTGCTCGTAGCGGCGCTCGAGCCTGAGCGAGTAGCTGCGCGGGTGGCCGGGAACGTAAAACGCGAGCTCGCTCGCCTTCGCGTACTGGTGGGTGAAGAGCAGCGGGCTCGCACCCTCGGCTCGCCAGCGGTCGAGAGCGTGGCCCACGTGGAGTCCGAGCGCGCGCCAGCCCTTGAGACGCGCCGCGGGATCGAGGTCGCGCGGGAAATCGGAGATGAGGTCGTAAACGAGGTAGCTGTGGGCGGTCAGCACCACGAGCCCCAGGCTCAGCGCCGTGCACAGCGCCGCGAAGCGCCGGACCGACCGGCGTCGCCGCCCCCGTGTGCGGTCCCACGTTTCCTCGAGCCACGGTCCCGCCGCGATCGCGGCGCCGATGAACGCGGGAGCGGCCCAGTTCGCCTGGACCTTCGCCTGCGCCGCCTTGAGACCGAAGAACAACAGCACCGGGGCCGAGGTGGCGAACAGCAGCGTGAACCCTGGATCGCGCCTGTCGCGCGCCCGACGGGCGGCTCGCACCATGCCCACCACCAGGATCGCCGCCACCCAGGGAGTGAGAATGCCGGCCTGCGAGCCCAGGTATTCGAGGAGCCTCCCGGCGTCCAGCGAGGTTCCCTGACCGAGCCCGGCCAGCTTCTCGACGTGCGCCACCGACATCCAGGCGTGGCGCCGGTTCCACACCCACACCGGCAGCGTGAGCAGCCCCGCGAGCAAGGCGCTCAGGTAGGGGCCGGGTCGCCTGAGCTGCGGCCCGAGCTCGGGCACCCACAGCAGCACCCCGAGCACGCACGGCACCAGCAACGCGGCCGTGTACTTGAAGAGAAACCCCACGCCGACCATGGCGCCGCCGGCGAGCCACGCCGCGAGCGAACCGCCGCGAAGCGCACGCTCGAACGCCACCAGCGCCACGGTCCAGCACGCCGCGAAGGGCGGATCGATGGTCGCGATCACCGCTCCGCCGGTGAAGAGCGGCGTGATCTGGAGCAACAGAGACGACAGCACCGCCGAGCGGTCGCTGCCTGTGATGCGCCGCGCCACCACGAACATCGCCACCGCGCCCACCACGCTCGAAAGCAGCGCCGCCATGCGCACGCCGAGCTCGGTGTCGCCGAAGATCCGGGTGGTGAGCGCGATCAGGTACGCGATGCCCGGCCCTTTGCTGTAGTAGGACCAGTCGAGGCGGCGCGACCACTCCCAGTAGTGGGCTTCGTCGGGGGCGAGATCGAGATGGCCGCGCAGGATCGTGACCAGGCTGAAGGCGATGCCACTCACGATCGCCACGGCCCACACGGCCAGCCAGCGCCGCTCGCCGAGCCGCGTCCACGCGTGCGCCGCGGCGAGCCGCAGCCGGTGGAGCGCGCGATTCGCCGCGCGTCGCGCCGGGCCGCGCGCGAGCTCGACCACGGTCAACCCGAACATCGCGCCCAGCAAGAGGCCGCCCAGAACGTCGAGCGGGAAGTGCACTCCCTGATACACGCGACTCAGCGCCGCGATCGTCACCGCGAATGCCAGCGGCACGGCGAGCGCCGGATGCTCGAGCCCGATGACGGTGGCCGCGGCCGCGGTGTTGACCGCGTGCGACGACGGAAACGACGCCGAAACCGGGCAGCGATCGGTGCGCAGCACCGCGTCCGTGAACACCCGGCACGGCCGCTCGCGCGCGAACACGCGCTTCACCAGGAAGCGGTTGGCGGGATCGCTGATCGCCACCACCAGTCCCACGAGCAGCAACGTGCGGCGCCAGCGAGGACCTCCGAGAGTCGCGGCGATCAGCCCCAGCACCACGAACCACGGCAGTGCCAGGCTCGATTCGCCGAGCGCCGGCAGAATCCGGTCCGCGAGCGGACCCAGGCCCCCGTTGATCCAGTGAAACGCGACGTCGTCGAACGGGGTCACGTTTTCACGGGGGCTGCGACTTTCTTGGGGCCCCACCCCCAAGCCGGCTCGCGTCGCTCGCCGCCTCGCCGATAGGCGAGAGCGATGGAAACGACGCCCCTGCGACTCTCAACTTCCGCCTAGTCGCCGAGCAAGAGCTTCGAGAGCGTTTGCAGCTGCATGAAGCTCGTGCCTTCGTAGATCTTTCCGATCTTCGCGTCGCGGTAGAGCTTCTCGACGGGAAAATCCTTGGTGAAGCCGGCGCCCCCGAACACCTCGACCGCGCGCGACGCCACGCGCTCCGCGACCTGCGAGGCGTGGTACTTGGCCATCGCCGCCTCGCGCACGAACGGACGTCCCGCCTCGCGCAGCCGCGCCGCGTTGTAGACCATGAGCCGCGCCGACTCGACGTCGATCGCCATCTCGGCCAGCCAGAACTGCATCGCCTGATTGGCGCCGATGGGCCGCCCGAACTGCTCGCGGGTTCCCGCGTAACCGACGGCGTGCTCGAGCGCTCCCTGCGCGAGCCCGACGAGCTGCGCGCCGATCCCGATCCGCCCTTCGTTCAAGAGCTCGATCGCGATCTTGTAGCCGCGGCCCACCTCGCCGAGCACGTGCGCGCTCGGCACGAAGCAGCCGTCGAGCAACAGCTCGCAGGTGCTCGACGCGCGGATGCCGAGCTTCTCCTCGGCCTTGCCGACCGCGAGCCCCGGCTGATCGCGCTCCACCAGAAACGCGGTGATGCCCTTGTAGCCAGCATCCGGCGAGATCGTCGCGAAGATCAGATAGACGCCCGCCTCGCGCGCGTTGGTGACCCACATCTTGCGGCCTTCGAGGCGAAACCCTCCGTCCGCCGGATGCGCGCGGCAGCGCAGCGCGAAGGCATCCGAGCCGCTGCCGGATTCGCTCAGGCAGTAGGAGCCGGGCCGCTCGCTGGCGAGCTTGGGCAAGAAATGGCGCCTCTGCGCCTCGCTGCCGTAGCGATGCAGCGCGGTGGTGAGCAGCGTGTTCTGCACGTCGACCAGTACACCCACGGCAGGGTCGACGCGCGAGATCTCCTCCACCGCCAGGATCGACATGAAGAAGCTCGCGCCGGCGCCGCCCAGCTCGCTCTCGACCTCGATCCCCATGAGGCCCATCTCGAAGAGCCCGCGCAGCACCTCGGGATCGAGCTTCGCGGCTTGGTCCATCTCGGCCGCGCGCGGCCGGATCACCCGCTCCGCAAAGTCGCGCACCGACTGGCGAAAGAGCGACTCTTCGTCGCTCAGCCAGGTGAGCGGCCGGGCGTGGGATGGCTCGGACATGGATCGATCTCGGGGCGAGGGGCGAGCGAGGGCCGGCCCGCGAGTGTAGCGCGCGACCGCGATGCTTCCAGAAGAACGGAGCTTGCACCGCAGGGTGCTTCCATGGACAGGTGCCAGGGGCGTGACTACATTCGCCGGACTCGCAAAGGAGAGCGTCGATGTCGTCTGCGAATGGCGTCCGAAACGTCGTGATCATCGGCTCGGGCTGCGCGGGGTTCACCGCCGCGCTCTACACCGCCCGCGGTGGGCTCGAGCCGCTGATGCTGGAAGGCGGGACGGTGCCGCCTGGCGGGCTGCTGACCACGACCACCGAGGTCGAGAACTTCCCGGGCTTTCCCGAGGGAATCATGGGGCCGGAGCTGATGGAGCGGATACGCGCGCAGGTCGCGCGCTTCGGCACCGAGTTCCGGACCGCGACGGTGACCAAGGTCGAGACCGGCTCCCGCCCGTTCAAGCTGCACACCGACACGAACGAGATCATCCTCGCCAAGACGCTCATCGTCGCGACCGGCTCGTCGCCGCGAACGCTGGGCCTCGCGCGCGAGGTCGAGCTGACCGGCAAAGGCGTCAGCACCTGCGCCACATGCGACGGCTTCTTCTACAAGGGGCGCCCGGTGGTGGTGGTGGGCGGCGGCGACTCGGCCATGGAAGAGGCGATGTATCTGGCGGGTCTCGCGCAGAAGGTCACGCTGGTGCATCGCCGCGACTCGTTCCGCGCCTCCAAGATCATGCAGGACCGGGTGCTCGCGAACCCCAAGATCGAGGTCCGCTACGACTCGGCGGTGGTCGAGATCCTGGGAGACCCGAAGGGCGAGTGCCACGGTGTGGTGATCGAGAACTTGAAGACCAAGGCCCGCGACACCATCCAGGCGCCTGGTTTCGGCCTCTTCGTGGCGATCGGCCACGTGCCCAACTCGAAGTTCCTGGCCGGCGTGATCGACACCGACGAGAACGGCTACATCAAGGTCAAGGAGCCCAGCTCCGAGACCAACGTCCCGGGCATCTTCGCCGCCGGCGACGTCATGGACCCGCGCTACCGCCAAGCCGTCACGGCCGCCGGAACGGGCTGCCGCGCCGCCATGGACGCCGAGCGCATGCTGCAGCGCGAGGGGCACTGAGAGCGCCCGCGAGCGCTGCAACAATGCGGCTTCAAGAATCGATATGCGCGGATTTCAAAACGTGTCACAGACCAATTTCAATTTTCGCCATAATCGGCTTTCAAAATCGACACCTACGTGGCGATTTGGCCCTGAAATGCGGGCAAATCCTGGGTGCGAGGCGTTCTGAACGCGGGAGGCTGCGTGGACCTTTCGAAAGTCACGTTCGAGGAACTGGTCCACGAGATGCTCTCGCGGCTCGGCGAGGACCCGGAGCGCGAGGGCCTCAAGAAGACTCCGGAGCGGGTCGCGCGCTCGCTCCAGTGGCTCACCCGCGGCTACGCCATGGATCCGATCGAGCTGCTGCAGAAGGCTACCTTCGTCGAGAAGCACGAGAGCATGGTGCTGGTGCGGGACATCGAGCTCTACTCGCTCTGCGAGCACCACGTGCTGCCGTTCTTCGGCAAGGCGCACCTGGCGTACATCCCGAATGGGCGGATCGTGGGGCTCTCGAAGCTGGCGCGGCTGGTCGAGATCTACGCGCGGCGGCTGCAGGTCCAGGAGCGGCTGACCGACCAGATCGCCGACGCCATGCAGCAGATCCTCGAGCCCACCGGGGTCGGCGTGGTCATCGAGGCCTATCACCTCTGCATGATGATGCGCGGGGTCGAGAAGCAGAATTCGCGCACCGTCACGTCGGCCGTCCGCGGGGTCTTCCGCGATGACCAGAAGACCCGCGACGAGTTCCTGCGCCTGGTGGTCGGAGGCTCGAGCCGGCTGTGAGCGCGCCCCACCTGGAGCGAGTCGTGGCACTCGTCGAGCGGCTCTCAGCGAAGGTGCCGAGCACGCTGCTCGGCGATGCCGTGATCTTCGGCTCGGCCGCGATCGCGCTCCGGGGCTTCGATCTCGGGCGCGAGATCGGCGATCTCGACCTGCTGGTCTCCGACGCCACCTTCGAGTCGCTGCGAACGGCGCTCGGGGAGGTCGTCGAGGTCCGCGGCTCGACCGCGGTCGTGGTGGGCGCGCCGGGTGTCGAGATCCTGAAGGAGCTGGCCGGAGTCGATCACCGAGCGGTGGTGGAGCGCGCGTCGCCGACGCCGGCCTCCGGCGGCCTGAAGGTGGCGGCGCTCGACGACGTCATCGCGTGGAAGCGCGCTCAGCATCGCCCCAAGGACCTGGCCGATCTCGCAAAGCTCGGCGTGCCCCCGCGCTGAGGTCGGCGCGCGACCTCGTTGCGGCGGTGGGGCGATGTAAAAGCACCGCGCCCCAGGCGCGCGGCGAGCAAAGCGAGCCGACTCGGGAGTGGGGCCCCGAAAGAAATCGCACTTTTTTCGGGGCGGGGGGCTTGAAAAGCCCCCCGAGGAAACTCACTCCTTCGGGCGCGCCGCGTACTTGAGGACGCGGACCTTCTCGATCGTCACCAGGCCCTCGACGACCATCTCGTCGAGGATCGCGGTGAGGGCGGGGAGGTGCTTCTCGGTCTCCACGATCTCGACGAGGATCGGGAGATCGCTCGAGAGCTCGAGGATCTTCGAGGTGTGCACCACGCTGTGGGCACCGAAGCCGCCGATGCCGCGGAACACGGTGGCGCCGGCGAAGCCGTCGCGGCGCAGGCGTTCGAGCAAGGCGCTCCACAGCGTCTTGCCGTGCCACTGGTCGCTCTCGCCGATGAACACCCGCACCAGGTGCTGTTCGCCGGTGAGCACTCGCATCGGGGTTCTCGTCTGGCTCGCGTCGCGCCGTTGGCAGTCTCGGTGGTCAGGTTCCCGCGACGGCCCGCCCCGCCGCAAGTCCCGCCAGTCCCGCCCCGCAGCAGAGCAACACGGTGGCGAAGAAGTTGGCGAGGCCGGCCCGCCACTCGGAGTCCATCAGGAAGCCCAAGGTCTCGTAGTTGAAGGTCGAGTAGGTGGTGAGGCCGCCCATCACGCCGGTGGTGAGGAAGAGTCGTGCCGCGGGCGAGATCGCCGAGGTGGTGAGCCCCACGTGCATGATCAGGCCGATCAGGAAGCAACCGGTCACGTTCACGATCAGCGTGCCGTAGGGAAACCCCGAGCCGAGCAGCTTGAGCGCGCCTTGCGAAACCAGGTAGCGCGCGCCGCCGCCCAGCGCGCTACCGAGACAGACCAGAAGCAATCGCTGCACGGTGGCACCGGGCACGCGATCGGCTCAGTGAAGGTGGCCCGTGAAGAAGGCGGCGCAGATCGCGGCGCCGACGATCACGCGATACACGACGAACAACCGGAACGTGTGCGTGCGAACGTGGCGCAGGAACCAGGCCACCACACCGCCGGCCACGATGCCCGAGACCACGAACCCCACCGCGAGCACCGCCCACTGCTCGCCGGTGAGCGCGATCCGGTACTTGAGCATCGAGTACCCGGCCGCGGCGAACATCGTGGGAATGCTGAGCAGGAAGCTGAAGTCGGTGGCGACCGTGCGGGTGAGGCCGCCCAGCAAGCCGCCCATGATCGTGGCGCCGGAGCGGGAGACGCCCGGGACGAGGCTCGCGACCTGCGCGACGCCGATCCCCAGTGCTTGGCCCGGACTGACCTTCTCGAGCGCCGGGGTATCGGCCTTGTCCTTGGTCACGCGCTCGATGATCTCGATCAGGATGCCGCCCACCAGGAGCGCCAGACCGATCGGCAGCGCGTGCTCCATGAGCGCGTCGATCTTCTTCTTGAACGCCACCCCGACCAGCGCGGCCGGCACGAACGCCAGCATCACCAGCACCAGCGGGTCGCGGGCCTTGGTGGCCAGGTCGCTCTTGGCGAAGAGCTCGCTCACGAACCGCATCAGCGTCTTCCAGTAGAAGACCACCACGGCCAGGATCGCGCCCAGCTGGATCACCACCGTGAAGAGCCGCCAGAACGGGTCGGCGTCGAGATCGAGGCCCAGCAGTTGCTCGACCACCAGCATGTGGCCGGTGCTCGAGATGGGCAGGAACTCGGTGATTCCTTCGACGATTCCGATCAGCACGGCGAGGACGAAATGGTTCATCGGGGCGGCTCCGGTGGCGTTACGGCGCGAGAATCCGAGCCCACGGTGCGCGCGAGGATGGCCCGCGCACCGGGACCGGTGCAAGCGTGTGGCTGCCTTGGACGAAGGCCGCGCGGCCCGAATTCGATCCGGCGCTCAGCCCGCGAGCATTCGCGGAAAGAGCAGCCGGTCGAGCATCGTGGCGCGCAGGCTCGCGAGCGGCCTGAGCGGCGCCCGCCACCAGCGGCGCAGGAAGTAGCCCGCGGTGCCGAGCGCCACGGCCGGGCGGCGCACCAAGAGCCGAGCGGCCCGGCGGCCCAGGAGCCTCAGCACGTCTCGCATGAACGCGTCGCGCAGGTCGAGCAGCTCCTCGGCGCGGAACTCGGGCGTGGTGAGGTGCGCGAACGGATGGGTGTGGGCGGCGATGCTCGAGCTGCTCGCGGCGCTCGAGAGCGGCTCGGTCAGGTAGCCCCGTGCGGTGGCGATCTCGTGGACCTTGGTGCCCACGTGCGGCTCGACCACGTTGACGTGCGGCACCACGCCGTACTCGCGGAGCAGCCAGCCCGCGAAGTCGAGGGTGCGCTGCATCTGGGCGCGGGTCTCGCCGGGCATGCCGAGCAGATAGAACGCGTGAACGTCGAGGCCGACCTTCTTGCAGCTCCTCGCGGCGGCGATCACCGCGTCGAGATCGAGGCGCTTGTCGACGATCCGGGCGAGCACATCGGGATCGCCCGACTCGACACCCAGGATCATGTACGTGCAGCCGGCTTGCTTCGCGAGCGCCACGAGGTCGTCGTCGAGATCGTCGGCGCGCACACCGTTCGGCGTGTCCCAGGTGACGTCGCGGAACTCGGAGCGAAGGCCTTCCAGGATCTTGCGAAAACGCGCGCGATTCACCGTGACGTTGTCATCGTTGATGTGCAGGTGGCGGACGCCGTAGCGCGAGCGCAAGAGGCGCACGTGCTCGATCACGTGCTCGGGAGTGTGGGCGCGAAACGCGTGGCCCGCGAGCTTGGGCGCGTCGCAGAACGTACAGCGGTACGGACAACCGCGGCTGGTGATGATCGACACCCGCCGGTTCGAGCCCGGGCGGCCGAACGCGAACTTGCTCGCGAAACCTCGCTCGAAGAGCGCGAAATACTTCTCCAGGTCGACGAGCGGGTACGCGGGGAACCCGAGCGCGTCGACATCGGCGACGCGCTCCGGCGGAGCGCCGTGCTCGATGCCGCCGCCGCTTCGGAAAACCGTGCCCGGGATCGCGCCGAGCGGCGCGCCCGAGATCAACGCCCGGACGAGCGCGGGAAACGCGATCTCGCCCTCGCCGCGAAACGCCACGTCGACGCACGGCTCGGCGTCGAGCACCGATTCCGGGTCGTTGCTGGCGTGCGGCCCGCCGACCACCACGCGCGCGCCGGGCGCCGCGTCGCGAGCCAGGCGCGCGGCGGCGAGCGCGAAGGGCAGGTGATCGGTGAACGGATTGTTGATGCCGACCACATCCGGCCGGAACGACTCGATCTCGCCGCGGATCCGCTCGTCGGAAGCGCCGAAGCGCACCAGCGGATCGCGACCCGGGGCACGCGTCAGATCGGGTTCGGCGAGCGCGTCGAAGAGCCGCACCTCCATCCCGTGGCGCTCGAGCGCCGCGCCCAGGTAGAGCGGGCCGAGCGGGATCTCGAGGCGCGGACCGTCGGGAAACGGACGGTTCCGGAACACGGCCGGCGGCCGCAAGAGGAGCACGCGAGGTCGCGTGGCGATCGACATGTAGGCAGAACGAAAAGCGGATCGGCGAAGGGGAAAGCAAGCGAATTCTACCACGTGACGCGTTGGGCCCCTGGCGGGCGGTGCGTCCGTGTGAGTCCGGGACCAAGTCCGTTTGGCGGCGTCGCGGCGGGCGCTCGCCCCTGGGCACGGCCGGCCATCGCATCGACGCTTGGGGCAGGCCGGCCTGCATTCGGCCTCGCGCGCACATCGTCGCGACGACCACGCCCTTCCGATGCTCGGCCTCGAGCACCCCGGGGCGAGCGCCTGCCGCCACGCCGCCTCGCAATCGATCGTGGCCGAGCCGTGCCCGAGCACGGCCACCGGACGGCCGGCGCCCGAGCCGGAGGTCGGCAAACTGCCACACCACCGTTCGCCCGCTTCCGCGATTGCACATCGCTCGCCCTTTGATAGGATCGAGCGTCGAGCGTCGCGGGTAGCCGTGCGCGCAACAGAGCCACCGTGACGTTTCAGATCCGCTTCTGGGGAGTGCGCGGCTCGGTTCCCACGCCCGGCACCGGAACGCTGCGGTTCGGAGGCAACACCTCCTGCGTCGAGGTGCGCGCCGGGAACCGGCTGCTGGTGCTCGATTCGGGCACCGGCGTCATCGGCCTCGGCCGCGGGCTCGAGAAGCAGCGGAGCGTCGAGGTGGATCTCCTGATGAGCCACCTCCACTGGGACCACATCCAAGGATTTCCGTTCTTCGATCCGGCGTTCCGGAGCGACGCGCTGATCCGGATCCACGGCGGCACCAGGTTCACCGACAGCTTCGAGCGCGCGTTCGCCGAGCAAATGGGCGGCGTTCACCATCCTGTGCCGTTCCGCACCCTGCCCGCGAAGATCGAGTTCGTGGACGTTCACGCCGGCCGGAAGCTCGACCTCGACCGGGACGTGTCGGTGCGCACCGTGGAGCTCGACCATCCGGGCGGCTCGCTCGGCTACCGGATCGAATACCGCGGCCGCTCCGTGGTCTACGCCACCGACCACGAGCACTTCAGCTTCGTCGACCCGGCATTGCTGGAGCTGGCCCGCGACACCGACGTGCTCATCTACGACGCGATGTACACCGAGGACGAGTACCTGGGGGCCGTTGGCTTCCACCACGTCGGCTGGGGCCACTCGACGTGGCAGTACGGGGTGCGCACCGCCCGCGAGGCGGGCGCCAAACGGCTGGTGCTCTTCCACCACGACCCGCATCACGACGACACCTTCCTCCTCGGAGTCGAGAGCGCCGCGCGAGCGCTTTTCCCGAACACCAGCGCGGCCTTCGAGGGACTGGTGATCGACCTCGATGTCTGAGCGCGCGGCTCGTTGATCCTCTTCCTGCCGTATGACGTGCTCTCGTCGGTCACCCGCCAGCTCGAGCTGGCGGAGGAGCTGCGCGGTCGCGGCCACGAGGTGCGCTTCGCCGGCGCCGGGCCGTTCCTCGATCTGATCGCCGACGCGGGCTTCGAGGCCGAGCCGCTCGCCAACCTGCGCGCCGAGCGGTTGCTCACGCACCTGCGTGCCATGCGCGAGAACCTCGCGGGGCTGGGAAAGGCCGCCGCCGGCCTGTGGCGAGAGCTCGATCTGGGTGGTTATCTCGACGCCGAGCTGGCGCTCTTCGCGCGGCTCTCGCCGTCGCTGGTCGTGAGCGAGGAACGCCCCACCGCGCAGCTCTCGGCGCGAATCCGGCGCGTGCCGCATGTGTCGCTCCGGAATTCCTACCGCACGCCTTACTCGACGACCGCGATGCTGGACGTCGGCGGAAGCCTGCTCCGGCGCCTGCACCGCGACCCCACCGTGGTGCAGGCCAAGATCACGCGCTGGATCGGCGCGCCGTTCTTCGCGCGGCTGCGCTCGATCGCACGGAGCCGCGGGCTCGAAACGCGGCTCGATTACGACGATTACTTGAATGGCGACGATCTCTCGCTGCTTTGCGACGTGCCGGAATTCGCGCCCACGCGGTCACTGCCCGAAAACCACGTGGTGATCGGACCGCTCTACTGGGACCCGCTGTGGCCCGATCCCGAGTGGCTGGAGGAGCTTCCCGCCGATCGCTCCACGGTGTACGTGTCACTCGGTTCGAGCGGCACGTCCGCGCTCTTCCATGCCATCGCCGACGGCTTGCGCGCGGACGGCGCGCCGGTGGCGATCGCGACCGGACGCCAGATAGCACGCGATCAGTTGCCGTCCGGCGACGGCGTGTGGACCGCCGAGCTGGTACGCGCGACCCGCGTGCTCGAGCGAGTGGGGCTCTGCATCTGTCACGGCGGGAACGGCACCGTGTACCAGGCGCTCTCGCGCGGCGTGCCGCTGGTGTGCATTCCGACGCATCTCGAGCAGCGCTGGAACGCGCGGCGCGTGGCCGAACTGGGGCTCGGTATCCACCTCGACTGGGCCGCGCTGCGCCGCGATCCGGCGGTGCTGCGTCGCGCGGTCGCGACGATTCGTCAGACGCCGGAATACGCGCAGCGCGCCGCGGAATGGCAGAAACGAATCGCGGAGTGGAAAGCGCCACGCCTCGCGGCGGATGCGATCGAACGGTTGCTGCGGTCGCGAAAGTCGCCCCCGTCGCGCGGGGAGGGCGTGGCTCCCGCCGCGCCGTGATCGATCGCGAGCTGCCATGGACCGGCGGGAGCCGGTCCCTCCCGACGGCGAGCCGTCAGCCCGCCGGCGGTGCCGCCACCACGCGACGACCGGTCGCGCGGTAGAGCTTGCAGCAGCGGGCACAGCCGGGATACGAGCCGCCGGCTTCGTCTAGGGCGCGGCGCAGGCGGCGGAAGTCGGGCGCGTTCCACAGCCTCGCGAGTGGGGCGTCGCGGACGTTGCCGAGGGTTCGCTGGATGAACTGGCAGAACACCACGTCGCCGCTCGCCAGCACCCGCAGGTCGGTCCACGGGTAATGACAGCGGGCGCGGATCGTGACGCTGGCGTCGCCGTACCAGGCGCGCCGCTCGTCGCGATCGAGATCGGGCTTCACCCACACTGGGATCCCGTTCGGGCCCGGCAGCACCGCGGGCTCGCTGAAGCCGCGCGCCGGGACGTCGGGCGCCGCGAGGCCCGGATCGGGCTCGCCGGTGTGCTTCGTCCACGAAGCGGCGTGCGCGGCGCGCAACGCGGCGGTGAAGAGCGTCGGGTGCTGGAAGGTGACGCCGTCGACCTGGAACTCGTGGGCCAGGCGTAGCGTCGAGTCGGTGTCGGCGTGCGGCAGCACGCAGTTGAGCAGGATCTTGGTGCCGCGGCGATGCCGCGCGGCGAACGCGAGACCTTCGCGCTCCGCTTCGCCCGTAGGCGTCTCGGCGTCGAGCGAGTGGGGGGAGATCAGCAGGTAGCTGGGCTTCGCGTCGAGCAGCTTGCGGCCGCGCTCGGTGGCGAGCAGCACGCCGTTGGTGTTGAGCCCGATCCGGATGCCACGCGAGGTCGCGGCCGCCACGATCTCGGCCAGATCGGCGCGCACCAGCGGCTCGCCTCCGGTGAGATAGAGTCCGGCCCCGAGTCGCGCGGCATCGGCCACCAGCGCCAGCGCTTCGCCCGTCGAAAGCTCCGCGCCGCCGCCGTTCAGGACGTCCGGTTGAAGAAAGCAGAACGCACAGTCGAGGTTGCAGCGGGTGGTGATTTCCCAGGTGACCGCGAGCGGCGGCGCCGCGCGACCGCGTCCCAGCGCGTGCTCGAAGGGCAGCGAGAGTGCCCGCGCGGCCACGCGCCAGGGCGGCACGCTGCCCACCACGCGCAGATGCGCCAGCTTGGATGCGAGACCGCTCACGAGGTCACGAGAGGAGCGGCGTTCCGAAGGGGGAAAACACGCGGATTCTACCACGTCCTCGGTGCGTGGCCGGTGCTGCTCCTGGTGACGCTAAGCGGCTCGGCTTGTCCGGGGCCTGGGGCTGCCACGCTCGAAGAGCCGTTTCGGGCGGACCCTGAGCTCGTGGTTCCACGCGTCGAGACGCCCGGGGTGTTCGGCTCGCAAGTTCAACAGGAGATCGGCGAGGAAGACGGGAGAGCCGCGGTCCTCACGACTCGTCCCACGCGGTCGCCGAGCGGGCCTCTCGACGAAGCGCGCGAGTGGGTCCTCGATTTCGGTCGCGACGAGTCGGCCGTGCTCGAGATCGGGATCCTGGGCGGATCGACCGGAGTGCTCGAGATCGAGCTGGCCGAGAACCGTGCCGATCTCGACGCCCACCTCGAGTCGGACGGCGCGGCGAACGACGAGGCCGACGACGGCGTGCAGGAAGTCCGCCCCCCGGCGGAGGATCCCTTTCCCGAGCGCGTCTCGATCCCCATCGGCCCGCACCCGCTGGCGTGGAGAGACGAGCGGCCACGCGGGTTCCGCTGGGCGCGGCTGGTCGCTCGGGACACACGCGGCGTCGAGGCGCGGGTTGCGATCGACTACGTCCGTGCTCGACTCACGTACCGGCCATTCCAGCGCCCAGGCGACGAGTTCACGCCAGCGGTCATGAAAGAGGTCGATGCACTCTTCGACGTGGAGAGATCGGCCGGTCCGTCGCGACTCTCGAGCTTCTGGTACGCCGGCCTTCACACGCTCGAGATCTCGAGCTCGCCCGGCCGCGCGAGCCTGCTCCTCGACGGCGCCAAGCGCGATCGCGCGGTGTGGGCCGCCGACCTGGCGGTGGCGGCCCGTGCCTACTATGCGGCGGGCCGCGATCCGGGCCCGATCGCGCGCTCGATCGAGCGCCTCGCGACGCTGCCGCGCGCTCGCCGTCCCGGCTCTCAGCCGGTCGCGTCGACGGACTTCGACGGCGGCCGGCCGGAGTACCTCGATTACGGGAGCTGGTGGACGATCGCGCTTCGCGACTACTGGCGTGAGACCGCCGATGCCGCGTTCGTGGAGCGGCTCTATCCGAAGCTCGCGGAGCAGACCGAGTGGCTTCGCGCGCGCGTCGGCGCCGACGGCCTGCTCAGGAAAGCACCCGAGGAGCTCGAGTGGTGCTACACGCTCAAACGCTCCGGCGCCGTCACCTACCTCAACGTCGTCTCCGGGATGGCGCTCGAGGCCGCCGCCGAGCTTGCGACTGCGAAGGGCCGGAGCGAGGACGCGGCGCGCTGGAGCGTCGCCGGCCGGCGCGTGCGAGATGCCGTGCTCGCCCAGCTCTGGGACGAGCCGCGCGGGCTCTTCGTCACGTCGAGCGACGACCGCGAGCGGGTGTCGGCGGACGGCAACGCGCTGGCGCTCGCATCCGGCTGGCTCACGGCCGATCGTCGCGAACGGGTGCTCGCCGCTCTTCGCGAGCATCTCTGGACGCCATGGGGAACCAAGAACGTCGACCTGCCGTATGGCGAGCTGGCGGGTCCCGAGCACAACGGCCGCGTGTGGCCGTTCCTGGTCTACTTCGAGGCTGACGCGCGCCTCCAGCCGGGACGCGATCCGGCCGACGGATTCGAGCTGATCGAGCGCACCTGGGGCTCGATGCTGCGCGAGCGCGGGTTCCCCGGAACGTTCTGGGAGTGGATCGGTCCCGACGGTCGGCCCGAGAGCCCGCACGTCAGCCTGGCGCACGCCTGGTCGGCCGGAGTGACGGCGCTGCTCGGCGAGCGCGTGCTGGGCATCCGGCCGGTAGGCCCGCAGAGCTACGAGATCGCGCCGGTGCCGGGCACGCTCGAGCACGCGGACGGGACGCGGCCCACTCCATGGGGCCCCATTCAAGTGAACTGGAAGCGCGATCCGGCGACCGGCCGCTTCGAGCTCGATGCGAGCGCGCCCGAGGAGGTGACGATCCAGCGCTTCGTGGTTCCCGCGCCGGACGACCGGCAGCGGATCGTCGTCGACGGTCGAGAGGTGCTCGACATCGGTGCGCGCAAGGACGATTCGTACCCCGGCCCCGCCATCCTGGAGCGCGGTCGCGGCTTCGTGGCGTTGCACGCGCCGCTGGGCACGCAGCATCACCTCGCGATCGAACCGCGCTGAGCCGGCACGGCCCTCCCGGCAGCGATGACTCGCGCGGTGTGGAAGGCGCCGCTTCCGCGGCACCGCTGTTCGTTCGAGCCGAGACGGTACCCCCCAGCCGCGGACGCTTGAGCGCGGATCCCCGCCACCGGTAGGGTAGAGATCCCGCCAGCGACGCCCTCGGATCCGCCGTCGACATGCCGCAGCGTCCCGTCCGTCGCGTTCTGTTGCTCAACCCGCCCGGCGCACGCCGTTATCTGCGCGACGTCTACTGCAGCCACAGCTCGAAGGGCACTTACCTCTATCATCCGATGGATCTGCTCGCGCAGGCCGCGATGCTGGCGCCGCGTTTCGAGCTGGCCGCCGTCGATGCCATCGCCGACCAGCTGACCGTCGCAGAGGCGCGTGACCGGGTGCTCGGCTTCCGGCCGGACGCGATCGTGTTCCTGTCGGGCGCGGTGTCGCATCGCGAGGACCTGGCATTCCTGGGCGGCATCAAGAAGGAGCTGCCCGAGCTGGTCCTGATCGGCATGGGCGACGTGTTCCTGTGGGAGGCGCAGCGCTTCCTGGGCGAGCACCCGTGGATCGACGGCGCGCTTCCCGATTTCGTGAGCCCGGCCCTCGGTCCCGCGCTCGAAAGCGGCGAGGCGCGCGGTGTGATCGGCGTCGATCCGTTCGCGCGCGGCGCGCGCAAGACCTTCGCCTATGGAGCGCCTCCCTACGATCTCTTTCCGATGGAGCGATACCGGTTGCCGTTCGGCCGGCCCGAGCCGTTCGGCTCGGTGCTCACGAGCTTCGGTTGTCCGTTTCACTGCACGTACTGCAACACCGCCGAGATGCCGTACCGGCTGCGCGACCTCGATGGCGTCTTCGACGAGCTCGCTTACCTGCGCGCGCGCGGCATCCGCAAGGTGTACGTGCGCGATCCCACGTTCGCGCTGAATCCGCGCTACACGCGGGATTTTCTCGACCGGCTGATCGGCGAGCGCTGGGACATCGCGTGGAATTGCTTCCTGCGGGCGGACCGTGTGACCCGCGAGCAGCTCGCGCGCATGCGGGAAGCGGGCTGCTATCTGGTGATGTTCGGCATCGAGACCGCGAGCGACGAGCTCAACCAGCGGTCGCGGAAGGACATCAAGCAGAGCGAGATCCGGGCGGGAGTCGCGGCCGCGAAAGACGCCGGGCTCAAGGTGCTGGGGACGTTCGTGATCGGGATGCCCGGCGAGACCCGCGCCAGCGCCGAGGAGACGATCCGGCTCGCGACCGAGCTCGACCTCGACTACGCGTCGTTCAACGTCGCGACGCCGCGGCTCGGCTCGCAGCTTCGCGATCAGCTCGGAATCGGCAGCGTCCTCGAAGTGGGCGCCGTCGGCATGGACGGCTCGAACCAGGTGCCCGCCATCGATTCCGCGGAGCTCTCGCCACGCGAGGTGTGGAGCCTGCGGAACCGCGCGGTGTGGAGCTTCTACGGCCGGCCCCGCTACCTGGCGACCCGGGCGCAGGAAGCGATTCGCGACGGCGGCCTCTGGACCGGCGCGCGCAACGCGCTGAGCTTGTTCGGCTCGGCGCTGGGCTAGGCGTCCGCGCGCTGGCACCCCGGACGGCACCTGGTTCGGTGGAGGCGCCGTCGGGCACGCCGCCGATCCAGGTGAGCTTCAACGGCCGTGGCTCAAGCGTTCCGGGACTAAGCCCACCACCCTACGAGCACGCACAGCCATTCCAGCGCGGTCCCGACCTGCTGCGCGTGTGCCAGGCTCCGTTGATGAGCGAGGTAGCCGCGGACCCGCGCGTCGACGAGGGCGTCTTCCGCGCCCGGAAGAAGCGGATCGGGTGGCGACGTGGGTCGTGGCGTCACCGGCAACCGCTCGAGCTCGCCCGGGTCGAGCCAGATCGTCTCGCAGATCGTGCACACGTCGAGCTCGATGGCGAGACCTCGCGGGTCGAGGGCCACGCGTTTCATGGAGCTGGGACAGGTCGGGCACGCGAGCCCACCGGCCGGGCTGGCTCGCCGTGCTTGGAACCAGAGCTCGGTCAGCTCGGGCGAGTCGTGCTCGCGGCGTAACGCGGCGAGCGTCGCGGCGCGTCCGTCGCAGCCCGGGCACCGGTAGGTGAGCACTGGTGTTCGCGGGATGGGTGCGAGCGCCACGCCGCACCGGGGGCAGCGTGGGTCGCCGGTGTCCGGCGAGCCGCCGCTCATGGGCCCGGGGTCAGTCGAGCAAGTCGAGGACGCCCAGGATCCGCGACGCGGTGCGCATCGCTTGCTCGCGCTGGTTCTCCTCGCGGAGCTGCTCCTGCATCATCGACACCATCGCCTGCGCGTAGGCGACCTTGGCCTCGGGCGGGAGCTCCTTCTGCGGCTCGACGGCGCGCTGCGGCTGCTTCGGGATGCGCTCGAGCTCGTCGCGATCGAACCACACCATCTGGCACATCTTGCAGACGTCGAGCACCAGAGGTCCGTCGGGGAGCTCGAGGCTCACCTGGGCCGTGGGGCGCGCGCAGGAGGCACAGCGCTTCCCCGGCGCGGCGGTGGTCGTGCGAGCGAGGCCCCAGAGGTGAGCGAGGGTCGCCGTGTCCCGCTCCTTTCGCAGCGCGGCGAGCGACACGGCTCGCCCTCCACAGCGGGAACAGCTCCACCACCGCACTTCGCCGGCCGAGCTTGCGTCGAGCGGCTTCGCGCAGTTGGGGCAGGTGAAATCCACGGCCGGTCCGGGTCTCACTTCCCGACGGATGCCGAGTACATCGCCGCGGAAAGCGGCTCCGTGACGCTCGCGGCAGCGACCGCGTGCGGATCGCGCTTCGCCGCCCGCTCTTCCTCCGCTCGCATCGCCGCGAACGCGGGCATGTACTTGGCGTAGGAAACCTTCGGCGTGGTGGGCGAGACGCCCTGACCGCGCTCGGCCAGAAGCTGGAGCAGCTCGGCGGCCCGCTCGCGGGTGAGCACCGGATCGACCTCGACGCGGTGGTACTCGCGCTTCGCGAGCGTCCAGGCACCCTTGAACCCACCGCCCGCGCCGAACACCGGATGGCGAGCGCCTGGATTGGCCGCGGTCATGAGCGCCTCGAAGAACGCGGCGCTGGCTCGCGCGCCGCGCCGCCACGCCGGCAGCTTCTTGCCGGTGGGCGGCCGCAGCGGCCGGAGCAGCAGCTGCGTGCCGACGCGGACGTAACGCAACAGCTCGTCCCACGATTCGATGCGAGTGAGCATCCACAGCGCGTAGCGCGGGCGCCCGTAGAAGCGGAAGTAGGCGCGGCGCGCGAGCCGTTCCAGCTCGGGGCGGGTGAGCTCGGTCCACGGCGTCGGCAGCAAGTGCTCGTCGAGGGTGCCGCGCATGTACTCGCGCCAGTAGTCGAGGCCGGTGCCCTCGATCACGTACTTCTGCTCGAGCTCGGTGTGCGGCTTGATGATCGCGATCTGGTACTGGGCGTAGGCGAGCGGCAGCGTGAGCGAGAAGTCGATGGTCTTCTTGCAGCTCTCCATCGTGTCGCCGGGCGCGCCCACGATGAAGAACCCGAGACCCATGATCCCGGCCTCCTTCACGCAGGCCAGCGTGCGACGGATGTGGCTGGTGGCCTTCTGGCCCTTCTTCATCGCGGCCAGGACTTCGTCGTCGCCCGACTCGACGCCGAAGAAGATGCGCCGGCAGCCGCCCTCGACGAGCGTGCGGATGTACTCCTCGTCGGGCTCGCGGTCGGTGCGGTGCCAGGAGAGCGAGTCGACCCGCGAGCGGCACGACCAGATGATGTCGAGCTTCTTGCGTTTCACCTCACGCGCGAATTCCATCACCCGCTCGCGGTCGTGAAGCATGAGCGGATCGAACCAGTCGATCTCATGGATCCCGAGGGCGATGCAGTCCTCGACCTCGGCGATCAGCTGCTCGGGGGTGCGCGCGTCGAAGCCCGAGTTCCGCATGCAACAGAACGAGCACGGATACGGACAGCCGACCTCCGACATGCCGATGGTGAAGTTCTTGCGCTGCGAGACGTGCGAGAAATAAAGGTGGTTCGGATAGATCGAGCGATCCGGGATCGGAAACTCCGAGAACGGGATCTTGCGGCCGGGATGGGTGCGCTTGAGCTCGCCGCGCTCGCGGTACACGAGGTCGGCGACCTTCTCGTAACCGTGGCCGCGCTCGAACGCCGGCAGGAATTCGGGCAAGAAGGTGATCGACTCGCCACCGCACAGGAAGTCGTAGGCCCCGTGCGACATGATCTCTTCGGGGTAGACCTTCGCCTCGTAGCCGCCCGTGAGGATCGGGATGCTGGTCTCGGCCTTGAACTTCTTGGCCCAGCGGATCGCGAAGCGGAACGTCTGCGCGGCGTGCGACGAGAACGCGATCAGGTCGGGGTTCCACGCCTTGACCTGACCGAGCACCTCGTCGACGCCCCAGCGCTGCGCCAGGCCGTCGAAGAGCTTCACTTCCCAGCCGCACTGGTTCGCGACGCGCGTCGCCCAGCCGAAGCCGAGATGCGGGAAGAGCCCGAACTCGTCGTCCACGCTGGGCAGATTCTCGTTGAAAATCTGCGTGTGGAAGGTTGGGTAAACGAATGCCAAGCGCATGCGTCGGAGGTCTCCTCGCGCGGGCCCAGGTCAATCGGCACGGCTCAAGCGTCGGCCGCGGCCTCCTCCTGGGCGCGAAGGGGCGAGACGGGAGCGGTGACCGCGGACGACGCCTCCGTGACGGTGGACCGGAGGGCTGTGTGGGCGACCGGGGTCACTCGGCTCGCGGGGAAGTTTCGCGCTTTCGAGGCGCGCTCGGGGGAACATTGCGCGCCTGACGGCACGGTACCACGCGATTTTCGAGAGGGTCAAACGCGCCGAGCACGTTTTCGCGTGACATCGTCATTCGAATGGCGGGGGTCGTCCAGGTCGCACCGCCGGCCTCGCTTTTCACGCGTTCCGCGTCGCTTCCCGCCGCGCAGCCCGATGCCGGCGCGGCACGCTTTTGTATGGGCACCCATGCATTGTCGCGCCGCTCGGCGCGGCCCGCTTCCTTGACGTGGATGCGCGCGGATTCGTACCTTACGAGTGGCCCTCCCCCCTGCGAGAGCCGAGTTCCGTCCCCTCACCGATGATCGATTTCGCGGGCCTCCGCGAGAACCTGCGCCTCAGGTCGCGAGTCGACGCGGCGTGGCGCAAGGTCGTGCCACGCCCGCAGCAGGTGCACATCAGCATCACCGATCGCTGCAACCTGAGCTGCAAGCACTGCGATATCTGGATGAAGCCGGTGCCGGGCGAGGTCACGGTCGAGCGCTGGAAGGAAGTGGTCGACGAGTGCCGCGAGTGGCTGGGGCCGTTCACGCTCAAGATCGTGGGCGGCGAGCCGCTGCTGAAGGAAGGCGTGGTGGATCTCATCGCCCATGCCAAGAGCCGCGGCTGCCGTGTGGGGCTCTCCACCAACGCCATCCCGCTCTCGAGCCCCGAGCGCGCGCAGGAGATGATCGACACCGGTCTCGACGAGATCCACGTGTCGCTCGAGAGCGCCACCGCGGATCATCACGATCGCATCCGCAACCGCGCGGGCGCGCACGCTCGCACCGTCAAGGCGCTGGGCGAGCTCACGCGGCGCCGCACCCATCTGCAGATCAGCATCGCGACGGTGGTCTGCCAGCAAAACCTCGGCGAGCTGCTGCAGATGGTCGACTTCGTGCGCGACAACGGGCTCTACACGGTCAACTTCCAGCCGCTCTACGCCAACTTCGGGCGTGCGTTCGATCCGCGCTGGTTTGAGGGGAGCGACTACTTCCCGAAGGAGATCGACAAGCTGGACGCGATCCTCGACCGGCTGATCGAGATCCGCACCACCGAATGGCTGGTCGGGAACACCGTCAACCAGCTGCAGATGATGAAGGTCTATTTCAGGAACCCCAACGCCGACGATCAGGTCGTGTGCAAGGCCGGCGAGACCGACATCGCGTTCGATCCCTACGGCAACCTCAAGATGTGCTTCTGGCTCGACCCGGTCGGAAACATCCGCGAGGAAGGCGCCAAGACCGCCTATTGGTCCGAGGAAGGCCGCGAGCGGCGCCAGCAGGTCAAGACCTGCACCCGGAACTGCAACCTGCTCAACTGCAACTTCGACCGCGAGCGGTTCGGCGAGGCCTTCTGGACCCGCATGGGCATCGCTGGCGCGCGCGGTTGAAGGCTGTGACCGGAAACCCGTGGACGTCTCGGTTGCCCGGCGGCTCTCGTACTGGATCAACCGGCCGCTGGTTCCGCCGACCAAGCTGATCCTGCTGCTCACGCACCGCTGTCCGGTGCGCTGCGAGTTCTGCTCGACGCACCGCTGGGCCGAGGCGCGCCCGGCGGAGCTCGAGCGCGGCCAGCTCGAGGAGCGGATCTCCGAGGCCGCGGAGTGGGGCATTCGCGAGCTCTTGTTCTCGGGCGGCGAGCCGCTGCTCCGGCGCGCCGACGTGCTGGCGTTGACCCGGTTCGCGCGCGGGCTCAGCATGGTGCCGACGATCATCACCAGCGGCTCGGTGGGCGGCTCCGACACCCGCGACGCACTGATCGACGCCGGCATGGGGAGCTTCATGCTGTCGATGGACGGCGATCGCGCCACCACCCACGACCGCCTCCGCGGACGTCCCGGCTCGTTCGACGAGGCTCTCGGTTGGGTTCGGGGCTTGGTCGAGGCACGCGCGCGACTTTCCGCGCCGTCGCCCGCTTACACCGTCTACGTGCAGACCGTGGTGACGCGCGACAACCTGAGCGAGATCGTCCCGCTCGCGAAACGCATCCGCGAGCTGGGCGCCGACGCGATCCTCTTTCAAGGACTGGCTCCGGACGCCTATCTCGCGCAGCATCGTTTCGACGCCGGCGATCTGCGGATGCTGGCCGAGGTGATCGCCGAGCTGGGCCGCTTCGAGCCACGGTCGTTCGTCATGAATCCCGACGGCTACCTGCGGGAACTGCTCGGGTTCTACGAGCGTCGCGAGCCGCCCGAGCCCAAGCGCTGCCTCGCCGGGTTCGACACGCTGGTGCTGGCGCCCGACGGCTCGGTGAGCTCGTGCCGCGAGTCGTTCACCCGGGACATCCTCGGCGCTTGCGGCGAGCCGCTACCGCTTCGCGAGGTGTGGTCGCATCCGCGGTTTCAGGCGGCGCGCCGCACCATGCGGGTGTGCGGCGATCCGTGCACGATCAACTGCTGGTACACGGCCTAGAAGACCGAGCCTCGCGTCATGCGGATCCTGATGGTCCACGATCCCGGAGCCGGTCCGGGCGGAATCGAGACCTATCTCGCGCATCTCGAGCAAGGGCTGCGAGCGCGCGGTCACCAGCCGAGCCGGTTCGCGCCGCCTCGCACCGGTGACGCCGCCGCGGTCGCCAGCGCCGCGGCTGCTTGCCGGGAGCTTCGGCCCGAGCTGGTGCACGTCCATCGGCTCGAGAATCCGGAGCTGTATCGAGCGCTGCGCCGCGAGGCCCCGCTGGTCCAGTCGATTCACGACCACCGGGCTTGCTGTCCGGGCGCCACGCGATTGCGACGCGACGGTCGAGCGTGCACTCGCGTGGCCGGCGAAGCGTGCACCGTGCAGGGCGTGCTGGGCCGGTGCGCGGGAGTGCCGCGATGGCCGCAGCTCGCGTGGTCGCGAGTGGCCGGATGGAAGGCGTGGACCGCGGCGATCGACCGCGACGCCCCGGTGGTGGTTGCCTCGCGCTTCGTGCGCGACGTGCTGGTGGGGCAGGGCTGGTCCGGCGCCGCCATCCACGTGCTGCCCTATCCGCTGCCGTTCGACGCGGATCCGCCTCCCTCGGCCGCAGAGTCGAGCACCGTGCTCTTCGCCGGGCGGCTGGTCGAGCCGGACAAGGGAGTCGAGCTCTTCGTCGACGTGTTCGAGCGGCTCCCGCCCGCCACCCGAGGAGTGATCGCGGGGGACGGTCCGGCGCGAGCGCGGATCGAGCGGCTGCTGCGACAGCGCTCGCTTGCGGATCGCGTCGTGCTGACCGGCTGGCTCGACGGTGAGCGGCTCCGCGCGCGCTTCCGCGAAGCCGCGGTGGTGGTGATGACCTCGCGCTGGCCGGAGCCGTCGGGGCTCGCGGGGCTCGAAGCGTTGATGCAGGCGCGCCCGGTGGTCGCGACCGATGTGGGTGGCGTGGCCGAGTGGCTCCGCGATGGCGAGTTCGGCTACCGGTTGCCGGCGAGCGAGCCGGCCGTCCTCGCCGACCGCGTGCGATCGCTGCTGGCGGATCCAGCGCTGCGCGGCGCGATGGGGCGTGCCGGGCGTGAGTGGGTGCGTTCTCACCGCGGTGTCGACCGGCATCTGGACGCGATCGAAGCGTTGTACGAGGCCGCGGCTGCGCCACCGCGGCGGGTGGCGATCGCATGAAGGTCGCGCTGGTGGGCGTGTTTCCGCCCTTGCGATCGGGGATCGCGGACTACACGGTCGAGCTGGCAACAGCACTCGGCGCTCGGCATCAGGTGCGGCTCTACGCCGAGGATCCCACCTCGGTCAGGACGCCCGCGGCGCTCGGCGCCGTGCACGCGGCGGCGACCCTCGCCGAGCGCAGACGCGAGCACGACGTGGTCGTCTACCAGGTCGGCAATCACGCCGCTCATTCGTTTCTCTACGATCTGGTGCGCCAGGTGCCCGGAGTGGTCGATCTGCACGACGCGACGCTCTACGACCTGACCCTCGGCCGCTTCCTGGGCCGGCCCGCGGCGATGGCTCGTGAGCTGCTGCGAAACCAGGGTGTGGTGGGGCTGACCGGGACGCTGGCTCGCGAGTGGTACCAGGGCCTGGGCGGAGCGCGCGGCGTCCCAGGGTTGCGGCGAGTTCTCGCCGAGCATCCCCGGCGGCGCGAGCTCTTTCCGCTGCGCCGTGTGCTGCTACGCGCGGCGCGCGGTCTGATCGTTCACAACCCGCACCTCGAGTCCCAGGTGCGAGGGCGAGAGTCGTGCGCCCCGGTGGCGCACGTGCCCCATGGCGTGCGCGACGATTTCCCGCCGATGAGCCGCGAAGAGGCGCGTGCCGCGCTCGGCTTTCGCCAGCGCGGGATCTCCGCCGACGCCTTCGTCTGCCTGAGCTTCGGTCTCATCCAGCGTCACAAGCGGATTCCCCGGATGCTGGAAGCGATGCGCGCGGAGCGCGAATGGGTGGCGCGGCTCGACACCCATTACGTGCTGGTCGGGCCGCGTTGTCCCGAGTACGACCTCGACGCAGACGTGCGGCGGTTCGGCCTCGAGGACCGGGTGCACGTGGTGGACGACTTCCCGCCCATCGAGACCGTGGCGCGCTGGATCCAGGCCGCGGACCTGGG
>CAZYWA010000034.1:0-26255 GCA_964650975.1 uncultured bacterium
ATGTCGAATTGTTCCAAGCGCCGCTCGTGTTGAACGGGGAAATCAAGCCGGACCAAGCAACTCGCATGCTTCGCCGATACGACAAGGAGGCGCGTGAGACCGGACCTAACGATTTCTTCGACGCCAACATTGTGGACAAGTACCCCGAGGGGTCGGGAGACCTTCATCTGGTCCTGGAGGTTCGCTTCATGAATCCCGTCGACAAGACCGAACATCGACAGCGCATCTGCGCTCGCCTTGAGTTCTGGGGAGAAGGCGAAGGATCCGGCGAGCCCCAGGAGGTTATGGGGTGCAAGGATGAGTACGCCGACTAACGCCAGAATCTTGCCGAGTACGCCATTTTTGGGCAGCCGCCCGCGTTTTTGGGCAGGATGGCTTTTTTGGGCAAAGCCCCCCCGCCCCGAAAAAAGTGCGACTTTTTCGGGGCCTCACCCCCGAGCCGGCGCGATGACGCGCCGACCGGTCACGCGAGTGCGGGGTAAGATCACTTCATGCCGGAGGGGCCGGACACGGACGTCGGCGGCTGGGTCGAGCGGTTCGTCGACTATTTGCGGGTCGAGCGGGACGCGTCGGAGCACACCATCCGCGGGTACCGAAGCGAGCTCGCGCACCTGATCGAGGATGTGCGGGAGCGGCGTGGCCGGCCGGGCGATGCCGTGACGGCGGGCTCGATCACCAGGACCGAGATCCGCGCTCATCTGGCCAAGCGGCTCCAGGGCCGGAAGCGCACCACGACGGCTCGCAAGCTCTCGGCCTTTCGGACGTTCTTCCGGTTCCTGCGCCGCGAGGGAGCGGTCGACGCCGACCCCACCGAGGTGCTCGAGTCGCCACGGCTGCCCAAGACCACGCCTCGACATCTCCTCTTCGAGGAAGCAGAGAGCCTGATCGCCACCACCGAGAAGGGCGGCTTCGCGGCCAGGCGCGCGCGGCTTCTGCTCGAGATGCTCTACGGATCGGGTCTGCGTGTTGCGGAGGCCGCTGGGCTCGATCTCGGTGATTTCGAGCCCGATCTCTCGCTGGTGCGAGTACGCGGCAAGGGGCGGAAGGAACGGATCGTCCCCATCACCGGTGCCGCGGCCGAAGCGCTTCGGCCCTATCTCGAAGCGCGCGCGGTGCTGCTCGCCGAGGTCGCGAAGCGCGGCGCCGAGACCCGTCCCGAACTGGCCCCGCAGTCCGCGCGCGACGCCCTCTTCCTCAACGCCCGCGGCCAGCGCCTCACCACCCGCAGCATGGCGCGGCTGCTCAAGACCGCGCGCCTCGACGCCGGCGTCCAAAAGAACGTGCACCCTCACCTGCTGCGCCACACCTTCGCGACCCACTTGCTCGAAGGCGGCGCCGACTTGCGCTCGATCCAGGAGCTGCTCGGCCACGCCAACCTCTCGACCACCCAGCGCTACACCCACGTCGGCATCGGCGCGCTCGCCCGCGAGTACGACGCCGCGCACCCGCGGGCGCGGCGCAAGCGGTCCTGACGAGTCGCTTCCTCGGCCGGCGCGCGGCGGCGGATGAGCCTCAGAAATCCTGAAACAGCCTGCCCGCAGCCCAGTCGTTCTCGCCGTTCACCGTCACGCCGGCGCCGCCGCTCACCGAGCTGACCGGCCCGTCCGTTTGGTTGCCGCTTCCACCGCTGATCGACGAGGCGTAACCCTGCGCGTATCCGCCCGCGCCACCGCTGATCGAAGAAGAGTCCGCGGTCGCGAAGCTCCCGTAGCCGCCGCCGATCCAGGCGCGGTCGCCGGTTGCGTAGTTGCCCTGTCCTCCGCTCACCGACGCGTCGCCCCCGTCGGCCTCGTTGAACTGCCCACCCGAGACGGAGGATGCAAAGCCCGTCGCTCGGCTGTCCTCTCCACCGCTTATCGCGGACATTACGCCAGTGGCCCCATTCTGACTTCCTCCGGTCACGGCCGAGAGCTCACCGGAAGCGAAATTCCCTTGGCCGCCGCTTGCCCACGATGCCATCCCGGTTGCTTGATCGTGGTCACCTCCGGAAACCGATGACCATTGGCCATTGGCGAGGTTCCCGACACCACCACTCACCGCGGAGGTGTCACCCGTAGCTTGATTTCGCTCGCCGCCCGCGACGGCCGAGTTGGAGGCGGGAGCCTCGTTCGACTGGCCGCCGAGGATCGACGCCCGCGCGCCGCTGGCAACGTTTCCGGTGCCCCCCACGGCCGTGGCGTAGCTGCCGCTGATCTCGTTGCCGACCCCGCCCACGATCCCGCCGTAGCTCGTGTAGTTCTGCTGGTCACCCACGATCACGTTGTGCGAGCCGGTGCGCTTGTCCTTGTGCGAGCCGCGGGTCGCGTTGTAGCCGACCACGACGTTGCCCTTGCCGTTCGCGGTGGTCGTGGAATTCGTGCCGTTTTGAACGAGCAAATTTCCCGACGCCACTCGCACGTCGCCACTCACCACGATCACCGAGTCGCATCCCGAGATCACGAAGCTCGACCCGACCACCTTGGCCGTGCACGTGGCCCCCGCGAGTCGCGACGAGCCAGCGCTCGACAACGCGAACAGAAAGCAAAGCACCTTGACGTTCATCGCTCCCCCTCTTCTGCGCAGTGCTCGCCACGAGGCCGCAACCTTGGGGCATGGTGCCGCGTGTGGTATTCCTGGCCTTTTCCCCCCGCGACGCGCGGAGCCCCTCGAGACTCGAGTATCGGCTCTGCTGCCGGCGGAGCGCGAGCGATGACGCGTCGAGACGAGCCCAGGTGGCGCAGCACCACGATCGTGGCCGTGCGGCGCGGCGAGAAGGCCGCGATGGCCGGCGACGGTCAGGTCACCTTCGGCGACACCATCTTGAAGCACACCGCGCGCAAAGTGCGGCGTCTCTACGGCGATCGCGTGGTGGCCGGGTTCGCCGGCGCCGCGGCCGACGCGGGCGCCCTCCTCGACAAGTTCGAGGAGCGGCTCGAGGGCGTGAACGGCAACTTGCTGCGCGCGGCCGCCGAGCTCGCCAAGGACTGGCGAACCGACCGGATCCTGCGCCGCCTCGAAGCGATGATCATCGTCGCCGATCCCGATCACTGCTTGCTCATCTCCGGCAACGGCGACGTCATCGAGCCCGAGGACGGCATCGTGGCGGTCGGCTCCGGTGCGCCTTACGCGCTCGCCGCGGCGCGCGCACTGGTAGAGCACACCGAGCTCGAGCCGGCGAAGATCGCTCACGAGGCGATCCGCATCGCGTCGGAAATCTGCCTCTACACGAACAACGAAATCGTCGTCGAAGAGATCTAGCGGGCTCCTGAAGTCGCCTCGCGGTCACGGCCATGGACATCGAGAAGGATCTCACTCCGCGGCGGGTCGTCGCCGAGCTCGACAAGTACATCGTCGGGCAAGCGGCCGCGAAGCGCGCGGTCGCGGTGGCGCTGCGCGATCGCTGGCGGCGCATGCAGCTCCCGGCGGAGCTCGGCCAGGAGATCTTGCCCAAGAACATCCTGATGATCGGGCCCACCGGCGTCGGCAAGACCGAGATCGCGCGGCGCATCGCCAAGCTGGTGAAGGCGCCGTTCCTCAAGGTCGAGGCCACCAAGTTCACCGAGGTCGGCTACGTCGGGCGCGACGTCGAGTCGATCATCCGCGATCTGGTGCACATGGCCGTGAATCAGGTGCGCTCCGAGGAAGAGGAGAAGGTGCGGGGCCAGGCGGCCGAGCGGGTCGAGGATCGGTTGCTCGACTTGTTGCTCCCTGGACCTCCACGGCCGACCCCCGATCCGGCCGAGAAGGAGAGCAGCCGCGACCGGCTGCGACGGCTGCTACGCGACGGTGCCCTCGACGAGCGCGTCATCGAGATCGAGGTGCCGGTCCGCACGTTCCCGAAGATGGAGATCATGACGCCGCAAGGCGTCGAGGAGATGGACCTGCAGGTCCGCGACATGATCGGCAACCTCTTCCCGAAGCGCACCGAGAAGCGGCTCGCCACCGTCGGCGAGGCGCGGAAGCAGCTGCTCGAAGAGGAATCGGGACGGCTGGTCGACGCCGAGTCGGTGAAGCGGGTCGCGGTGGCGCGCGTGGAGCAATCCGGCATCGTGTTCGTCGACGAGATCGACAAAGTCGCGGGCGGCGGCGGTGAAGGTCACTCCGGACCGGACGTCTCGCGCGAGGGAGTGCAGCGCGACCTGCTGCCGATCCTCGAAGGCTCGACGGTCAACACCCGCTACGGCCTGGTGAAGACCGACCACATCCTGTTCATCGCGGCCGGTGCGTTCCACATCTCGAAGCCGTCCGATCTGATCCCCGAGCTGCAAGGGCGGCTGCCGATCCGCGTCGAGCTCGACGATCTGGGCGTCGACGAGTTCGTGAAGATCTTGACCGAGTCCGAGGCGTCGCCCATCCGCCACGCGGCCAAGCTGCTCGAGACCGAAGGCGTCACCCTCGAGTTCGCCGAGGACGGCATCCGCGCGATCGCCGAGATCGCCGCCAAGGTCAACGAGGAAACCGAGAACATCGGCGCGCGGCGGCTGCACACGGTGATCGAGTACTTGCTGGAGGAAGTGTCGTTCGAGGCCCCCGACCGGACCGGAACGACCGTGCGCGTCGACGCCACGATGGTGAAGGAACGGCTGAAGGACATCGTGGAAGACACGGACCTGAGCCGGTACATCCTGTGAGTGGAGAATCCGTGCGCACGCCAACACGAGAGCGGGGTCGATGGGCGGGAGGGACGCAGCCCTCCCCGCTTGAATCGCCATGGAACGGCTGATCGAACGCGCGCAGGTCCTGATCGAGGCGCTGCCTTACATCCAGCGTTTTTCGGGCAAGACCGTGGTCATCAAGTACGGCGGCGCCGCCATGATCCGCGACGATCTGAAGGACGCGTTCGTCCAGGACCTGGTGTTGCTGCAGCTCGTGGGCATCCGGCCGGTGGTGGTGCACGGCGGCGGGCCGCAGATCAACGACTGGCTCGCGAAGCTCTCGATCCCGTCCGAGTTCATCGACGGATTGCGCGTCACCAGCCCTCAGGCGATGGAAGTCGTCGAGATGGTGCTGGTCGGGCACGTGAACCGCACCATCGTGCAGCGGATCCAGTCGGTGGGCGGGCGCGCGGTGGGACTCTCCGGAAAGGACGGCGGCCTCGTGCGCGCCCGCAAAGCACCGCCCAAGCAGACGTCCGCTGGCTTGCGCGACATGGGTCAGGTGGGCGAAGTGGTCGCGGTCGATCCGAGCGTGATCGATCACCTCGACGAGGCGGGGTTCATCCCGGTGATCGCGCCGGTCGCCGGCTCGGACGACGGACAGACGCTCAACCTGAACGCCGACACCTTCGCGAGCGCCCTCGCGGTGGCGCTCCACGCCGAGAAGCTGGTGCTCATCACCGACGTCGAGGGTGTGAAGGCCGAGGACGGCACCAAGATCGACAGCCTCACCGCCGCGGAGGCGCACGCGCTGATCTCGACCGGCACCGCCAAGGGCGGCATGATTCCCAAGCTGCTCGCGGCGCTCGCCGAAGGCGTCCACCAAGCGCACGTGGTCGACGGCCGCGTCCCACACGCGGTGCTCCTCGAAATCTTCACCGATCGCGGCATCGGGACCTTGATCACGCCATGAGTGGCGTCGAGAAACTCGCCATGCTCGTCTCTCGACACCACGTTCGCTGTTGCCTCGGGGGGCTGTTCCAGCCCCCCGCCCCAAAAAGAGCGCGGTTTTTTTGGGGCCCCACCCCCGAGCCACCTCGCTACGCTCGGTGCCGTGCCTCTGGCACGGGGCGAGATGTCCTCTCCATCCTCGGCCATTTCCACGCGAAAGGTACGGATCGGTGAACGAGACGCCCAAGCCCGTCGTCGACGCCGCGGAGATCCGCGCGCTCGACGCCAAGCACCACACGCCCAACTACGGGCGCTCGCCGCTGGTGATCGTGCGCGGCGAAGGCATGCATCTGTGGGACGCGGACGGGAAGCGCTATCTCGATTTCGTCGCCGGGATCTCGGTGGCGAACCTCGGCCACTGCCCGCCCAAGCCGCTGGCGGCGCTCGAAGCGCAGGCGAAGCTCTTGTGGCACGCATCGAACCTCTATCACACGGTGCCCCAAGCGAAGCTCGCCGCGTGGCTCACCGGGCACTCGTTCGCCGACCGGGTGTTCTTCTCGAACAGCGGCGCCGAGGCCAACGAGGCCGCGCTCAAGATGGCGCGCAAGCGCTCCAACGATCTGCACGGGCCGGGCCGCTTCGAGGTGATCGCCGCCAACAACAGCTTCCACGGCCGCACCTTCGCGACGCTCTCCGCCACCGGACAGGAAAAGGTCCACGCCGGCTTCGAGCCGATGGTGCCGGGCTTCGCGCACGTGCCGTACGGCGATCTCGACGCGATGGCGCTCGCGATCCGCCCCGCCACCTGCGCGATCATCGTCGAGCCGGTGCAGGGCGAAGGCGGCGTGCACGTGCCGCCACCGGGTTACCTGACCGGAGTGCGCCAGCTCGCCGACGACGCCGGACTGACGCTGATCTTCGACGAAGTGCAATCCGGTCTCGGCCGCTGCGGTGCGCTCTGGGGTTACCAGCGCTTCGACGTCGAGCCCGACGTGATGACGCTCGCCAAATCGCTCGGCTCGGGCCTGCCGATCGGCGCGGCGCTCGCGCGGGAGTCCGTGGCGCAGCACTTCACCAAGGGCTCGCACGGCTCGACCTTCGGCGGAAACCCGATCGCGTGCGCCGCGGCGCTCGCGACTTGCGAGGAACTGGTCGAGCGCAAGCTGCCCGAGCGAGCACGCGAGCTCGAAAGCGTGATGGAGAAGGGCTTGCGCGCGCTCGCTGCCAAGCACGATGTGATCCGGACCGTGCGCGGTCTCGGCCTGATCTGGGGCGCCGAGCTGGCGGTCGAGGGAGCGCCGGTGGTCGACGCGTGCCGCGAGCGCGGCCTGTTGATCAACCTGATCCAGGGCCGGGTGCTGCGCTTCCTGCCGCCGCTCATCGTGAGCGAGGAGCAGATCGCGGAGATGTTCACGACTCTCGACGCGGCGCTGACCGCGCTGGGCCTCTGATCGTCATGGCGGTCCGGCACCTGCTCTCTCTGCTCGACCTCTCCCGCGAGGAGATACTCGCGGTGCTGGGGCGCGCGCGAGAGATGAAGCGCGGGCCGGGCGTGCACCAGAGCAAGATCCTCGACGGCAAGGTGATCGGGCTCTTGTTCGAGAAGTCGTCGACGCGCACGCGGGTGTCGTTCGAGGTCGGCGCCTTCGATCTCGGCGCGCACACCGTGTTCCTGACACCCGCGGTGAGCCAGGTGGGGCGCGGCGAGCCGATCAAGGACACGGCGCGGGTGCTGTCGCGCTACGTCGACGCGATCGTGCTGCGCACCGGCTCGCAGACCAATCTCGAGGAATACGCGCAGTGGTCGACGGTGCCGGTGATCAACGCGCTCTCCGACCTGCTCCACCCGTGCCAGATCCTGGCCGACCTGCTCACGATCCTGGAGCGTCGCGGCACCCTCGACGGACTGGAGGCCGCATACGTGGGCGACGGCAACAACGTCGCCCACTCGTGGATCTTCGCCTGCGCGCGCCTCGGCTTCCGCTTCCGCATCGCCACACCCGAGGGCTACGACCCGGCCGAGGAAGTGCTGAGCCGGATCGACGCGGACGCGCGCTCTCGCCTCACGCTCACCCGCGATCCGGTGGAAGCCGTGCGCGGCGCCCACGCCATCAGCACCGACGTGTGGGTGAGCATGGGCCAGGAGGCGGAGCGCGAGGAGCGGCTGCGCGCGCTGCGCCCCTACCAGCTCGACGCGAGGCTGGTCTCGCACGGCGCGCCCGACACGCTGGTGCTCCACTGCCTGCCTGCGCACCGTGGCGAGGAGATCACCGAGGACGTGCTCGAAGGACCTCACTCGGTGGTCTTCGACGAGGCCGAGAACCGGCTGCACGTGCAAAAGGCGCTGCTCGAGTTCCTGCTCGCGGAGCCCGAGTGGAAGCACTCGATCTCGACCCCACACCAGGAATGAACCCATGAAACGCAAAGTCGTCCTCGCCTACTCCGGCGGTCTCGACACCTCCGTGATCCTCCGATGGCTGATCGAGGAGCGCGACTTCGACGTGATCGCGTTCATCGCCGACGTCGGCCAGGGCGACGATCTCGAGGAAGCGCGCGCCAAGGCGGGGCGCACCGGCGCGTCGAAGACCATCGTCCGCGACCTGACCGCCGAGTTCGTGCGCGACTTCATCTTCCCGATGATCCGCGCCAACACCGTGTACGAGGGCTCGTACCTGCTCGGCACCTCGATCGCGCGGCCGATCATCGCCGCGCACCAGGTGGACGTGGCGAGGATCGAGAAAGCGCAAGCCGTGTCGCACGGCTCGACCGGCAAGGGGAACGACCAGGTGCGCTTCGAGCTCACCTACCAGGCGCTCGCTCCCGACCTCGAGATCATCGCGCCGTGGCGCGAATGGGATTTCCGCTCGCGCTCCGACCTCATCGCCTACGCCGAGAAACACGGCATCGCGACGGGCGTCACCAAGGAGAAGCCTTACTCGATGGACCGGAACATCCTGCACCTGAGCTTCGAGGGCGGGATTCTCGAGGACCCGTGGGCCGAGCCGCCGCGCTCCACCTACGTGCTCGCGGTTCCGCCCGAGGAGGCGCCCGATCAGGCCGAGGAGGTGCAGGTCGAGTTCGAGGACGGCAACGCCGTGGCCGTGAACGGCGAGCGGCTCGACCCGGCGCCGCTGCTCACGCGCCTCAACCAGATCGGCGGACGACACGGCGTGGGGCGCGTCGACCTGGTCGAGAACCGCTACGTCGGCATTCGCTCGCGCGGCGTCTACGAGACGCCAGGGGGCAGCATTCTTCTGGCGGCCCATCGCGCGGTCGAGTCGATGACGCTCGACCGCGAGGTGCTGCGCGATCGCGACTCGCTCATGCCGCGCTACGCGCAGCTGGTCTACAACGGCTTCTGGTTTGCGCCCGAGCGCCGCGCGCTGCAAGCGTTGGTGGACGAGGGCCAGAAGGGCGTCACCGGCGAGGCCCGCCTCAAGCTCTACAAAGGCGGCATCCGGGTCACGGGCCGACGCTCGCAGGTCTCGCTCTACGACGCGGCTCTCGCCACCTTCGAGGCCGACTCCGTCTATCGCCAGGCCGATGCCAGCGGCTTCATCCGCCTGAACGGGCTGCGCCTCGCGCAGCGTGCGCGCCGCGACGCGCGCATCAAGGGAGCGAAGTAGGCGTCGAGTCGAGAGCGCGGCGGTGGCACGGCAGCGAGCGCGGAAGGCACCTCCCCGCCCGGTCCGGAAGCCCCGTTTCGAGCGCTTTCCGCGCTGGGTGAGCCAGGTGTCCGGGGTGCTGGCGGTTCTCGCCTTGCTCTCGTTCCACGTCGCTCTGGTGCAAGCGATCCGCGCCGGACACGGTGGGGATTTCTACTTCACCGCCTGGGGCCTCCAAACGACGCCCATCGGCGCGCTCACGAGCCTGGCCTTCTTCGACGCCGGATTGATCGCGTTCGCCGCCTCGGTCGCGATCCGGCGCAAAGGCACCGCCGCGAACCGGCTTGGTTCGCCCCGGTCGCTGCCATAGTCTTGGCGCCACTTCGCGGGTCGGGCGGGACGAACGTGAGCAATTCGCGAAAACGAACCGTGGGGCGCGCTGCGGCGCCTCGCGATGCGCGGTCCGGCGGCCGCGAGGCGCGCGGCAAGCGCTTCGCCGAGGACGTCGACGCCGAGGTGCTGCGGTTCACCTCGTCCGTGAGCTACGACCAGCGCCTCTTGCCGCAGGACGTGCGCGGGTCGATCGCGCACGTCGCGGTGCTCGCGAAGGCGCGCGTGCTCACCGCATCGGAGGCCAAGCGGCTCACGACCGGGTTGCGCGCGGTGGAGGCCGATCTGGTGTCGGGCCGATCGCGCATCGCGCCCGGCGACGAGGACATCCACATGGCGGTCGAGCGGCTGCTCACCGCCAAGCTCGGGGCGCTGGGAGGGAAGCTGCACACGGCGCGCAGCCGGAACGACCAGGTCGCGACCGATCTGCGGCTGTGGCTGCGCGACGAGATCGACGCCCTCGCGGAGGAGCTGCGCGCGCTCGACGCCGCCCTGCTCGAGCTCGCGGCGCGGCACGTCGACACCATCTTGCCCGGCTACACCCACCTGCAGCGCGCCCAGCCGGTGCGGCTCGCGCACCACTTGCTCGCGTATCACGAGATGCTGACCCGCGACCGGGAGCGCTTCGCGGACGCGAGGACGCGCCTCAACCTCTGCCCGCTCGGCTCGGCGGCGCTCGCCGGCACCAGCTTTCCGCTCGATCGCGCGCTCAGCGCGCGGCTGCTCGGCTTCGACGGCCCCACGCGGAACAGCCTCGATGCCACCTCCGATCGCGACTTCGCGGTCGAGTTCCTGGCGGCGGCAGCGCTCACGCAGGCGCACCTGAGCCGCTTCGCCGAGGAGCTGGTGCTCTGGTCGTCGGCCGAGTTCGGTTTCCTGGAGCTGCCCGACAGCCACGCGACCGGGTCGAGCATCATGCCGCAGAAGAAGAACCCCGACGTGGCCGAGCTGATCCGCGGCCGGACCGGGCGCGTGAACGGCGCGCTGGTAACGCTGCTCACCAAGATCAAGGGCCTGCCGCTCGCTTACAACCGAGACTTGCAAGAGGACAAGGAGCCGCTCTTCGACGCCGCCGACACGGTGCGCGGGTCGGTACGAGTGCTGACCTCGCTGGTGCCGCGGCTCGCGGTGCGCAGCGAAGCGCTGGCGCGCGCGGTCGACGACCCGGCGCTCACCATGACCGACGTGGCCGACGCGATGGCACGCGCGGGCGTCCCGTTTCGCGAGGCGCACGCCGCGGTGGGCGAGCTGGTGCGCTCGACGCTGGCGCGCGGCCGCGATCCGCGTACACTCTCGCGCGCGGAGCTCATGGCCATCCACCCCAAGCTCGACGCCGACTTCATCCAGACGCTCGACGCACGGCGCTCGGTCGACCTGCGCCGCACCGCGGGCGGCACCGCGCGCGAGCGCGTTGTCGAGGCAATCGCACGGGCGCGCAAGGACATCGCTCGATGAATCCCGGCCTGCGCACGCTCCTGGCGCTCTCGTTGACCGCGGTCATCGCAGCAAGCTGCGGGAAGGAAGGCCTGCCCAAGCCGCCCGAGTCCGAGCTTCCCGATCCGGTCAAGGACCTCACGCTCAAGGCGACGCGCGGCGCCGTCGAGCTCAAGTGGAGCGTGCCGCAGAAGAACCAGGACGGATCGAAGCCGCCCGACGTCACGGGCTTCCAGGTGATGCACTCGCTGTTGCCGATCGTCGGCGACACCAACGTCACCGCCAGCAAGCCCGAGCTGGCGTTCGTGCTGCCGGTGCCGGTCGACGTGAGCGGCACCCCGCTCAAGCAAGCGACGGTGCGCGACGCCACCGCGGTTCCCGAGACCGTCAACGTGTACCGCGTGCTCACCTTCGGCTCGTCGGGTTTCGGCACCGATCCGTCGAACTCGGTGTCGATCGCGTGGGCCGTGCCGCCGTCGCCACCGCCCTCGCTCGACGCCACCGCCGGCGAGCGCGCCGCGGCGTTGCACTGGACCGCGCCCACCACCGGCGCCGACGGCAAGCCCGAGACCCGCTCGCTCTGGTACCGCGTGTATCGCTGGACCGGCGAAGCCGAGCCCGAGCTGGTGAGCGGCGAGCCGCTCGTCGACACCAGCTGGACCGACACCTCGCCCGCCATCGACCAGACCCACAGCTACGTGGTGCGATCGGTGGTGAAGCGCGGCGACGCGTGGATCGAGAGCGACGATTCGCCCACCGCCAGCATCGTGTCCGAGGATCGCACGCCGCCGGCGCCGCCCAAGGAAGTGGTGGGCGTGCACACGCCGAACGGCATCGAGCTGCGCTGGGATCCGTCGCCCGACGTGGACGTCGCCGGGTACTACGTCTACCGGCTGCGACCCAACGGCGCCGCCGACAAGCTGACGCCCAATCTGGTCGAGGGCACGCGCTACGTGGACCCGCATCCGCCCGTCGGCGACGTTCGCTACCGCGTGACCGCGGTCGACAAATCGGCCAACGCCAACGAGAGCGCACCGAGCTCGACCGCCACCGTCCAGTAGCGCGCCTCGCGACGCGGCAAGCACCGCACCCTTTCGACGGTCCAATTCGGGCGGGCGAATGCCCGAGGGACTCGGCCGCGCATGGCGCTCGGCGGTGAGGCTGGGCACAAGCCTTGCCTAGCCCTTCCGCGCCATCTCGATACGCGGCGCGACACACACGGCAATCCTTCACCGGCTGGTCCCGAACCGAGGGACGAGCCGCATCCCGCTCATTTGCGATCTCGCCGGGAATCCGGGGCGGTGCCGGGCCGAGGCCGCACTCCTTCCCCCGAATGCGAGCGCACCGTGCCGCATCGACCCTCGACCGCCGTGGTGGAGCGCGCGGCGCCGGAACGCGCAGAAGGCCAGTCGAGCGCGGCGATTTGCAGCTTCCGGAACCGCGTCCTCGCACGTCGTCCGAGCCATCGCGCTCGCACTCATCGGAGTCCTGGTCGGATGCTGGGTTGGCACGGCCACGGCGCAGACGCCCGTGTTCGCCGACGGTTTCGAGGACGGCAGCCCGTGCGCGTGGAGCCTACAAGTCCCGGCGCTCTGCGCGGACGGCATGGTGTTCGTTCCGCCGGGAGATTTCACGATGGGATCGAATGCCGGCGCTCCCGACGAGCAGCCGGTCCACGTGGTGAGCCTCGGGGGCTACTGGCTCGACCGAAACGACGTCACGACGGACGAATACGCCGCCTGTGTGCTGGCGGGCGACTGCGCCGGGCCGGATGGCGCGTACGCCGCCGACGCCGGCTGCAACTGGTTCTCGTCGCGCGGCATCGACAACCCCATCAATTGCGTCGACGGGAACCGGGGCCAGGCCTACCGCGCATGGGCTGGAAAGCGCTATCCGACGGAGGCGGAGTGGGAGAAGGCCGCGCGCGGGACCAGCGCGCGCACGTATCCCTGGGGAGAAGCCACACCCACCTGCCAGGAAGCGGTGATGAGCGATGCCGGGGACGGTGGGCCCGGATGCGGCACCGGCACCACGTGGCCGGTCGGCTCGAGGCCGGCCGGCATCTCCCTATGGAGCGCTCGATCTCGCGGGAAACGTCTCGGACTGGGTGAGCGACTGGTACGACGCGGGCTACTACGCGGTGAGCCCCGCCTCGAACCCAACCGGGCCGGCGAACAGCCCGAGCGGATACCGGGTACATCGCGGCGGCGGCTGGAATGCGTCGGGCGACGCGTTGCGCCTCGGCCCGCGGTGCCGGACCTCCCACGTACGCGGACGCCAGCGTCGGTTTCCGCTGCGCCTCCAGCCTGGCGAGCGCTCCACCCTCACCGATGCAGGCGGTCCAGGAAATCGTGCCCAACCCGGCCGCACCCGGCACCGACATTACGATCAATGGAAGCGGCTTCAGCGCGACCCAGGGGACGAGCGAGGTGCGCTACGACGGCGCCGCCCTGTGGATCGTCTCGTGGTCGGACGGCGCGGTGGTCGCGCACCTGCCCGATTCCAAGCCGCCGGGCAGCTACGCGGTGAGCCTCGTCGTCGGTGGCACGACCCTTCCCGCGGGAAATCACACCGTCGTGGACCTCGCCGTGGGTGAGCCGGTCGGGACCGTCAACCCGGACAACCACCTGGCCCTCATCGTGTCGTTCCAGACCACCGTCCCCGCGCTGCCGCTTCTCGACGTGAGCGGGCCTGACGGCACTGGACCGTTCCGCTGACCGGCGCCATCACTCCCGAGCCGTCGACGGTTCACACGCTCGCGGTGGGTCGGGCTGCGGGCCGGCACCACCTACCAGATCACGGCCCGTGCCGCGGCCGGCTCGCAAACCGTCACGGGGCCGTCGACGTCCTACCGCCCGGCCGCATTCTCGGAGATCCCCGACTTCGCCGCGCCTCCCATCACGGTGACCACCTCGGTACCGAACGCGCTGCAACCCGGGCTGACGCTCTTCGCGGCCACCCGGGTGGGGATTCCGGGAACCAGCCGCGTCTACGCGATGGACTCGGGCGGCAACATCGTCTGGTACCACCAGGACCCGCCGGTGACTCCGCCGAACCCGTTCGTGCCGATCAGCCGTGTGCGCCAGCTCGAGAACGGACACATCCTCTACATCTCGAGCGCGCTCTACGAGGTCGATCTGCTCGGCACCGTCGTCCACTCGTACACCGCCCAGGGGCTCGGCCTGGATCCGGCCGTCGACGGGCCGGAGCATCACGACGTGATCGAGCTGCCGAACGGCAACCTGCTCGGCCTCTTCGCCGAGCTGCGCACCGTCTCCGGCTACCCGCCCAACGCCGGAACCTTGTGCACGACCTGCCGGGTGGTGGGCGACCAGATCGTCGAGTTCACCCGCGACGGACAGCTCGTCGACCGCATCCACCTCTTCGACCTCCTCGACCCGCACCGCACGCTGCTCGACATTCACTCGGCCGTCGGCGCCTCGTTCAACGACTCGACCTGGAACTGGTGGTACGGCACTGCCGGCGGCAGCACCCACGACTGGACCCACTCGAACGCGCTGGTCTACGACCCGAGCGACGACTCGATCCTGGTCTCGTGCCGCAACCAGGACCTGATCGCCAAGATCAACCGCAAGACCAAGCAACTGATGTGGGTGATCGGCACCGACTGGCCGGGCTCGACCGGCGACGATCACTGGCCGTTCCTCACGCCGTCGGGACCGGGCGTGCTCCTACCCTGGCACCAGCACGGGCCGTTCCTGCAGCCCAACGGCAACCTGCTGGTCTACGACAACGGCAACGATCGCGTGCCGGAAGTGACGCGCCAGGTCGAGTTCTGGATCGACGCGCAGAACCGCCTGATCGGCCAGACCTGGGAGTGGGTCGATCCCGACTACGACCCGCCGCTCTTCAGCTTCTTCGCGGGCGACACCGAGGGCGAGCCGAACGGCAACGTGCTCATCACCGACGGCTCGCTGCCGAGCCTCACCACCGAGTGGATGTGCTTCAGCGAGGTGCGGGAGTCGGACAGCACCAAGCTCTGGGAGGCGGTCCTGCAGGACCCCAACGCCCAGTACTCGGGGCTCGACGCGGTGCGCATCCCCAGCCTCTACCCGCCCGCGGCCAACTGAAGCGCACGCACAGCGCTTGCCGATTCCGGTATCCTTTCCGGATCGGCCGCGCCGCCGTCTCCGTGGCGCGCGTCACACCCGGAACCCGAGACCATGTCGAACCGCCTGACCGAGACCACCGAGGAGCTCGAAGCGCTGCTCAAGAAGCGCATCGTCATCATCGACGGCGCGATGGGCACGATGATCCATCGCCAAAAGCTCACCGAGGAGCAAGTGCGCGGCGAGCGTTTCCGCGACTGGCCGATCGACGTCAAGAACCTGGGCGATCTCTTGTGCCTCACGCGCCCCGAGGTGATCGAGGGCATCCACCGCGAGTACCTCGAAGCGGGCGCCGACATCGTCGAGACCTGCACGTTCAACGCGCAGGCGATCTCGCTTTCCGAGTACGGCATGGAAGCGCTGTCGCGCGAGATCAACGTCGCGGCCGCGCGCTGCGCGCGGCGCGCGGCCGACGCCGCGATGAAGGCGAACCCGAAGCGCCGCCGCTTCGTCGCCGGCGCGGTGAGCCCGACCACGAAAATGGCGGGTTTCTCGACTCGCGCCGAAGATCCAGGATGGCGCGGAGTCACATACGACCAGCTCGTCGACGCCTACGCCGATCAAGCGCGAGGGCTCCTCGAAGGCGGCTCCGACGTGCTGATCGTCGAGACCATCTTCGACCCGCTCAACGCCAAGGCCGCGTTCTTCGCCATCGAGAAGGTGTTCGACGAGGTCGGCTTCCGCGTGCCGCTCATGGCCTCGGTGACGTTCATCGTCCCGGGTAACGAGCGCAACATGACCGGCCAGACCGCCGAGGCTTTCTGGAACGCGATCTCGCACGTGCCGCTCCTGAGCGTGGGCATCAACTGCTCGCTCGGGCCGAAGGAGATGCGGCCGCGGGTCGAGGAGCTCTCGGCCGTCGCGCCGATCTACGTGAGCGCCTACCCCAACGCCGGCTTGCCCGATCCGACGCTCGAGACCGGGTTTCCGGAAACGCCCGAGAGCCTGGCGCCACAGCTTCGCGGCTGGGCCGAGGCCGGCCTGCTCAACTTCCTGGGCGGCTGCTGCGGCACGACGCCCGCCCACATCGCGTTGCTCGCGAGGTCGGTGGAAGGCCTGCCGCCACGCGTGCCGCCCAAGGTCGAGCCTTACTTGCGGCTGAGCGGCAACGACGCGTTCACGCTCACCCGAGAGACCAACTTCGTGAACGTCGGCGAGCGCACCAACGTCGCCGGCTCGCCCAAGTTCAAGCAGCTGGTGATCGCCGGGAACTTCGAGGAAGCGCTCAAGGTCGGGCGCCAGCAGGTCGAGAGCGGCGCCCAGATCGTCGACGTCAACATGGACGAGGGAATGCTCGACTCGGAGGCGTCGATGACGCGCTTCCTGAGCCTCGCGGCCATGGAGCCCGACATCGCCAAGGTCCCGTTCATGGTCGACAGCTCCAAGTGGTCAGTGATCGAGGCCGGGCTCAAGTGCGTCCAGGGGAAGGGTGTCGTCAACTCGATCAGCCTGAAGGAAGGCGAGGAGAAGTTCGTCCGCGAGGCGAAGCTGGTGCGCCGCTACGGCGCCGCGGTCGTCGTCATGGCGTTCGACGAGAAAGGCCAGGCCGACAGCTACGAGCGCAAGATCGAGGTCTGCAAGCGGGCCTACGACATCCTCACCCAGAAGGTCGGGTTCCCGCCGCAGGACATCATCTTCGACCCCAACATCCTGACGGTGGCGACCGGTATCGAGGAGCACAACGGCTACGCGGTCGCGTTCATCGAGGCCACCCGCTGGATCAAGCAGAACCTACCGCTCGCCAAGGTGAGCGGCGGCGTCAGCAACATCTCGTTCAGCTTCCGCGGCAACAACCCGGTGCGCGAGGCGATGCACTCGGCGTTCCTCTATCACGCGATCCAGGCCGGCATGGACATGGGAATCGTCAACGCCGGGATGCTCGCGGTCTATGAGGAGATCCCCAAGGACCTCCTCGAGCATGTCGAGGACGTGCTGCTCAATCGCCGTCCCGACGCCACCGAGCGGCTGGTGACGTTCGCGGAGACGGTCAAGACCCAGGAGAAGACCGGCGGCCCGACCGTAGCCAACGAATGGCGCCAGGGCACGCTCGAGGAGCGACTCTCGCACGCGCTGGTGCGCGGCATCGACGATCACATCGACAGCGACATCGAGGAAGCGCTCGGCAAGTACGGCAAACCGCTGCTCATCATCGAAGGACCGCTCATGGCCGGCATGAACGTCGTCGGCGAGCTCTTCGGCTCCGGCAAGATGTTCCTGCCGCAAGTGGTGAAGAGCGCCCGCGTCATGAAGAAGGCGGTGGCGATCCTCCAGCCGCTCATGGAGGCGGAGAAGGCCGCGCTCGGCGCGGACTCGGGCAAGGGGCGCATCCTGCTCGCCACGGTGAAGGGCGACGTCCACGACATCGGCAAGAACATCGTGGGGGTGGTGCTCTCCTGCAACGGCTACGACATCCAGGACCTCGGCATCATGGTGCCGTGCCAGAAGATCCTCGACACCGCCACGAGCTGGAAGGCGGATCTGATCGGGCTCTCGGGGCTCATCACCCCGTCGCTCGACGAGATGACCCACGTGGCGAGCGAGATGAAGCGGCTCGGGTTCACGACGCCGCTCCTGATCGGCGGCGCCACCACCAGCGACAAGCACACTGCCGCCAAGATCGCGCCTTCCTACGACGGCATCACGGCGCACGTGCGCGATGCGTCGGTCTCGGTGGGAATCCTCGGCCGGATCATCGATCCGGCGCAGCGGCCGCGGTTTCGCGAGGAAAACGAGCGTCACCAAGCGCTGATGCGCGAGTTGGTCGCGTCCGCTCAGACGCGCCGCCCGCTGCTCTCCTTCGAGGACGCGCGGGCGCGAGCGCCGAAGCTCGATTTCGGCGACGGCCAGGTGGCTCGCCCCGCGTTTCTCGGCACCCGCGTGGTCGAGCCCACCATCGCCGAGCTGATCCCGTTCGTCGACTGGACGCCGCTCTTCCACGCCTACGAGCTGCGCGGGAAGTACCCGGCCATCCTGAACGACGAGAAGTACGGCGAGGTCGCGCGTGGCCTGCTCGAGGACGCGAACGGCATGCTCGCGCGCCTCGAGGGCGGCGGCCGGCTCAAGGCACGCGGTGCTTACGGTTTCTTCGCGGCCAACGCGGACCGCGAGGACATCGTGCTCTTCACCGACGACTCGCGGACCGAGCAACTGGCGCGATTCCACACGCTGCGCCAGCAAGAAGAAGGCAAGAACGAAGAGCCGCGCCGCGCCCTCGCCGATTTCGTGGCGCACGCCGCGAGCGGCATTCCCGACTACATCGGCCTCTTCGCCGTCACCGCGGGGATCGGCCTCGACGAGCTGATCGCCGAGCACGACCGCACCAACGCCATCGACGCCAAGATCCTCACCCAGGCGATCACCGATCGGCTTGCCGAAGCGTTCGCCGAGTGGCTGCACAGGAAGGCGCGGATCGAGTGGGGCTTCGGCGGCGAAGAGAAGCTCTCGAACGACGAGCTGATCGCCGAGAAATACCGCGGCATCCGCCCCGCGCCGGGCTACCCGGCGCAGCCCGATCACACCGAGAAAGCGACGCTCTTCAAGCTGCTCGACGCCGAGCGCCAGACCGGCATGCGCCTGACCGAGAGCTTCGCGATGCTGCCGACCGCGTCGGTGAGCGGCCTCTATTTCGGTCACCCGCAATCGCGCTACTTCGCCGTGGGCCGCCTGGGCCGTGACCAGATCGAGGACTACGCCGAGCGGAAGGGCATGACCGTGCCCCAGATCGAGCGCTGGCTCCGGCCCTACCTGGGCTACGAGAGCGGCTGAGCGGACCCTCTCGCGCGGAGACCCGCTTGCGCCGGCACCGCACGATTCGCCACCTGGTCGCGTGCGGCTCGATCCTGGTCGCGATTGCCGGATGCGGCGGCGGCCACGCGAACGAACGCCACGCCTCGATCGACGACAGCATGACCTTCGACGAAGCGCTGGACGCGGGGGCGTCGATCCTCTGGCTCGGCGCGCATCCCGACGACGAGACCGTGCCGGGCGCGATCCTGGCGCGCGCCTGTGCTGGACTCGGCAACCCGTGCACGCTCGTGGTGTTCACCCGCGGCGATGGCGGAACGTGCTTCATCCAGAGCTGTCCGCCGGATCTCGGCACGTTTCGCGCGGCGGAGATGGAGGAAGCCGCACGGCGCTACGGTGCCGCGCTCGAGCTGTACGAGTTCACCAACTACCCGGGCTCGACGACCCCGGTCGACGTGGTGCGCGCGACATGGGAATCGGAGGGTGATCCGCTGGGCGTGGCGGTCGAGGCGATCCGCCGCTTGCGCCCCAACATCCTCCTGAGCTTCGATCCCTCGCGCGGCTTCACCGACCACACCGAGCACGAGCTGGCGGGGATCTTGACCGAGGAAGCCGCAGCTCACGCCGCCGATCCGGCCTACGTGACGCCAGACCAGCGGCCCTATCGCGCTGACCGGCTCTACCACATCGTCAATCGTTACCCCGGGCTCGAGCTCTTCATTCCGCCCGACGACGGTCCCGTCACCGAGAAGACGTCGATGAAGGTGCCCTGCCCCGCCGCCGGAACCGATTGTCTGAGCGCGGGGCTCGAAGCCGCCGATGCGCACCACAGTCAGTGGCCGTTCATCCTCGGCATGCAGCTCGGTACGCTGGTGTGGAACGAAGCGTTGCTCAAGCGCGTCGACTTCTGAGCATGACCATGGATCCCGAGGGCACGGCACCGCCGAAGATCGCGTACGTGGTCGCGTGCACGCACACGGGGTCGACGCTGCTCACGCGCATCCTGAATCAGCACCCGCAGATCTTCTCCGCCGGCGAGCTTCAGTACCTCGATCGCTACTGGCATCCCACGGGACGTCCGTGCAGCTGCGGCGTCCACGCGCTCGAGTGTCCGGTGTGGCGCGAGGTGTTCTGGCAGTGGAAGCGCGCCACCAAGCTCGACCTGGTGCCGGTCTCGCGCGTCTCCGCAGAGCGCGGCCTCGAATGGATTCGTGCACTCACCGGGAGATACGGAACGCGCGGCAAGAACCCGTTCCCGCAGGCCAACTCCGAGCTCATGAGCGCGATCGCCCAGGTCACCGGCGCCACCGTGGTGCTCGACAACTCGAAGTCGGTATGGCGCCTCTTGCCCTTGGTGCGCGCCTATCCCGAGCGGGTGTTCGTGCTGCACCTGGTGCGCTCGCCCGAGGGACACGTGGCGTCGCGGATGCGCCGCAAGGGCCGCGGGTTCCTCGATGCGGTGATCACGAAATATCTGCGCACCAATCTCCTGGCGGAGCGCCTCTTCGGAAGGTCCCCCCACTACCTCAAGGTGCGCTACGAGGACCTGGTGGCGCGGCCGGAGGAGACGATCCGCGGTGTCACCGACTGGCTCGGGCTCCCCGTGGCCGATCCGTTCGCCGGCGAGATCCGCGCCTCCCACGACATCAACGGCAACGACGAGACCAAGTCGTCGCTCGCCGCCACCTTGAAGCCCGACCCCTCCCGCCTCGGCAAGCCGATGGAGTGGACCGGGTTCCAGCGCGCCGTGCTGCGGCTCGCCCGCGCGCTGGTGTTCGATCGGTAGGCGGCGCTGAGTGCATCCGCGATCGCTTGGACTGGAGGGGCGCGGTCCCTCGCGTCCAAGCGTTCGATCGAGCGCCGACGCTGCGGCTACGCGGGACTGCAGCCCTCCGGTTTGCAGCCCCGCGCATTGTTGACTTCCGTTTAGGCCGTCATCACACTGCGCGTCTCCTCGTCATTCCTTCACGATTCGTCGTCGCGAGATCGACCTCACCATGGATTTCTTTCGATTCACCAACGGCACTCTCCACGCCGAGGGCGTGGCGCTCGATCGCATCGCCGCCGAGCTCGGCACTCCGGTCTACGTCTACAGCCAGGGCGCGCTCACCACCGCGTTCCGCGAGTATTTCGAGGCGTTCCAGGGCGTGCCGCATCGCATCTGCTACTCGGTCAAGGCCAACTCGACGCTCGGCGTGCTCTCGCTCTTCCGCTCACTGGGCAGCGCCTTCGACGTGGTCTCGGGCGGCGAGCTCGAGCGCGTGCTACGCGCCGGCGGCGCCGCCAAGGACGTGGTGTTCTCGGGAGTGGGCAAGAACGACGTGGAGATCGCGCAGGCGCTCGACGCGGGCATTCTCATGTTCAACGTCGAGAGCGAGGAAGAGCTCGAGCGGCTGAGCGAGATCGCCAAGGCGCGCGACGTGCGCGCGCCGATCTCGCTGCGCGTCAATCCCGACGTCGATCCGCAAACCCATCCCTACATCTCGACCGGCCTCAAGACTTCGAAGTTCGGGATCGCGATCGCGCGCGCTCGCGAGGTCTACCGGCGCGCCGCGGCGCTGCCGGGAATCGAGGTGCGCGGGCTCGACGCGCACATCGGCTCGCAGCTCACCACCACCACGCCATTTCGCGACGCGTTCCAGAAGGTCGGCGAGCTGCTCGAACAGTTGCGCGCCGATGGACACACCATTCTGTATCTGGATCTCGGCGGCGGGCTGGGTATTACTTACAAGAACGAAGTCCCGCCCTCGCCCGCCGACTACGCACGCGAGGTGCTGAGCGTGGTCGGACACCTGGGTGTCGAGCTGCTCTTCGAGCCGGGACGGTCGCTGGTCGGGAACGCCGGCCTGATGCTCACGCGAGTGCTCTTCCGCAAGGAAACCGAAGCCAAGCGTTTCGTGATCGTGGATGCCGGAATGAACGATCTCATCCGCCCGTCGCTCTACGGCGCCTACCAGGAGATCCGCACGGTCGCGGAGCGGAACGGCTCCGCTTACCGCCCGGCCGACGTCGTGGGGCCCGTGTGCGAGAGCGGCGACTTCCTGGCCAAGGACCGGCCGATGCCCGAGGTCGAGCGCGGCGAGCTGCTCGCGGTGATGAGCGCCGGTGCCTACGGCTTCGTGATGGCGTCGAACTACAACACTCGCCCCCGCCCGCCCGAGGTGATGGTGAACGGCGACACCTGGCGCGTGATCCGCCCGCGCGAGACCTTCGACGACCTGGTGCGCGGCGAGGTTTGTTGAAGCATGGCCACGCTCCCCTTCGTCAAGATGCACGGGCTCGGGAACGACTTCGTGGTGCTCGACGGGTTCGAGCACCACGTGAAGATGACGCCCGAGCTGGCGCGCGCCATCGGCGACCGGCGCTTCGGAATCGGCTGCGACCAGATCCTGGTCGTGGCTCCGTCCACCGTGGCGGACGCCAAGATGCTGATCTACAACCAGGACGGCTCGGAAGTGGAGATGTGCGGCAACGGCATCCGCTGCCTGGCGCTCTATCTCAAGAGCCGGGGCCGCGCGAACGGAGCGGCGCTCCGCGTCGAGACGCTCGGTGGGATCGTGACCCCAGCGTTCGCCGGCGATCGGGTGCGCGTCGACATGGGGCCGCCGATCTGGGACGGCCGCAAGATCCCGGTCGACGCGGACGGTGAAGTGATGCGCCGCTCGTTCACGATCGGCGGGCGCACCGTCGAGATGAGCTGTGTCTCGATGGGAAACCCGCACGCGGTGCAGTTCGTGACGTCGGTCGCGGAAGCACCGGTCCACGAGCTGGGGCCCCAGATCGAGACACACCCGTTCTTCCCGCGTCGCACCAACGTCGAATTCGTCGAGCTCGTGGATGCGCACCACGTCCGCATGCGGGTGTGGGAGCGCGGCGCTGGCGAAACGCTCGCCTGCGGCTCCGGTGCCTGCGCCACGGCGGCCGTCGCGATCCGGCTCGGCCACGCCAAGTCGCCGGTGACCGTGACGCTTCCCGGCGGCGATCTCGAGATCGAATGGGACGGTGCGAAGGGCCCGGTCTACATGACCGGCCCCGGCACCGAGGTCTATCGCGGCGAGCTCCAGGTCTAGCCCGGGTTATTCATGAAAGTTCGTAGCGAGGGCGCCAAGCGTCGAGCAGATTCGGGTGAACGCAGCCGCCTTGGTCCGCAGGCGTACGAACAGTACGTCGAGGACCAAGGAGGCGAGTACGCCCGAAGATGCCGACGATCGGCGGCCGCAGTAGAACGCTTCATGAATAATCCGGGCTAGCCGCCGCGAGCCGCAGCAACTTCTCGCAAGTCCGCCACAGCAGGGGGTACCGATGTTCCAGGGCAACTTCGTCGCGACCGTGACTCCTTTCCGCAATGGAGCCGTCGACGAGAAAGCCCTGGGCGGGCTGCTCGAGCGGCTGATCCAGGACGGCGTCCAGGGTTTCGTGCCGTGCGGCACCACCGGAGAGTCCGCGACCCTCACCCACGAGGAGCACGATCGCGTGATCTCGCTCACCATCGAGGTGGCGCGGAAGCGCGTGCCGGTGCTAGCGGGCACCGGATCGAACAGCACCGCGGAGGCGATCCGCCTCACCCACCACGCCAAGCAAGCGGGCGCCGACGGCGCGCTCATGATCACGCCCTACTACAACAAGCCCACCCAGGAAGGCATTTTCCGCCACTTCGAGACCGTGGCGGCGGCGGTGGATCTGCCGATCGTGGTCTACAACATCCAGGGACGCACCGCGGTCAACATCGAGCCCACCACCATGGAGCGACTGAGCCAGGTGAAGGGCATCGTGGGCGTGAAGGAGGCGTCGGGGAACTTGGGCCAGGTTTCCGAGGTGATCGAGCGCTGCGGACCCGCGTTCGACGTGCTTTCCGGCGACGACAACCTGACCCTGCCGATCGTGGCGCTGGGCGGCAAGGGCGTGATCAGCGCTTCGGCCAACCTGCTGCCGACCGAGATGACCGCGATCTCCGACGCCGCGCGCGCCGGCGACTACCCGAAGTCGCGCGAGGTGCACTACCGGATCGCGCCGCTGCTCAGGGCGATCTTCGTCGAGACCAACCCGGTGCCGGTCAAGACGGCGCTCGCGATCCTGGGCCGAATTCCGAGCGACGAGGTCCGCCTGCCGCTGGCACCGATGACCGCCGCCAACCGCGAAAAGCTGGTGCAAGCGCTCGCCGCGGCCGGCCTCTCGTGAAAGGCTCGGCGATGATCCCGGTGATCATCACCGGCGCGGCGGGACGGATGGGCCGCGCGCTGATTCGCGCGGTGGCCGAGGATCCCACCACCTCGCTCGCGGGAGCCACCGAGCGGCGTGAGCATCCGTCGCTCGGCACCGACGCGGCGCTCGCCGCTGGGGCCTCGAACGGCGGCGTGGTGATCAGCGACGACGTCGAGCAGCTGCTCTCGCAGCGCGCGGTGGTGATCGACTTCACGGCACCAGCCGCCACGCTTGCCCACGTCGACGGGTGCGCGCGGCGCGGCGCGCCGATCGTGATCGGCACCACCGGCCTCGAGCCGGCGCAGCGGGCGCGGATCGCCGAGGCCGCGAAGCAGATCCCGGTGGTGCTCTCGCCCAACATGAGCGTGGGCGTGAACCTGATCTTCGCGCTCGCGGCGCAGGCCGCGCGGGTGCTGGGCGACGATTACGACGTGGAGATCGTCGAGACCCATCACCGGCTCAAGAAGGATTCCCCGAGCGGCACCGCGGTCAAGCTGCTCGAGGTGATCTCCTCGGCGCTGGATCGCGACGCCACCGCCGACGCGATCCACGGGCGGAACGGCATGGTCGGCGAGCGCACCCGTCGCGAGATCGGCGTGCACGCCGTGCGCGCCGGCGACAACGTCGGCGAGCACCACGTGCTCTACGGCGGGATCGGCGAATCGATCGAGATCGTGCACCGCGCCACCGACCGCGCGGTCTTCGCCCGCGGCGCGGTGCGCGCCGCCCGCTGGCTCTGGGACCACCCCGCGGGGCTCTACGACATGTCCGACGTGCTGGGGCTCAAGGGCTGAGCGGCTCGGCTGGAGGGACGCGGTCCCTCGCGTCCGCAGCGATCGATCCTGCGCGAAGGCTGCGGCTGCGAGGGACCGCAGCCCTCCGACTGCCTCACAGCTTGACGATGCCCTTGCCGATCGCGATTAGCACCAGGTCCGCGATGCTGCGCGCCTTGAGCTTCTCCATGATGTGCGCGCGATGCACCTCGACGGTCTTGATCGAGAGATCGAGCAAGCCCGAGATCTCGCGGTTCCGGCGGCCCTCCGCGATGAGCTGCAGCACCTGGCGCTCGCGCGGTGTCAGCTGATCGTACGCGGTCGGCTTCTTCGATTCGCCGCGCCGCTTGAGGTAGCCGGCGACCACGGTCTTGCTGATGGCGGGCGAGAAGAACGGGATGCCGTCGCCGACCAGCTCGATGGCGCGCACCAGGTCCTCCGAGCGCGCGTCCTTGAGCACGTAGCCCATGGCGCCGGCGTCCAGGATCTGGTGGATGTACTCGTCGCTCGCGTAGATGCTGAGTGCCAGAACCTTGAGGCCGGGCAGCTCGCGCAGCATCTCGCGGGCCGCGTCGACGCCGTTCAGGACCGGCATCATCACGTCGATCAAGACCACGTCGGGCTTGGTCTTGAGCACCGCGTTGAGCGCGGTCTGGCCGTCGCCGGCCTCGCCCACCACCTCGAAACCGCCGCGCTGGGCGAGGATGCGCTTGACGCCTTCGCGGAGCAGGTCCTGAGAATCCGCGAGGAAGATCCGGAGCGGCTGCGGGCTCTTGGACGCGCGTGCCGGGTCGCTGGAACGTGCAGGTGCTGTCGCCATCGTCGGTCGTTCCTCCGGACGCGGCTGCGTCCGCAAGCGGGGTTCGGGAACGCTTTCAGGATCGCCGGTCATTCACCTCCTGTAAAGTAAAATCCCTCTCCGTCGCCTGGCTGCGGACTGCATCCGCAGTCAGGACGCATTCGACTAACTATCCGTTTTAATTGAATTATACTCCATCGACGCAAAACTCGATCTGGCCGATCGAAGTCCCGAAAAAATGGCACTTTTTTCTCTGCATCCGAGGGCGCGAAGAGCAGCCTCGGGAAATTGACTTCGAGGGGTCGCGTGGTAGGCTCGCGCGCCCTCGTTGCACTCGTTCTGCATCGTTCCGCTCCAATCTTTCGCTCGACTCGAGACCGCGCGCGACCTCCGCGTTGCGCCGGGCACGCTGGTGCGAGAGCCCGTGATCGTGACGACCTTGCGCGCCACGCGCGACTCAGCCGAGCAGGAGGCGCGCCCGTGAGCGCTGCTCGTTCCGCTATCCATCGTCCGCTGGCGAGCGGTCTGGCGCTGCTCGCGCTCCTCGCCGCCGGCCTGACCGTCGGCGTGATCCACTCACCGATCGCCTTCGCCGGGAAGCACGCCGGACGGGTGATCGTGCTGGGCTTCGACGGCGTCGATCCCGACCTCTA
>CAZYWA010000035.1:0-26050 GCA_964650975.1 uncultured bacterium
GTCTCCGTGTCGATGGCGCACACCATCGAGAAAGAAAAGTATCCAGATAACCCGCGCCCGTTCGAGCAGAAGATGACCCTTGACGACGGGGGCCATGCGATGGATCTCTACACCATCTGGTATCACGGCTCCACCATCACGCACATTGACGCGCTGTGCCATTATTCCTACCAGGGCAAAGTGTTCAACGGGTACGCCCGCGAGAAATACATCAGCCAAGCGGGGTGTGGCGTCGATGGCGTGGAGAAGTACCGGATTCACGGACCGGAGCTCGCGTTCATCGACGTCGAAATGCCCCGCATGGACGGCCTCGACGTGATCCGGGAGATCCGTGCCAGCTTTCCCCTGGCGCGGTTGATTTCCATGTCGGGCGCGACCACCTCCAACGGGGTGAACGTCGCGCAGGCTGCGCGCGAAGCCGGCGCGCTCGGGTTTCTGGCGAAACCCATCACCGTCGAGCGCTTGTTGACCGCGGCCGACGCGGGGTTGCGTGCACCGCCTGGGGCTTTCATCACCCCGGCCGCCTTGGATACCAAGCCGACTCTTTGATCGAGCGGCCGCCGGCACGGCCCGGTGCCTGGCATCGAGGGTGGCGTGCTCGGACCCGGATTCGGGATCCTTGGATCCGTCGGGGGCCGGCACCGGTCTTGCGACCCTCGGTGCCTTCGGTGCTCAGCTGGGTGGCGCGCCGCTCGGCCGCGGCGTCTGGGAGTGAACTCGTGTGGGAGCGCAGCGCGCAGGCGATCGACGGAGTCGCGAGCTTCTTGGGCAGGCTGCTGATTCGCAGCGGGGCGCCGGTGGAAAATACCCTCGCCCAGCTCGACGCGTACCGGAATCGCACTCTCGGTGAGCTCTTTCCGTCGCCCGGCACCCTGCCGGACGTGACCGTCGAACGAAGCTGGCAACTGGGCCCGCTCGAAAGCCTCCATCTGTCGTTCGACTCCGGCTACCAGCCGATATCGGTGGACTTTCGAGAGCGGTATCGCGAGGAGTACCGGTGCAACCGGCAGGTCTCGGTGCGCTGGATCCGGCACAAACGCGGCGGTCCGCGACCCACGCTGGTGTTTCTGCACAGCTGGATGCAACCCGACACCGCGCTCGAGGAGCTCACGCTGTTGCCGATCCTGGCAGGCCAGCTCGGCATGCACGTCGCGAGGCTCGATCTCCCTTATCACGGGCGCCGCAAGCCTCGCGGCTCGCGCTTCGGGGGCGAGTATTTCTGGACGGCCGATCTGGTGCGCACGGTCGAGGCGATCGGCCAGAGCGTCTGGGACGCACGCAACCTGATTTCGTGGCTGCTCGCCCGTGAGCCGGCGCCCGTGGGGATCATGGGGCTCAGCCTCGGCGGGATGATGACGCTTTACACCGCGTGCTTCGAGCCGAGGCTGGCCTTCGCGATCGGCGTGGCCGCGCACCTCGAGCTGGCGGGAGTTCTCGAAGACGCGTCGATCCTGAGGCGAATGCGGAGCGACCTTCGAACCCATGGGTGGAGCCCGGCCGACGTGGAGTCGTACATGGCTCTGGTGGGAATCGCGGATCTCGAACCCGCGATTCCCATCGAACGCATTCTGCTGGTGGCGGGAAAATACGATCGACTGCTCAGCGCCGATCGGATCGCAACGCTCTGGAAGCGCTGGGGGAAGCCTCAAATCCACTGGTATCCAGCCGGGCATCTGGGAATTTTCACGCAATTCCCCGGCACCATCGCGGTGATCCGCCGGTTTCTCCAAGGTTTGGCGCTCGATTCCTCTTCCTCGCGACCGCTTGGCGATCTCGCTACCGTTACGACGGCTCCCAACGCGCAAGCGTGAGGGATCACCTCACTCGGCGTTCTCCAAACGTCGTTTTGTGTCTCGCTCGTCTCCCGCCATACGAGATCGGGCACCTTCGAACCGCAGCGGTTCGATCGCCCGCGGCGGCACGGACCTTGCGGTCTTCCGGGGTCGCGCCCAGTCGAGCCAGCGGCTCGCCGGTGCAAAGGGGAGGTCGACGTCATGAGTGGCATCACCGATCAGGCCAAGGGACGCGTGAAGGAAGCAGTCGGGGCTCTCACCGACGACAAGAAGCTCAAGGCCGAGGGGAAAGCCGATCAGGCGGTTGGAAAGGTGAAACAGGCCATCGAAAAGGCCGTCGACGCGGTCAAGGACAAGGCGCAGGGGCTCTGATCTGCAGGAGCCGGCACGCTGGTAGGCTCGCTCGTGTCGGTGCGACGTCTTGGTTCGCGCTGGGCGCGCTAGTGGCGGCGCCCTCCATCGGCCTCACCATTCCGATCACCGGCAAGTCTCTCGCGGACATTCTTTCGATGACCGCTGGCATCGCCCCAACTTTCGAAAAGGTGCGCGACAATTTCGCATCCGAGCCGCGAATTTTCGATGGTGCTGGTGTCGACCGCTCAAGCGGCGGAGTTGGGCGAGAGTCCGCAGTCCGCCCTGATCCAGAAGCTGCCCAGCTGTCATCCCCAGATCGCCGCGCTGCTCGCCAGCACGTCGAGAGAGGCTCCTGGGCGGAGCGTTACGACAGATCGAAAGCCGCCTGGGAGTGGTTCGAGTGGAACCGATGAGCGAGCCTCGGCGCAACTTCTACAAGAACCACGTCTCTCGCTTGCAAGCAAACGACGCCTTGCGGAGAGGGCCTCCGCTACGAGCCGCGTCGTCGCCCGTCGCGATACGCATCGCACGAGCTCTAAACGCGGCATCCGCATTGCAGTTACACGTGCTCGGTAGGAAAGCGGGCGAACGCCCGCGTCAGCCGTAGGAGGATTCCATGCTGTGGACCATCGCCGTTGTCCTGATCGTTCTCTGGATCCTGGGATTGGTGAGCAGCTACACGATGGGCGGCTTCATCCACATTCTGTTGGTGGTCGCCATCATCATCGTGCTGCTCAACGTCGTCCAGGGTCGAAGGGCCATCTAACGAGGGCATCCGAGGTCGAGGCCAGTGAACAAGAACACGTTGTTCGCCGTCATTCTCATCGTCCTGGGCGTCGTGGCCTTTGCATACCAAGGCATCAACTACACGACACGCGAAAAGGCCATCGACCTCGGACCGATTCAAGTGACCACCGAGAAGACCAGGACGATCCCCTTGCCACCGATCGTGGGTGGGATCGCCATGGCCGGCGGCATCGCGTTGCTGGTCGTCGCGGGGAAGAGGGCATGAGCGGAACCGGATCGAGATCGGCGGCTCAGCGGTCTGACGGCGCGTGGGGGTCCTCGGCCTCACCGGACGTCCAGTGCAACGTGACCTCCTTCTTGCCGAACTCCAGCGCCGCGTGCTCGTCGTTCCCCATGTAGATGTCGATCCGGTGGTGCCAACGGGGGTCCATCTTGTCCGCGACTTCCCACTCTCCAGGCAGACCGTCGATGCGTACGTGGGTGCCTTTTCGAAGGCCCAGCTCGTAAAGGTCCTCCGAAACCCCGATCACTCGCATGCCTGGCTGCAGGTGGACGCCGAGGGCCGTCGTCTTCGGAGTTCCATCGGTCTGATCTCGCAGCGAGTTGTAGGCGGTCGCGGTAACCCGGGCTGTCTGCTCGAGTCCGGACGGCTCCGCGGACGGCGCGGGCAACGTCGCGTGCTGTGTACAGCCAGCGAGCAAGGCCGAGGCGGCGAGCAAACCAGCCCGCCGAGTCGCGACACGGAATGGCTGTATCGGGCTATGGCTCATCGCGACCACCTCCATCGGAGTTTCTGGCGGGTCGAAACTTCCGCAGAAGCAAGCCTCCGTCGGTGGCACTGAAAGCCGACGGACTCGCGGCGGCATCGGGCGCGAGCTTTCGGTGACGCAAGACTCTGCTCGCCTTCACGTGTTTCCGGGCTGGCGACGACGGGTTTTCGCTCTCGCTTGCGAGGTATCCAGCTTGTCCAACGCCGACGCTGGCCGGTGAGCTCCTCGGATCGCTCGAGGAGATCGGTGCCGACACCGTGATCGGCTAGCTCGCCGGCCTGTGGGCCGCGACGGATTGTAAGACCGCCAGAGACCGCGGCCTGCTTTACACGGGTGGCGCGTAGGGGACGACGAGCCGCAGGGCGAGGATCGCGCTCCTTTTCCGCGCGGAACCCGTAGAGCCTCGACTGGGCCGCACACCCGTCCGACGCGGCGCGCCAATTGCAGCCAGGTCGAGCTTTCGTCGCGAGGATTCATGTCGAAAGGCCCGGATACCACCTCGAGCGACCCGGCCTCGCAGCGTATGACATCGGCCATGGACTCGTCCGCTCCCGCGCCTGGCTCGCCGGGCCCCGCCGACGCGTATCCGGCGAGGGAGGGGGGGGCCGATCGTCCCGTCGCGCTCGTGGAGCCTCATCCGCTCACCCGCGACGTCATCACCGGGCTGAGCGACCCCGATCGTCGTGCGGTGTTCGAGCAGCTCTTCGCGCTCGTGACCCGGACCCAGCACGAGTTGGCGGACCACAAGACACGGATCGATCAGCTCGAGGAGCTATCGACCCTGGACGAGCTGACAGGGATCGCGAATGCACGTGGGCTGCACGAGTTCCTGCGCCGGACCCTGGCCGCGGCGGATCGGCACGGTGAAGGTGGCGTCCTCGTCTACCTCGACGTCGACGATCTCAAGGTGGTCAACGACCGCTTCGGTCACGATGCGGGCGACACCGTGCTCCGGCGGGTCGCGGAGGTGCTTGCGGCTCACACGCGAGCGTCCGACTTCGTGGCGCGGTTGCACGGCGACGAGTTCGCGATCGTGCTGACGCGAACCGATCCCGAGCACGCCGCCGAGCTCGTCCCGGCGATCCAGCGGCGGATCGGCAGCGCTTCGATCCTCCACGGTGGGCAGGCGATCGAGGTCCGAGTGAGCGCGGGTCTCGCGAGCTACGCGGCACGAGCCGATGCGGCCGACCTGCTGAGGCGCGCCGACCTGGCGATGTACCTGCAGAAGCGCATCCGCAAGAGCGGCGCCCGACCGCTGCACTCGTTGCGTTGAGCCGTTCCGCGATTCAACGGATGTAACAACGGGGCTTCATGGAATGATATGGCGCGATATCAGCGAATGCGCCAGATCGATATCGAAGCAGGTCACAATCTGATGTCACCGCGAGCACGCCGGTGCTCGTCTTGGCCCATTTCCGCCGCGAAAATAGCGATACAGGGCGCCGAAACGGCCGCTCGGATCTCGTAGGACACGCTGCCGAGGAAGCGGGCGTCCCGGGACCAGAATGCAAATCCTTCGACCGCCGCCCCGAGCTGCACGGTCCGTGTAAGAAGCGGCATACCCGACCAAAGACCGACGGGGCGGGCACGACCTTGCCGACCGGAACCCTTGCGATCCCCGATGCCACTGGCATCGGTTTGTCGCGGCGGCACATGCATTGCTCCGATTCTAGAAGAGCCGTGTTGGAGGAGATCGCCGTGAGTGTCCGCATCGAGCGTTATCACGTCGGAATCCATCGCGAGCTCCACTACCTCGAGCCCCACGCCGATGCCCGCGGCTTGTTCGCGCGGCACCTGTATCTCGATGCGAGCTCGACACAGCCGGGCAGGTTCCGGCACTTCGCGATCTACTTCTACGAGGGCGGCGGGCCCCACAAGATCGGTTACCAGAAGCCACAGACCGGGCTGGTCGTCGCGTTCCTGCCCGTGCACGACTTCGAGCCGATGTACCAGGTGCTGCGCCACGAGAAGCCCGTCTACGTTCACTGGTCGGCGGACGCCCACGACAAGCTCATCTGGATCCAGCTCGGCACCTGGCAAATACCGCCGGGTGATACGTTCGAGCCGGTACCGCATCCACCGGCGCGAAAGGCGGACGTCGCGAAGGTGAAGGTCCGGAAGCCCCGTCGCCGGCCCGCACGCTCGCGGTAGCGCGAGTAGCCGGCGCGCTTCGTCTCGGGATCTTGTGCAAGATCCCGATCCCACCGGAGTCGACCTGGACTCGAGCCCCGCATGCACGAGTGGCTGCGCAAGTACTGGAGCTGGCTCGCCGCGGCGCTCGCCGTCGTTGGGCTCTCGGTAGCAGGATCCTTCCTCCCGCTCGCCCAGTGGATCCAGGCGCTCAGCCGCTGGGTGGCGACGCTCGGGCCGTTCGGGGTCGTGATCTTCGCGCTCTTCTACGCGCTCGCGACGGTGCTCTTCGTCCCCGGATCCATGCTGACCATCGCCGCGGGGCTGATCTTCGGAGTCGGAGTGGGCATGCTCGCGGCCTGGAGCGGCGCGGTGCTCGGGTCGTCGCTGGCGTTTCTCGTGGGTCGCTTCGTCCTGCGATCCACGGTCGAGGCGAAGATGGCGGGCAACGAGAGGTTCCGGGCGATCGACGAGGCGATCGGAAGGGAAGGCTGGAAGATCGTCGGCCTGTTGCGGCTCAGTCCGCTCATTCCGTTCAACTTCAGCAATTATTTCTACGGTGTCACCAAGGTCGGCTTCTGGCCGTACGTGCTGGTGAGCGCGGGCGGCATGTTCCCCGGCACGTTGCTTTACGTGTATCTGGGCGCGGCCGGAAAAGCCGGGCTCGGCGGCGTGGCCGGGCAGCACGGCGCGCTCGAATATTCTTTCTTCGCGGTCGGCCTGCTCGCGACGATCGGGGCCACGGTCTGGGCGAGTCGAATGGCGCGCCAGGCGCTCGCGAGGTCCCGGGCCATCGAGGACGATGCGAACCCGCGCGGTCACGGTCACCGTGCAGCCGGATGAGTGCCGCGCCATGCAACGAGCCGTCTTGGTCGGCGCGGGACACGCCCATCTCTACACGCTGAAACGGGCGGAGCAATTCGTCCGGCGCGGCTTCGAGATCGTCCTCGTCGCGCCCGATGTGTTCTGGTACTCCGGCCTCGCGACGGGAGTGCTGGGTGGCATTTACGAGCCGGCACTCGATCGAGTCGATACCGGCCGCTGGATCGAGCGCGCCGGCGGGCGATGGTTACAGGACAGCGCAACGGCTCTGGACCCCGCCGACCATTGCGTGGAGCTCGCGAGCGGCGGGCGGCTCCGCTACGACGTTTTGTCGCTCGACGTCGGCAGCGAGGTTGCGTCGATCCCGGGATCCGGCGAACGGGTCGTGAACATCAAGCCGCTCGCGAACCTGGCTCGGTTGCGGGGCGCGATCGAGGGAGCCACCGGGCCGATCCGGGTGGTCGTGGCGGGAGCCGGACCGTCGGGCTGCGAGATCGCCGCCAACGTCCGGGCATTGATGGGCCGGCGCGGTCTCCGCGGGGAGGTCACCCTGCTGTGCGCGGGAGCCGAGCCGTTGCCTCACGCCCGCGCCACGGTGCGGGCGAAACTGGCGGCATTTCTTCGAGGAGTCGGGGTCGAGATCAGAGCTCATGCGCCCGTCGCGTCGGTGGCTGGCAACCGCCTCCTCATCCGGAATGGCGGCGAGATTCCATTCGACTTCGCCGTCAACGCAACCGGCCTCGAGCCGCCGCCCATCTTGCGCCGATCCGGAATGCCGGTCGACACCGAAGGCGCGCTCGTGGTGAACCATTTTCTGCAGTCCACGGGTAGCGAGAGCGTCTTCGGCGGCGGCGACTGCGTGACGATGCAGCGGCGACCGCTCGACAAAGTCGGGGTCTACGCGATTCGTCAGGCGCCGGTGCTGTTCCGCAATCTCATCGCGTTCTTGGCCGGAAAACCTCTGACGACCTTCCGTCCCCAGAAACGCTATCTCTTGATCCTCAACTTGGGCGACGGCTCTGGTCTCGCGACCTGGGGTGGTTGGCACTGGCGGAGCCGGTGGGCCTTCCGCTGGAAGAACCATCTGGATCGCCGGTTTCTGGCGAAGTACCGGATCGCGTGAGCGAGCAACCGATGGACGACGAGATGCTCGACCAGCTCGAGCGAGGTGCATTCGCCTACTTCCTGGATGCGGCGAATCCGGACAACGGGCTCGTTGCCGACACCTCGCGCACGGGCTCGCCGGCCAGCATCGCCGTGATCGGGCTCGCGCTCTCCGCCTATCCGGTGGCGGTGGAGCGCGGCTGGATGACGCGGACCGATGCCGCCCTGCGCACGCTCGCGACGCTGCGCTTCTTGCACTCGAGCGAGCAGAGCGAAAGTCCCGAGGCCACCGGGTTCAAGGGCTTTTACTACCACTTTCTCGACATGCGCAGCGGTGCCCGGGTGTGGCGCTCGGAGCTATCGATGATCGACTCCGCGCTGCTCATCGCCGGAGCGCTGACCGCGGCCAGCTACTTCCGGGGCGGCACGGACCACGAGGTCGAGCTACGCGACCTCGTGGACGTGCTGTACGGCAGGATGGACTGGCGCTGGGCGCAGGACCGGGGCAGCACGATCCACCACGGGTGGAAGCCGGAGAGTGGCTTCCTTCATTACGGCTGGAACGGTTACAGCGAGGCCATCGTGCTTTACGTGCTCGCGCTGGGATCGCCGACGCACTCGCTGGCGGGCGACTGCTATCAGGCCTGGACCTCGACCTACCAGTGGGAAAACCTTTATGGCCACGAGTATCTGTATGCCGGACCGCTCTTCGTGCACCAGTTTTCACACGCCTGGATCGATTTCCGCGGAATCCGCGATCGATTCATGCGCGAGAAACGTTGTGATTATTTCGAGAACAGCCGGCGGGCGACCGAGGTCCAGCGCGAGTACGCGCGTCGCAACCCGCACGGATTCGCTGGCTACGACGAGAACTGCTGGGGCCTCACGGCCTGTGACGGTCCGAGCGGTCAGCCCGGGCAGTCGACCCGCCGGCGGTCGTTCGGATACGCCGCGCGCGGCGTGCCGTACGGACCCGACGATGGAACCCTCGCGGGATGGGCGCCGCTGGCGTCGCTGCCGTTCGCGCCCGAAATATCCCTGCCCGCGGTGCGCGCCATGCTCGAACGATATCCGGAGATGCTACGCGGCCAGCAATATGCAAGCAGTTTCAATCCAACGCTGGCGGGACCCGATGGGAGCGCGTGGGTGTCGGCCGGTCATTTCGGGCTCGACCAGGGCATCGTGGTGCTGATGATCGAGAACCACCGCTCGCAGCTGATCTGGCGACTGATGCACGACTGTCCCCATGTCCGCACCGGTTTACAGCGCGCCGGATTTCGCGGCGCTTGGTTGTAGCCAGACGATGCCACCCGGAAGCGAAACCCGGTCGCGGGCCCCGGGGGACCTGCACGAGCGCGAGCGCCTGGCGAACGTGCATCCAGCCGGATGGCGCAATCCGAAACCGGCCGCCCGGTACGGGCTGGTGGTGGTCGGCGCCGGACCGGCGGGGCTGGTGGCGGCGCACGCCGCGGCGGCGCTGGGCGCCAGGGTCGCGCTGGTCGAGCGCGAGCTGCTGGGCGGCGACTGCTTGAACGTGGGTTGCGTGCCGTCGAAGGCGTTGATCCGCACGTCGCGGTTGTACGCCGAGATGCGGGACGCCGTGCAATACGGTGCGCAAGTGCCGGCCGACGTCCGCGTCGAGTTTCCCGCGGCGATGGAGCGGATGCGCGCGATCCGCGCGCGGCTCAGTCGCGCGGACTCCGTGAGCCGGCTGGTGGCGGCCGGAGTGGACGTGTTCTTCGGCCAGGCACGTTTCGCCGGAACCGACCGGCTGACGGTGGAGGGCGCGACGCTCCGCTTCAAACGAGCGGTGATCGCCACGGGCGCGCGACCCGATGCGCCGGACGTTCCGGGCCTCGCCGAGGCCGGCTATCTGACCAACGAGAACATCTTCGATCTGACCGAGCTGCCGCGCCGTCTCGTGGTCATCGGCGGCGGCCCGCTCGGCTGCGAGCTGGCCCAGGCGTTCTGCCGCTTCGGTGCACGGACGACCATCGTGCAGGACGCGCCGCTTTTCCTGCCCAAGGAGGAACGGGACGCCGCGCAGATCCTCTCGGATTCGTTCGCGCGCGACGGCCTCGAGGTCCGGCTCAACACCAAGACGGTCGCGGTGCGGCTGGAAGGCGGAGAGAAGCTCGTCGATCTGGTCAGCGACGACTACCGGAGCACGGTCGCGGTCGACGCCATCCTCACGGGTACGGGCCGGGTGCCGAACATCGAAGGCCTCGACCTCGAGGCCGCATGCGTCGCCTACGACACCGCGGACGGTATCCGCGTGAACGATTTCTTGCAGACCAGCAATCGGCGCATCTACGCCGCCGGTGACGTTTGTCTGGAGCACAAGTTCACGCATACCGCCGACGCTTCCGCGCGCATCGTGGTCCAGAACGCGCTGTTTCTCGGCCGCCAGCGGCTGAGCGCGCTCACGATTCCGTGGTGCACCTACACCGACCCGGAGATCGCCCACGTGGGCCTCTACGTGCGGCAGGCGCGCGAGCGGGAAATCCCGGTGAAGACCTTCACGGTCCCCATGCACGACGTGGATCGCGCGATCGCCGACGGCGAGGAGGAGGGATTCGTGAAGATCCACGTCCGGGAGCGGACGGACCGGATCCTCGGCGCGACGATCGTCGCGCGGCATGCGGGCGAGATGATCAACGAGCTCACGCTGGCGATGGTGGCGGGCATCGGCTTGCGCACCCTCGCGCGCGTCATCCACGCGTATCCGACCCAGGCGGAAGCGATCAAGAAGGCCGCGGACGCTTACAACGGCACGCGGCTGACCCCGCCGATCCGGTCGCTGTTGCGGCGCTGGACGAGCTGGTGAGCGAGTTTCCACGGGGGCCCTCCACGCTCTGAGCTCTTGACCTCGCGTTCGAGGATCGGTCACCAGCGGATCTCGGGCGAGCCGGACGATTTCCTGGGAGCGAACGTCGCGTCGGAGTCCTGGGACGGCGATGCGATCGAAGCCGTATCGACCTCTTCCGGGCCGACCAGGACGGCGGTCGCGACGTCCACGGCTCGGCGACGGGACTCCTCGTCCACGAGCACGAACCGCACCTCCCGCAACCGCGAGGCGCCGGTGCTCAAGTGAAATCTGAGCGTGACCACCATGGCGTCGATGCAAGCCTCGAGCGCCACGGTTCCAGGATCGACCCCCAGCGCCGGAAGCGCGAGCCGCTGCCATCCGTGCGCCTCCGCGAGAAGCAGCGCCCGGTGCACGGCGCGCGAGATGCAGGAGATCTCGTTCCACGCCGAAACCGCGTGGATCAGGCCGCGCGCGCGAAGCTGCCCGGCGCTCGTGACCAGGCACTCACCGAGCGCCTTGGGGCCGCTGCGCAGCGCCTCCTCCTCGACGGCGTCGCCGGCGCGTCGCCGCAGCGCGTCGGCGATCCCGTCGCGCATCCGCATGGAGGGGTCGGCGCTCGACACCAGCGCATCGGTTTCGATGTCCGCCAGCTCGCCGACCTCGAACTGGATCCGCGTGGTGCCCGCCATGAACGTGCCGTGACCGTCGCGCGTCGACAGCAGCTCCGGCCGGGTGGCGCGCACCAGGCGCGCGAACTGCTGACCCGGTTCGGCGATGGTGCCGTAGCGGTCGTCGGGTCGGCGCTCGATCATGCGGCGGACCACCAGCTGGAAATAGGCCTCGTCCGGCGATCGCGCGGGCGGAAAACGCGCGCTTTTTCCGCTTTGCAAAAGCTGTTGTGGCGTCTTGAACGGTGCCAGTCCGTAGCGCAGCGTGAAAGCGGTTGCCCCGAGGGAGAAAACGTCCGCTCGACGGTCGACGCGCCCGTCGGCGACCTGCTCGGGTGCCACGTAGAGCGGCGTGCCGGCGAAGCTCGTGACCGGCGCGTCCGACGCGACCGCCACGCCGAAATCGCCGAGCTTCACCTGCCCGGCCCCGTGCCCGAACAGGTTCGACGGCTTCACGTCCCGGTGCACGACCCCGTTCTGGTGGGCGGCATGCAGCGCTTCGCTCGCCTGGGCCATGTAGGAGGCCACCAGCCACAGAGGGAAGGGCCGATGGCTCGCTTCCAGACGGCGGCGCAACAGCTCGTCGAGATCGATCCCATCCACGTACTCCTCGACCAGGAACGGCACGGCCGTGTTCCCGTCGGGGCGCTCGTGCACGCCCACGTCGAGCACGCGCACCACGTGGGACGAAGTGAGTCGCGCGGCCAGGCGCGCCTCCGACAGCAACCGGGCATAGTGGTCGGCGACCGATTCCGCGTCCTGCACGTAGACCGTCTTGAGCACCACTGGGACGGCGAGCTCGGCGTGCTGCGCCAGCCACACCTCTCCCATCCCCCCGGTCGAAAGCGAGCCCCACACGTCGTAGCTCTTGATCCGGCCCGCAAGCCGGAGCGAGGGACCGGTTCGTTTGTCCGTCTGTGTCCGAAGCGGCTTGGATGCCGGAGGTGAAGCACGGCGGACGGGTCGCGAGCGGGTCGGGGGCATGGGATTGGCCTCGGGATCTGCGGGATCGTGCGCCGTTCCGCACACGGTTGCAACGTAACCAGCGCCGGCCGTTCAGTCCCGCGCACGACCCGCGGCGCTCGTGGACCGGACGCGTGGAACTAGCCATGCTGAGAAGCAGGCCGCGGCGCGGGCCCAGGGGCTGCGCACGGGGGAAGACCCATTCATGGAAGACGTCGACGCCCGGTCGCGAGCCGACTCCACCACCGATCTCGATTCCGCGTGGCCGAGCCTTCCGCTCGACGCATGGCGCGACACGCACACGACCCTGCATCTCTGGACCCAGATCGTCGGAAAGATCCGTCTGGCGCAGACGCCGTGGGTCAACCATTGCTGGCACGTGACGCTCTACCCGACCGCGCGCGGGCTCACGACGTCGCTCGTGCCCCATGGCTCGCGGGGCTTCCAGATCGATTTCGACTTCTTCGCGCATCGCCTCGACGTGTCGACCACCGACGGCCGGACGGCCACGATGCCGCTCGCACCGCAGTCCGTCGCCCGGTTCTACCGCCAGCTCATGGATCGGCTGAGGAGTCTCGATCTCCCGGTCGAGATCTACGCCACGCCTTGTGAGGTCGCGGAGCCCATCCCGTTCGAGAAGGACGAGATCCACGCGTCGTACGATCCCGTGTACGCCACCCGATTCGCGCGGGTGCTCGCGGCGTCGGCGGCGGTGTTCGGCCGATTCCGCACCCGTTTCGTGGGGAAGGTGAGCCCCGTCCACTTCTTCTGGGGCGCGCCGGACCTCGCGGTGACCCGATTCTCCGGACGGCGCGCGCCGCTCCATCCAGGCGGCATCCCGCACCTGCCCGACTGGGTGACGCGCGATGCCTACTCGCACGAGGTCAGCAGTTGCGGCTTCTGGGCCGGCGGCGGTCCGATCGACTACCCGGTGTTTTATTCCTACGCCTATCCGGAGCCGAAAGGTTTCGCGACGGCCGCGATCCGTCCCAGCGCCGCGTTCTACAGCGCCGATCTCCGGGAGTTCCTCCTGCCCTACGAGGCCGTTCGTCAGTCGGCCTCCCCCGAGGACACGCTCCTCGAGTTTCTGCAGACCACCTACGAGACCGCGGCGAATCTGGGTGGCTGGGATCGCGCGTCCCTCGAGTGCGAGGAAGGCAAGCCGCGCGGGCGCTCGTCCTAGCGCGTGTCAGGAGCCGGTCCCTCTTGAAGAGACGAAGCGCGAGAGCATGGTTGGCTTGCGGCGTGGCCATCCTCGGATGGAGGTCCGCGGCCTGTGCGCCGCGACCGCCTGTGCAGCGCGAGATCCCTTCGGCCGCGGCGGACGAGCTCGTCGCGCGCAACCTCGAAGCTCGCGGTGGGGTGGACAAGATCCGCGCCATTCGATCGCTGCGCATCACGGGGACGCTCACGTTCGACGACGGTGGCTCCGAGGTGGACCTCGACTACGCGGCGCTCGCTCTGCGTCCCGGGCGCAGGCGATCCGAGCTGACACAGCAGGGGATGACGGCCGTCGACGCGTGGGATGGTCAGCGGGCGTGGAGCACCGAGCCGTTCGGCGGCCGTCGCGAGCCGTTCCTGCAATCGGCCGACACGGCCAAGCCCATGGCGGAGAGCGCGGATCTCGACGGATCCCTCGTCGACTACCGGCAAAAGGGACACCACGTCGATTACCTCGGCACCGAGGAAATCGACGGGACGTTCGCGCACCGCCTGCGCGTCACGCTCGCGGACGGCAACGTCGAGGAGCACGACCTCGACCCGGACACGTTTCTCGACATCCGCATCGTCCGCGAGAGCTACGTTCGCGGCGCGCAGCGCGTCGACGAGAGCGACGTGGGCGACTACCAGCAGGTCGCCGGCGTGTGGATGCCGTTCTCGGTCGACTCCGGCCCGAAGGGAGAGCCGCGCTCGCGGCATCTCGAGATCGAGCGCATCGAGCCGAACGTCGACGTCGACCCGAAGCTCTTCGCGTTCCCCGACCCGGGCAGCAAGGTGGCCCGGGCGATCGAGGCTGGCCCCGCGGAGAGTTCGCCAGCGCCGAACCCGTTTCCCTCCGCGCCGGCCGGGAAGCCGGTCATCGACAGCGGTGTCATCTCGGGTCTCGGTGCCCGCAACATCGGCTCGGCGGCGATGAGCGGACGGATCGCGGCGCTGGCCGCCACCGTCGCCAACGGCAAGACGACTCTCTACGTGGGCGCGGCCTCCGGCGGTGTGTGGAAGTCGCTCGACGGTGGCACGACGTTCAAGCCGGTCTTCGACGAGCAGCCGGTGCAATCGATCGGAGCGATCGCGATCGATCCGTCGAACCCGTCGAACCTCTGGGTGGGCACGGGTGAATCGTGGACCCGAAACTCCGCGTCGATCGGGGACGGGATCTACAAATCGACCGATGCCGGCGAGAGCTGGACCAACGTCGGGCTAACCGATTCGGAACGGGTCGCGCGCATCCTGGTCCACCCGCGGAACGGGAACGTCGTCTACGCCTGCGTCCCCGGAAAGCTCTGGAGCGACAGCGCCGAGCGGGGCGTCTACCGGACGACCGACGGCGGGAAGACCTGGAATCACGTGCTCGCGGGCGGAAACCTTTCCACGGGCTGCTCCGGGCTCGGCATGGACCCCAGGAATCCCGACGTGCTGTTCGCGGGCCTGTGGGATTTCCGGCGCAAGGGGTGGACCTATCGCTCCGGCGGAGAGGGTCCGGACGCGCCGAGCGGGAGCGGGCTCTTTCGCTCCGCCGACGGTGGGACGACCTGGACCCAGCTCACGCCCTCGGCCAACCCGGGTCTCCCCGCGGGCCCGTGGGGTCGCGTGGAAGTCGTGGTCGCGCCGTCCGATCCGAAGATCGTCTACGCGCTCATCGAGTCGAAGGACTCGGCGCTCTTCGCGTCCTCGGACGGCGGCCGGACCTGGCAGGAGCGCGACAAGAGCATGAACGTCGTGTGGCGGCCGTTCTACTTCGCGCGCCTGGTGGTGGATCCGACGAACCCGTTACGGGTCTTCAAGCCGGACCTGCAGCTGGTCGTCAGCGAGGACGGAGGCAAGAGCTTCACGGGGAGCGGCGGAGGCTCCCACGGCGACTGGCACGACCTGTGGATCGACCCGACCAACCCGAGCCACGTCGTGGGCGGCGACGACGGCGGCCTCTGGACGTCGTGGGACGGCGGCAATCGCTGGTGGAAATCGGAAAATCTGCCGATCTCGCAATTCTATCACGTGAGCGTCGACGACCGGGATCCGTATCAGGTCTACGGCGGGCTCCAGGACAACGCCTCCTGGGTCGGCGACTCGAGCTATCCAGGCGGCATCACCAATCAGCGCTGGGAGTACCTCTACGACGGCGATGGCTTCTGGGTGCTCCCCGATCCCACCGACCGCGACGGGGTCTACGTCGAGGCGCAGGGCGGTTACATCGCGCGCATCGATCGCAAGACGCGCGCGATCCGCGACATCCAGCCGAAGGCCGGGTACCACGAGAAGCTGCGTTTCAACTGGAACTCGCCCATTCACGTGAGCCCGACCCAGCCGGGCACGCTCTACGTCGGCGCGCAGTTTCTGTTTCGCTCGCGCGATCGCGGCGCGACCTGGGAGCGGATTTCTCCGGATCTCACCACCAACGACCCGGAGAAGCAGAAGCAAGAGCAATCCGGGGGCGTCACCGTCGACAACTCGTCGGCCGAGATGCACACCACCATCTACTCGATCAGCGAGTCGCCGCGCGACCCGAAGGTCATCTGGGCCGGGACCGACGACGGCAACCTGCAGCTCACGCGCGACGCGGGGAAGAGCTGGATCAACGTCGCGACCAACGTCGCGGAGCTGCCGGCGTTTTCGTGGGTGAGCTGGGTGGAAGCGAGCCGGCACGACGCCGCGACGGCGTACGCCACGTTCGACCGTCACACCTTCGGCGACATGAGCCCATGGGTTTACCAGACCCGGGATTTCGGCCGGACCTGGACGCGCATCGTCGGGCCGGAGAAGGGCGTTCGCGGCTACGCGCACGTGATCAAGGAGGACGTTCGCGATCCGGCGCTGCTGTTTCTCGGCACCGAGCTCGGCCTGTGGATTTCGACCGATGGCGGTGCGTCGTGGGCCGAGTTCAAAGGTGGCGATTTCCCGAGCGTCGCGGTGCGCGATCTGGCGGTGCAATCTCGCGAGGGCGACCTCGTCATCGCCACCCACGGGCGCGGCCTGTGGATCGTCGACGATCTCGAGCCGTTGCGTCATCTGGACGCCGACTTGCTGGCACGCCCCGTCGCATTCTTGCCGAGCCGGCCGGTCGAGCAGCGCATGCCGGCGGAAGGCAGCTGGGTCCTCGGAGATGCGTCGTTCCGGGGCGAGAGCGTGCCCGAGGGCGCGGTCATCACCTACTATCAGCGCGCGCGCCACGTGTTCGGCCGGCTCGATCTCGAGGTGCTCGATCCGGCGGGGAACGTGGTCGATACGATCCACACGACGAAGCGACGCGGGATCAACCGGGTGGTCTGGTCGATGCAGGTGAAGCCGCCCCGCGTGCCGCGCGCGGCCAGCGTCGCCGAGAATTCGGATCGAGGGCCGCGCGTCGTGCCGGGCCAGTACCGGCTCAGGCTCACTCGCGGCGGCGAGTCGGTCGAGACCCAGCTCGACATCCAGGTCGACCGGCGCGCGCCCTACGGTCTGGCGGATCGCCAGGCCGAGTTCGATGCGGCGATGCAAGTGCACGCTCTCTTCGGCCGCATGAGCGACCTGGTCGACCGCATCGACGAGGCCCGGGCCTCGGTGGAGGCGCGTGTCCGGGCGTTACCCGGCGACGACCCGCTCGCGTCCCGGCTCGGCTCGCTCGCGACCCGGCTCGACGAAGTGAAGAAGAAGATCGTGGCGACGAAGGAGGGCGGCGGCATCACCGGCGAGGAGCGCATCCGCGAGCAGCTCGACTTCGTCTATGGCGCGCTGCTCAGGTGGGAGGGGCGTCCCACGAGCTATCAGATCGAGCGGATCGGCGTGCTCGCGCACGAGCTCGACGACGTCGCGCACGACTTCGAGCACGTGATGGCGGAGGACGCACGCCCACTCGATCCGGAGCTGAGAGCCAGGAGCCTCGATGCGCTGCCCAGCTTTCCGGCAGCCGCGCTCGGGCCCGTTTGAGGAGATCGTGACGAAAAGGTGGTCCGGACCCAGCCTCGGCCCGCGATCGGATGGCTCGCCTCGCCCGAACCGTCTCGCGGCCGCGGACGAATTCGCATATGCGATGCGCGGCTGGTGCTCCTTTCTCTCGATTCTCGCCGTCCTCACGGTCGTGCTCACGGGCTGCGGCTCGTCCGACGGCCGCGTGACATCTCGCGCTGAGGCTTGCCTCGGCTGCCACCCGGCCGAGAGCTTGACGCAGGTCGCCGTCGCGGGGCCCGCGCGGTCCGTCGTCGACGCGCTCTCGGACGGCTTTCCGGAAGAGGTGGGCGCGCGCCGGCCCTTCCCGAGACGCGGCGCTCACAGTGCCGAGGACCTCGAAGCGTGCGCCACGTGTCACGTCGGCCACACCGGTGCCAACGACTTCGCCCAGAACCAGAACATCTACCCGCAGCCGGCGCTCGCGGCGCTGCACGAACCGGGTGCCGACTGCGCGGGCGGGTGCCACAACTGGCTGGCGGAGCCGATCTTCGAGGTCGGCTTCCAGAACCTGTTCGGCGATCTCCCCTACGACAACGGCGACCTCGATCCCTACCGGTTGCTCCTCGATTCCTCTTACGCCGGCTTCAACAATCTCGTCACCCGCGCCACGACGCCCGGTCACAAGACGATCCTCACGGCTGGCTGGGATCGCGCGCCGAACGAGGAAACGCTCTTCCCGTTCCACGCCGATCACTATGCCGCCGGCTGCGGCGGCTGCCATGACCTATCGGGCGAGCAGCGCCACGGCGAGACGCCTTCCTGCAACGACTGCCACGTGTTGACGCGCGAGAACCCGCCGGACCGGCACGGACGCTATTCCACGCACGAGTATTTGATCGACGGGATCACGCTGCTGCGCCCGCTCGGCGCCCCGGGGCAGCTCGCGCGGCCGGTCTGCGAGTTTTGCCACAAGGATCCGAACGCCACCGTGTCCGCGGATCCGGTCGAGCGCCGGATTTGCTACAACTGCCACCTCTCGGCGCACCAGGTGCTGCGCAAGCCCTACGTCCTCTCGTTCTGGGAGGCGCTACCGGTCGGCGAAAAAACCGACGAGGTGCTCGCGAAGAAAGCTGCGTTCGACCAAGCTCATTCTCAGTGACCTCGCGGCGGCGAGGAATCGCCGCCCGCAAAACGGCTGTCGACGTCGTCTCCGTTGAGGCCTCGCGCGCGAGGGACCGGGCGCGCTCCAAACGACGCGCCTGGCGATCCGGTCGGAGGGCCAACGCTACGGACGCGAGGGACCGCGTCCCTCCGAACGGCAACGACGGCAGTCGGAGGGCTGCGGTCCCTCGCAGCCGAAATAGACGACCGCGTCCATCGACCGGAGAACGCTTTCCGGCTGGAGGGCCACCGGTCTCTCGGTGGCCGGGCGATCGCTGCGTGTCGACGAACCGACCCCCTCCAGCCGGAATTGCAGCACGCGTGAAGACGGACTAGGCGCTCTTGGCCATGCCGCGGTTCATCGCTTCGCTCGCCGGGGGCAGGCGCAGGCTTTCCGGGTACGGGACCTGATCGACGTCGAATATCTGGCGGCGCAAGGCGCGGTACTCGTCGACGTGGTCGCGGCGCACGTGCCAGGCACCGCCCGCCATCGGGTGCATGCCGAAACGGGCCGCGCCGTAGTGGAAGCTCGCCACGCCGAGGTAGAAGGCGAGCCCGAAGGGGGGCACCGTGCCGACGCGCGCGTTCCACTCCCGCCCGCGGCGCAGGATGTTCCGCGGGGAGTAGAAGCGGGTGTAGCCGTCGAGCATGAAGCGTCGCAGCGTGCGCTCGTCGAGCCGCGGGTGGCGCCAGCAGAGCTCCGTTGCGTCGTAGCGATCGAGGTTGGGCTGGGTCAAGAGGCCGTCCCGCCGCATGTCGTCTCCCTGCTCGGTGCCCGGGATGGGAGTGACGATGTAGAAGGAGGCCGCGTCGGGATCGAGCTCGAAGAGTGCCCGCATGTGGGCCGCGATCGAGAGTTCCGAGTCCTCGGGAAAACCGAACATGTTCGAGAAGTGGGACGAGATCCCGTTCGCGTGGCAGAGACGCACGATCTCGGCGTAGCGGGAAGGCTGGTTCTGGTTCTTGTGCGCGGCCTTCAGGGTCTCGCGGTCGAGCGACTCGATGCCGAGGAAGATCTGGAAGCACCCGGCGCGCCCGAGCAGCTCGACCAGCTCCGCTTGTTCGACGACCTGGGTGTCGCACTGGACGAAGAACGGCATGTCGATGCGCTCGTCGATCATCGCGCGCAACAGCTCCGGCGCGGCCTCGTACTTGTTGAAGTTGTCGGAGGTGAAAAGGATCATCTTGACGCCGGCGCGCTTGGCCGCGTGCAAGCTCGCGAGCGTCGTCGCGACCGGCTCGCTGCGCACGCGATGACCGGCGATCTTGACGACCGAGCAGAAGTTACAGCGGTACGGGCAGCCGCGCGCCGGATAGATCCCGAGCATCGGAATGGCGTGCCGCTTGAGCTCGCGCGGGGACGGTGGCTGGAGCACCGGTGAGTCGAGTTCGACCTGCCAGCGAGCGTCGGCGCCGTAGGTGTCGGCGAGGCCTCCGCCGTGGATGGCGTCGGTCAGGATCTGGTGCCAGATGAGCTCGGCCTCGGCGAGCGCGAACGACACACCTCGGCCCTGCAGCGCGCGGGTATCGCAGGTCATGGCGTGCGGGCCGCCGATCACCACGTGCTCGACGCCTCGCGATCGGGCCAGCGCCGCCAGGTCGAGCGCCCGGTGGAACTGGTGGCTCTGCACTCCGACCAGCGCCAGCATCGTGCCCTTGCCGCGCAGCTGCTCGAGGTAGCCCAGGTCCGTCTCGACGTACTCGTCGATCGCGGTCACCTCGATCGCCCGCCCCTCGATCTCGGCCGGGGTGAGGCTCCGCATGTGCATGAGCGACGCGTTCGGCACGAACCCGCGCCGGTAGCGCTCGACCATGCCAGAAACGCCGTACTTGCTGGGCTTCACGAGCACGACGTGAAACGGTTCGACTCCGCGCTGCATGGGTCTTCTCTTTCTCTGCGCTGGTATCTCGATGAGCTGACGTGGCCTATCGCTCACGCAGAGTAGCAGGGGGTGTTGATAACGGCCCTCGCCGGTAGGCGAGGCGGCGAGCAAAGCGAGCCGACTTGGGGGTGGGGCCCCGAAAAAATCGCACTTTTTTCGGGGCGGGGGGCTTGAAAAGCCCCCCGCGGAAACATCGGCAGGCAGGTTGAGAGACGAGCATCGCGAGTCTCTCAACCTGCCCGCGCGGGCCGGGTGCCCACCAGCACCATCTCGTGCATCGGCAGCAGGTGCCGCTCGATGCTCGTGAACCCGACCGCTTCCATCCACGTCGAGATCGCCTTGGCGGAATAGATTCTTCCCTCGCCGTTGGCGAGGAACATGAAATACGAGCTGATGACCGCGTTGGTGAGCGGACCGGTTTCGTCGTCGGCGAGAACGGGCGTGAAGACACACACCGCGCCCCGCGCCGGCAACCGGTCGAACGCCCTCTGCAAGCACGCTTGGTAGTCAGCCGGCGACAGCATCTCCATGAAATGGGAGAAGAGGATGCAGTCGTAGCCCGCGGGAAGCCCGTCCTGGTGGAAGTTGCCCGCCAGCACGTCCAGGCGATCCCCGAGGCCGCTCGCCGCGATCCGCTCGCTCGCCTGGGCGACCGTGTCCGGAAAGTCGAACACGGTGACTCTCGCGTTCGGGTGGTGCCGGGCGATCCCCAGCGACATCTCGCCGGTGTTGCCGCCCGCGTCGAGGATCCGCTGGTAGCGGGAGAAGATCGGCAACGCGGCCACCCGATCCCGGTTCACTTGCGTGTAGGTCCCGATGAAATCGTAGAAGTACTTGCGTCGCGTCTCGTCGAGCGAGATGCGCTGGTAGTAATCCTTCACCGGCCCGTAGAGCTGGTGCAGACCGGCGGGCCGGTTCTCGACCACGGTCTCCTGGATGAACCGGCCGGCGGGCGCGATGACGTGGTGCATGTACTCGAAATGCTTCCGCAGCAGGTCGTTGTTGGCACCCGCCAAGAGCGGCAGCGAGAGAAACGGGTCGTCGTAATAGCGGTCGCCGATCTTGTGGACCATCCCGAGCGAGGCGAGGGCGGGCAGGATCACCTCGAGGGGGTAGATCGCGACCGCCAGCGCCTGGCTCAGCTCGGGCAGCGTGAGCCCCGGTTTTTCGTGCAACCGATCGAAGAGGCCGATGTTGAGCGCCGTGCGCACGATCTCGAAGGTGAGCGGCCCCATCACGATGCTCTCGGCGAGCGGCTTGTTGACGAAGAGGCCCGAGAGTGCCGCGAGCAGGCGCCCGGCCGGCGTCGGCGCCGGCTGCATCAGCGCCATGTCCAGCCTGGGAGCGAGCTGGGCGCTCACCCATCGCAGGACGGCGAGTCGCAGCCGCTTCAAGGTCGAAAGCATCGAGGGCACCTCATGTCGTGGGTTCGGAATGCACGGGAATCCGCAACGCGGGCGCGCTCAGTCTTCCCAGCGGGCGAGCACCAGCTCGCCGGTCACGCCGGGCCCGAAGGCGACGATGATGCCCGGATCTCCCGCACGTGCCGGCGGGTTCTCGAGCATCTCGGCCAGCACGAAGAGCACCGCCGCCGAGGACATGTTCCCGTAGCGCTCGAGCACCTTCCACGAGGCGGCGAGCTGCTCGCGGGTGAGGCCCAGCTCCTCCGCCACCAGCTCGAGCACCTTGGGGCCCGCCGGATGCATCGCGAACCACTTGAGATCGGAGCGGGCCAGCCCGTGCGCGTCGAGCAGCGCGTCGAGCTGCGCGCCGAGGGTGCGCTTGATCAGATACGGCACCGAGGACGAGAGCACGATGTGCAGCCCGTCCGAGGCGAGGTCGTAACCCATGTCCTGGATGGTGTCGGGCATGGTGTACATCCGCCGCCCGAGCAACCGCGGAGACGGCCGGCCGGAGCCATTCCCGTTCCCCTTCCGGAGCACCACCGCCGCGGCCCCGTCCGTGAAGATCATGCTCGAGATGAGCTGCATCAGCCGGGGATCGTCCGGCTGGAAGGTCAGGGACGGCAGCTCCACCGCCAGCAGCAGGACGTTCGAAGCGGGATAGACCTGGAGCTCTTCCCAGGCTCGGGCCAGGCCCACCGCGCCAGCCACGCAACCGAGCTCCGTGATCGGCGTCCGCCGGATGTTCGCCGAGAGCCCCATGCGGTTGAGCAAGTAGGCGTCGAGGGCCGGGATCATGAGCCCGGTGCACGAGACGCTGATCACGGAGTCGATGTCGCCCGGGGTCAGGCCGGCGCGCAGGACGGCCTCTCGCGCCACGCGCTCCCCGAGCTCGAGGCACTGCTGCATGTAGAGGTTGTTGCGTTCCCCGAAGGGCATCGGCGCGTCGATCTCTTCCCAGCTCCGGACCGTGTAGCGCGATTCGATCTGGGTGTTGTCGAGGATCCGGCTCAGCGGGCGGAGCTTCATGCCCAGGTGCTCGGCGCACCGCTTCAGGATCGCGTGCGCTTGCTCGCGGTCGATCCGGTGACGTGGGTTTGCGGTGGCGATGGAAGCAATGCGTGCCATGTTCGATCCTTGGTTCCCGTCTCACGGGTGGAGAGCGGGGTTCACGAGCGCCGCTCCGTCGGCACCCTTGGGCGGCGACTCGGAGGGCAATGCGGGGTCGTGGCCTGACGTTCGCGGCGCGCGGAGATCCGCTGGCCTCAAGTCCCAGAACGTGCGGACGCCGCAGTTGATGGCGAGGAGCTTCGAGTAGAGCGCCGGGGCGTGAGCCATGCGCCGGATGAGGAACGAGGCCGCTCGTGGGCGCCGGGCCAGGACCAGGAGCGCGCGGGTGAGCAGCGCGTAGTGGCGAATGGCTCGGGTCATCCGGCGGTCGTAGGGAAGGAGGTCCGCCGCCGAGAGCCGGTCGCCACGAAGGGCTGTGTCGATGGTGGCGGCGGCCCACACGGCGCTCTGCAGCGCCAGCGAGATCCCTTCGCCGGTGACGGGGTCGAGATAGCCCGCGGCGTCTCCCACGAGCACCGCGCGATCGGCCACTCGGCACTTCACGCGGACGTCGAATGGACCGCAGACCAGCACCGGAGACGTGCGCGTGCCTCCCGACAGGCGCGCGCGCAAGCGCGGATCGGCCTTCACGAAGCGCTCGAGCTCCTCGGTCGCGTTCCCCGCGAACGCCTTCATGAAGGGCTTCTCGATCAAGAGCGCCACCTCGATCTCGTCGTTCCCGACCGGAGTGACGTAGGACTCGCCCGGCGGGTGCATGTGGACGGAGACGTAGTCCTCGATCGTGCTCGGGTCGCCGGGCCGGAAGTGCGCCCGGATCCCGAAGCGCTGGCGGCGCCCCCGCGGGCGCTCGAGGCCGAGTCGATGGCGAACCAGCGAGCGCACGCCGTCCGCACCCACGATCAAGCGCGCCCGGTACCGCCCCTCCGCGGTCACCACCTCCGCGGGACCGGACGGGGGGAAGAGGACGTCCTCGACAGGCTCGCTCTCGTGGATCTCGACACCGGTGTGCGCGCGGGCGTGAGCCAGCACGTGGGCGTCGAGGACCGTCCGCCGTACGCCCATCCCCACGTGGAAGCCGTCGCCGATGTCCGGGAAATCGCCCTGAATCGTTGCGTCGTCGCGGGTCACGAACCGGACGCCGCGGATGGGATGGGACTCTTCAGGGGAGATGTTCGGCAGGATGCCGAGGCGGGAGAGGAGGCGCACGCCGGTCGGCATGACTCCCTCGCCGCAAGGCTTGTCGCGCGGGAAGGTGGCCTTGTCGAGGACGACGACGCGATGGTTCGCCTCGGCGAGCAGGCGCGCGGTCGTGGCGCCGGCCACGCCGCCGCCCACGACCACCACGTCCGCCTCCGTCACCCGGCTCATCGAGGTCCTTCGGATGCGGGCGATGTCGATGGTGCCGGCGGCGGCGTGATTCCGCGATCGGCCAGGTACTGGCGCCGGCGGGCCTCCGCGCCGTCGAGGTAGTCGAGCTGGGTCTGGACGAGCCGCGTCAGGACCACGGGGTCCCAGGGCTCGAGGACCTCGGGACCCGACTCGGCGACGTAGAGGTCATCGAGCGCGCGCATCGCGGCCCCCACGCGCACCAGCGCACGCACCTCGAGCGCGTAGAAGTCGCGCAGCGCCGCGGCCACCTTCGGGTCCTTCGTGTCCTGGATGAAAAGGTCGGGATCGTCATGATCCTTGTCGAATTTCAGCTTGCGGCCCGAGAGCCCGGGGATCGCGACGGCACGGATCAGCCGGTAGACCTCCGGCCCCTCGGGGCTCCCCAGCTCGACGAGGTTCTGGGCGAGCTCCATCGCGAACGGGCCCGAGGCGCGCTCGCGCGCAGATCTCCCCGCGCCGGCCGAGTCGTCGAGCGTGCGTTCGAGCTCGGGAGGCGCCGTGGCGAGCGCGCGCCACGCCCCCGCAAGCTCGGCGGAACCCAGGCCTGGGGCCGGAGGCGCCGTACCGTTCAGCAGCTCCTTCATGCGCCGGGCGAAGAGCGCCTCGGAGAGCGTGTGGTGGCTGGCCAGGATGCGGATGCCGATCTTCTCGAAAGGCTCCGGCTTCCACCGCAAGCCGAACAAGCTGAGCGCCTGCTCCTTCCACGACTCGAGCTTCGCGTCGAAGAAGAAGTCGTAGAGCCCGACCTGCACGGTGTGGATCTGGTTGCAGATGTCGGTCAGGTGGAGGAACGCGGTTCCCTCGAAGACCCGCGACAGCCAGGGCGTGCCCGAAAGGCCGGAGGCGTGCGCCAGCAGGGCCAGGTCGAGGTAGGTCTGCACGAAGTCGGCGCCCCAGGTCTTGACGTCGGGGGGGATCGCGAAGTGACGGGGATCCTTCTTGAGAACCGCCGGGTCGTCGCTGAGCGGTCCCTTCGGCAGCGCGTAGTGGGCGTGTCCCATGCTCCCGAGACCCGTGAGGCCTCCCATCCGGAGCGTCATGGGATCGAAGGGAAGCGGGCTGCCGTCGGGGGCGAGCACCGGCTCGCGCGCTTCGTCGCGGTAGAACCGGTCGGCGGCGCGCAGATCGGATTCGGGGAAGCGGGAGCCGTCCTGGAGCGCGTGGAGCACCGTGACCGACCCCGGAGGTGGAACTCGGTCGAAGCTCCACACGTCCTTCGCCGGGTTGAGGCCCAGCAGCTCCTTCAAGCGGTAGGAGTCGAAGCCCTCGGACGTCGGGTAGCGCGCGCGGAACCGGGCGGAGAGCTCCGGTGAGAGCCGGGTGGACGCGGCCTCGTAGAAGGCGGCGCGGAATGCAGCGAGATCGGGCAACGTCGCCACCGCGACCGGTTGAGCGAGGGCGTCGGATCGATCCTCGAACGCCACCACCGGGAATTGCTCGTGCAGAAACGGATCGTAGGCGTGAGCGCTCGACACCGCGATGGCGCCGAGCGCGCCCGCCGCGACGAGGGCGGCAAAAAGCCTCGCTGTGTTGCGCCGGGGGGCTGTTCCAGCCCCCCGCCCCGGCGTCTTCTGCGGGGTCTTGCGGAGACCTTCGGAGCCCCACCCCCAAGTCGGCTCGCTTCGCTCGTCCCCGCGCCTATGGCGCGCGGGCCCTTTCACGAGCTTCCTCGTGTTGCGGGGACGCACGTCGAGGTTCGGTGTCACGGGTCGGCGCGGGGCGCGGCTTCTGGCCAGCGGCCGGTCCAGGGCAGGAATCGCCCCACCCGGTGACAGTACCGGGCATACGGATCGCCGTGGTGCGCGAGGTGGCGGCGCTCCTCGTTGCGCGCCTGGACCTGGAACAACAGGCACGCCGTGAGGAGCAACGTCAGAGTCAGATAGACGGGAACCAGCCCC